>NC_014306.1:2700088-3000098 GCF_000196615.1 Erwinia billingiae Eb661
GGGATTCTTGCTGGTGACATTGTGCATGGAGAAACGAAACTGGCTGCCGCAACATGATGGGCATTGGTATTTTAACTTAGAGATAGAAACCTACTTTTTTTGCTTAAGAGACAACACCCTAACATCAAAACACGTTCTCGTCACCCCTTGTCACCGAGTTGAAGCCGACAAACGCCTATTTAATGACGCGCCTGGTGTTTGCCGGGTACATTACCTGGAAAGCGATCGTCCCGGCAAATTATTTCAAGGGATCTGGGTAATGAAAAGAATAGACCGGCGTTGTTGCTGGCTCACCTGGTGGCGGATGAGATGCATCCGGCCATATCTGCGGGATTGCCCTTCCAGCCAGCGTGCTCTGCGCCGCTGAATCTGCCGTGACATGCGCCAGCGTGCAACTTCATTTCTACTCCGTCTCATCTTGCCCTCTTCACTTGAAAAACTCGCGCCGCATTATAGACCTTTCTTAATGCCCGCCAGGTCCGATGACTTTAAAAAGGAAAAGGTTTCGCCTGCTGTCATCAACACGTAAACTCCCTCTATTCAAGCGTGAACAGGACTTCCACTTACATGACGACATTTTATTCAGTACTCAGCTGGCTGCTGGTATTTGGCTACTGGCTGCTGATCGCCGGGGTTACGCTACGTATCCTGATGAAGCGCCGCGCCGTACCGTCTGCCATGGCCTGGCTACTGATTATTTATATTCTGCCGCTTGTAGGGATCATCGCCTATCTGTCGTTCGGTGAGCTGCATCTGGGTAAACGCCGCGCCGAGCGCGCCCGCACCATGTGGCCGTCAACCGCCCGGTGGCTGAATGATTTAAAGTCCTGTCACCACATCTTCTCGCATGAAAACAGCGATGTGGCGCGTTCCCTGTTCCAGCTGTGTGAAAATCGTCAGGGCATTGCCGGCGTGAAAGGCAATCAGCTGCAGCTGCTCACGTCTACCGATGAAACGCTTAAGGCGTTAGTGCGTGATATCCAGTTGGCACGCCATAATATCGAGATGGTGTTCTATATCTGGCAGCCAGGCGGCTTGGCCGATGAGGTTGCAGAATGCCTGATGGCCGCAGCGCGTCGTGGCGTGCATTGCCGACTGATGCTGGATTCAGCCGGTAGCGTGCAGTTCTTCCGTAGCCCGTGGGCGGCAATGATGCGCAATGCCGGTGTGGATGTGGTGGAGTCACTTAAGGTCAGCCTGTGGCGCGTGTTTTTACGCCGCATGGATCTGCGTCAGCACCGCAAAATCGTGCTAATTGATAATTACATCGCGTATACCGGCAGTATGAACCTGGTCGATCCGCGTTACTTTAAGCAGGATGCCGGCGTAGGTCAGTGGATCGATTTGATGGCCCGTATGGAAGGTCCCGTTGCCACCGCCATGGGCATCATCTACTCCTGTGACTGGGAGATTGAGACCGGTAAACGCATATTGCCGCCACCGCCCGACGGCAACATCATGCCGTTTGAAGAGGAAAGCGGTCATACCATCCAGGTGATCGCTTCCGGGCCCGGCTTCCCGGAAGACCTGATCCATCAGGCATTGCTCACCGCGGTGTATGCCGCCCGTGAGCAGCTGATTATGACCACGCCCTACTTTGTACCCAGCGATGATTTGCTGCATGCCATCTGCACCGCCGCTCTGCGCGGCGTCGACGTCAGCATTATTGTGCCGCGCCATAACGATTCAATGCTGGTTGGCTGGGCGAGCCGGGCCTTTTTTGCCGAGCTGCTGGCCGCCGGCGTGAAGATTTACCAGTTTGAAGACGGTCTGCTGCATACCAAGAGCGTGCTGGTCGATGGTCAGCTCAGTCTGGTGGGCACGGTGAATCTCGATATGCGCAGCCTGTGGCTGAATTTTGAAATCACTATGGTGATTGACGATGATGGTTTTGGTGGCGATCTGGCCCGCGTACAGGACGATTATATCGCCCGATCGCGGCTGGTTGATGGCCAGCGTTGGTCAAGACGTGCCTACTGGCAGCGTATTGTTGAACGACTGTTTTACTTCTTTAGTCCGTTGCTGTAAAACGAGCGGAATTGCACAGCGCCCGCAGGGGCATTATGGGAAATGTTATGGATTTAAATAACCGCCTTACCGAAGATGAAACCCTTGAACAGGCCTACGATATTTTCCTGGAGCTGGCGGGTGATAATCTTGATCCAGCCGATATCATTTTGTTCAATCTTCAGTTTGAAGAGCGTGGCGGCGCCGAACTCTTCGATCCTTCAGAAGACTGGTCTGAGCATGTGGATTATGATCTGAACCCGGACTTCTTCTGTGAAGTGGTGATTGGTCTGGGCGATGCTGATGGCGAGCCGATCAATGATGTCTTTGCCCGCGTGCTGCTGTGCCGTGAGAAAGACAACAAGCTGTGCCATATCCTGTGGCGTGAATAATTTTTTCAGCGCAGAGAGTTAAAAGGCCGGGCAAATTGCCCGGCCTTTTTCGTTTGGCTTACAGCGGATCGACCTTCAGACAGGATACCGCATGATGGAAGCTTCCCTCCAGCAACGGACGGGTTATCGCGCATTCCGGTCCGGCAATCGGGCAGCGCGTTCTGAATACGCAGCCTGACGGCGGATTGATTGGCGAAGGCAGTTCCCCTTCCAGCAGCTGAATCACCTTGTTTTTTTCCAGGTCCGGATCGGGGATCGGCACGGCTGACATCAAGGCTCTGGTGTAAGGATGCTGTGGATTCTGATACACCTCTTTATAAGTACCCAGCTCCACCGCATGGCCCAGATACATCACCAGAACGCGGTCGGAAATATGCTTGACTACCGCCAGGTCATGCGCGATGAAAATCAGTGACAGGCCCATTTCACGCTGCAGTTTCTGCAACAGATTGACCACCTGCGCTTGAATCGACACGTCCAGCGCAGAAACCGGTTCATCACAGATGATCAGTTTTGGCTCGAGGATCAATGCACGGGCAATACCGATTCGCTGACACTGGCCGCCGGAGAATTCATGGGGATAACGGTTGATCAGGTTTGGCAGCAGGCCCACCTTCATCATCATCGTTTTTACCCGCTCCTTCACTTCCTGGCGCGGCATTTTAGGATGGTAGGTGCGCAATGGCTCAGCGATGATATCGCCAATGTTCATGCGTGGATTCAGTGAAGCCAGCGGATCCTGGAAAATCATCTGGATATCGCTGCGCGCTCTGCGCCACTCTTCTTCACACTGCCCCAGCAGATCGCGACCCAGCCAGGCAACGCGCCCTTCGGTAGCCTTGACCAGTCCGATGATGGCGCGCGCCAGCGTCGACTTGCCGCAACCGGATTCACCGACCACGCCTAACGTCTCACCTTCGTAGAGGCGCAGGCTGACACCATCAACGGCTTTCAGGGTTTTTGACGGTTGCCAGAACCACTGCTTACCGTCTTTGATATCAAAATGGACTTTGAGATCGGCAATTTCTAACAGAACTTTCTTTTCAGCTACCGCGCTCATACCAGCTCCTCCACGGGTTTAAAGCAGGCACGCAGGCGTCCTTCACCAAATGGCTCCAGCGGCGGCGCGGTGGAACAGATTTCCATCGCATGTTGGCAACGAGGCTGGAACGGACAGCCTTTTGGTAAACGCAGCAGGTTTGGTGGATTACCGGAGATGGTCACTAACGAGTCACCTTCCTCTGCATCCAGACGGGGCACCGCATTCAGTAAACCAATCGAGTAAGGATGCGTTGGCTGATAGAACACGTCACGTGCGGTGCCATATTCCATCGTTCTTCCGGCATACATCACCAGCACGCGGTCACAGATCCCGGCGACGACACCCAGATCGTGGGTGATCATAATGATGGCGGTATTGAATTCGCGTTTCAGATCGTTCAGCAGCGTCATGATCTGTGCCTGCACCGTCACATCCAGCGCGGTGGTCGGCTCATCTGCAATCAGCAGCTTCGGCTTGCACAGCAGCGCCATGGCAATCATTACGCGCTGGCGCATGCCGCCGGAGAATTCATGTGGATACATCTTCATTCGCTTGCGCGCTTCCGGCATTTTCACCGCATCCAGCATTCGCACTGACTCTTCGAAGGCCTGAGCACTGTTCATGCCCTTGTGCAGCTTCAGCACTTCCATCAGCTGTTCACCGACCTTCATATACGGGTTCAGTGAAGTCATCGGGTCCTGGAAGATCATCGCAATCTGCTCGGCACGCAGTCTGTTCAGCTTATTCTCTGGCAGATTGAGGATTTCATTGCCATTAAACAGCGCAGAGCCGCCAATACGGCCGTTGTTCGCCAACAGCCCCATCAGGGCAAAGGCCGTCTGGGATTTTCCGGAACCGGACTCACCCACGATGCCAAGGGTTTCACCGGCACGCAGATTGAAGTTCAAATCGTTCACGGCAGTGACATCACCGTCTGGCGTACCAAAGGTGACGCGCAGATCTTTTACGTCCAGCAGAAGGTCGGTTCCCGCTTTTTTTGCCATTGCTGGCTGCATTTCAATTACGCTCATCGGGAAACTCCTTAACGATCTTTCGGGTCGAGGGCATCACGCAGGCCATCGCCGATAAAGTTGAAACAGAACAGCGTCACCACCAGGAAACCGGCCGGGAACATCAGCAGCCATGGCGAGACTTCCATGGAGTTCGCCCCGTCGCTCAGCAGCGCGCCCCAGCTACTCAGCGGCTCCTGGGTGCCCAGGCCAAGGAAGCTCAGGAAGGACTCAAACAGGATCATGCTTGGCACCAGCAGCGAGGCGTACACCACCACCACGCCCAGTACGTTCGGCACGATGTGACGCAGTACGATGCTGAAGGTGGAGACCCCGCCAACGTGGGCGGCTTCAATAAACTCTTTGCGCTTCAGGCTCAGGGTTTGGCCGCGCACAATACGCGCCATATCCAGCCAGGAAACCAGGCCGATAGCGACGAAAATCAGCAGAATATTGCGGCCGAAGAAGGTCACCAACAGGATCACGAAGAACATGAACGGGAAGGAGTTAAGGATTTCCAGCAGGCGCATCATCACCGAGTCGGTTTTGCCGCCCAGATAGCCTGCCAGCGAGCCGTACAGCGTGCCGACCAGCACCGCCACCAGCGCAGAAGCAATCCCCACAATCAGCGAGATACGTCCGCCAATCGCCACACGCACCAGCAGATCGCGGCCCGATGAATCGGTGCCGAAGTAGTGTTTTGACACCATATCCGGCGCAGCTGACATCATGCCCCAGTCGGTATCGTCATAGGTAAAGGACGACAGCATCGGCGCAAAGATGACAAACAGGGCAATCAACAGCAGCACGACCAGGCTGGCTAAGGCGGCACGGTTGTGGATAAAGCGTCGACGCGCATCCTGCCACAGGCTACGGCCTTCTATTTCCAGCTTTTCGCTGAAGGCTTCGAGAGCTTCGCTCTTTTTCTTACTCAACATCATGGCGAGCTCCGCGATTAATAACGAATTTTTGGATCGATAACGGCATACAGCACGTCAACAATCGCATTGAACAGAATGGTCAGCACACCTACCAGAATGGTCAGGCTCAGCACCAGCGAGTAGTCGCGGTTTAATGCGCCATTCACAAACAGCTGACCGATACCCGGCAGACCATAAATGGTTTCGATCACCATCGAACCGGTGATGATCCCGACAAAGGCCGGCCCGAGGTACGAGAGCACCGGCAGCATGGCGGGTTTCAGCGCATGGCGCAGCACGATGCGGCGCATCGGTAACCCTTTGGCGCGTGCCGTACGGATAAAGTTAGAGTGCAGAACCTCAATCATTGAGCCGCGGGTAATACGCGCGATGCTGGCGATATAGGCCAGTGACAGAGCGACCATCGGCAGGATCATATATTTGACCTCGCCACCGTTCCAGCCACCGCCCGGCAGCCATTTCAACGCTATCGCGAAGATCAGAACCAGCAACGGCGCAACCACGAAGCTGGGTATCACCACGCCGGTCATTGCCACCCCCATCACCACAAAGTCCCACTTGGTGTTCTGCTTTAATGCGGCGATGACGCCAGCAGCTACCCCGAGGATCACCGCGAGAAGAAATGCAGCCAGTCCCAGTTTTGCGGAGACCGGGAACGCATGGCCGACCAGATAGTTAACCGAATAGTCTTTGTATTTGAACGAAGGACCGAAATCTCCGTGGGCCAGCTGCACCAGATAGTTGGTGTACTGCTTCCAGATCGGATCGTTCAGATGGTATTTGGCTTCGATATTGGCCATCACCTCAGGCGACAGCGTGCGTTCACCGGTAAAAGGACTTCCCGGTGCTAAGCGCATCATAAAGAAGGAGATAGTAATCAGAATAAGTAACGTCGGAATCGCTTCCAGAAAACGACGAAAGATGAATTTTACCATTGCCCGTACCTGCTGGCTTGTGCCTCAGCACTGCTTAAAATATACACGCTGGGGGAAGGTCGCCCTTCCCCCAAATTGTTGCGATTAATGCTTGATGATATACAGATTTTTGTCGTACACGTTGTCCAGCGCATCTTTACCGGTGTAGCCACCGACGTAGGTTTTCACCAGACGGGCGTTCACGTAGTAGTAGACCGGAACGATTGCTGAGTCTTTATCAAGGATTTGCTCGGCTTTGGCGTACAGGTCGCTACGGCTTTTCTCATCACTGGCTTTCGCAGAATCGGCCATCACTTTATCGAATGCCGCTGACTTATAGTGAGCCGTGTTGGAGCTGCTGTCAGAAATCATGGTGTTCAGGAACGAGCTCGGTTCGTTGTAGTCCGCGCACCATGCGGCACGGGAAACGTCAAAGTTGCCCTGGTGACGCGTATCCAGGAAGGTTTTCCACTCCTGGTTGTTCAGCTTGATGTTCACGCCGAGGTTTTTCTTCCAGATCGACGAGGCGGCAATCGCCAGCTTTTTGTGCAGATCGGAAGTGTTATACAGCAGCTCGAAGGTCAGTGGCTTGTCGGCAGTGTAGCCCGCTTCCGCCAGCAGTTTTTTCGCTTCGGCATTACGTTTGTCCTGAGACCAGCTGAACCACTCTGGCTTGGTCAGGTTGGCACCGTCGGTGGCTGGCGGCGTGTAGCTGTAGGCCGGCAGTTGACCCTGTGCCAGCACCTTGTTAACCATGATGTCACGGTCCAGGCCCAGCTTCAGCGCTTCACGAACGCGTGGGTCGGTGAATGGTGCTTTCTGGTTGTTGATTTCGTAGTAGTAAGTACACAGGTACGGATCAACATGCAGCTCTTTCGGGTTATCGCGCTGCAGTTTTTTGAACAGCTCGATTGGCATGTTGTTGTAGGTCATGTCGCTGCCATCGTTACTGAAGTAGCGGTTAACGTCGCTGACTTCAGACGAAATTGGCAGGAAAGTCACTTTATCCAGTTTGGTGTTGGCGTTGTCCCAGTAGTCCGGGTTACGCACGACCACGATACGTTCGTTGATCACGTGCGCCTGTAATTTGAACGCGCCGTTACCGACCCAGTTTTCCGGCTGAGTCCACTTCTCACCGAATTTGTCCACGGCTGGTTTATAAACCGGAGACATGGATGGGTGGATCAGTAATTTGAAGAAGTAAGGAACCGCTTCGCTCAGCGTCACCTGTAAGGTGTTGGCATCCAGCGCCTTCACGCCCAGTGTGTCAGGGCTTTTCTTGCCGGCGATGATGTCATCGATGTTTTCCAGATGACCGTATTGCAGGTAACTGGCATAGGGCGACGCGGTTTTAGGATCGGCCAGGCGCTGCCAGCTATAAACGAAGTCCTGCGCGGTTACAGGCTCACCGTTGGACCATTTGGCATTCTTACGCAGATGGAAGGTCCAGACTTTGCCGTCTTTGTTTTCCCAGCTTTCTGCCACGCCAGGGATTGGATGCCCCTGAGTATCACTGATCACCAGACCTTCAAGCAGGTCACGGCTGACGTTGGATTCAGGCACACCTTCAATTTTGTGTGGGTCAAGGGACTGAACTTCATCGCCATTGCCCTTTACCAGCTCCTGTTTTGCCGCTAAATCGACGCCCGCAGGCACCGTAGCAGCCATAGCCAGATTGCCTGCCAGCGCAGTCATAATGCCAAGAGCAATCAGGCTTTTTTTCGTGATGTTGGTCATGAGTTACCTACTCCAGTTTTTATCATTGCTAATGTGGTCTGAATAATCATCAGCTACCCCCGTTATCGGGTTATTTGCCTGGCGAACCGGAACGTGGATCCGCCTGGTGATGGTGCTTTACCCTGCCTGTTTCTTTCTTTGCGATCGGTCGAAAACGTTCGCCCAATCTCAATGCTTAACGATGTAAAAATACTTCACGTCGGTCAGATCCTGAGGATCTTTGCCGGTAAACCCGCCAACCCAGGGTTTTACCAAGCGTGCGCTGACGCGGTAATAAACCGGCACGATAGCCGAATCACGATCGAGCTGCTGTTCAGCCTGCTGATAAACGGCCGGACGCTCACGATCAGAAACGGTCAGTGATTTCGCGATCAGCGCATCGAATTTGTCGCTTTTATAAAACGCCGTATTGCTGGAAGAGTTGCTTAACATGGCGTTGAGGAAAGTCGAGGGTTCGTTGTAATCCGAACACCAGGTTGCACGCGCCACGTCGAAATTCCCCTGATGACGGGTATCGAGCATGGTTTTCCATTCCTGGTTATCCAGCGAGACTTTGGCCCCCAGGTTTTTACTCCACATTGATGCAGCGGCAATGGCCTGCTTTTTATTCACATCAGAGGTGTTGTAAAGCAGGCTGAAGGTCAGTGGTTTCGCGCTGCTGTAACCGGCTTCCACCAGCAGTTTTTTGGCCTGCTCGTTACGCTGCTGCTGAGTCAGCTTCATCCAGTCTGGCTGGGTTAATTCGGCACCATCAATAAACGGCGGCGTGAAGCCACCGGCCGGGATCTGTCCCTGGCCCATAATTTTGTCGGTGATGATGCTGCGGTCGAGCGTCAACTTCACCGCGGTACGTACCCGGGGATCGTTAAACGGCGCGCGTTTGTTGTTCAGCTCATAATAGAAGGTGCAAAGCAACGGGCTGATGCGCACCTGCGTGCCCAGCGTTTTCTTCAGCGTTGGGAATAAATCCGGCGGTAAAGCGCTGTTGGTCATGTCGATTTCACCGCTACGGTAGCGGTTAACGTCGCCGGACTCTGACGCGATCGGTAGGAAGGTGGCGGTTTCAATCACCGATTTGGCATTGTTCCAATACAGCGGGTTGCGCTTGACCACGATCTTCTCGTTAATCACCCACTCACCTAACGTATAGGCGCCGTTACCAACATAGTGGCCCGGCAGTGTCCACTGCTCGCCCCACTGCTCTATCGCCTTGCGATAGACCGGTTTCAGCGAGGTATGCGCGGTTAGGGCGATAAAATAAGGAACGGGTTCGCTCAGGGTCACCTGAAGATGGCGATCGTCCAGCGCCTTCACGCCCAGCTCACTGGCCGGCTTCTTCCCCGCCAGGATGTCATCGATATTTTCAATATGGGCATATTGCAGGTAGCTGGCATAAGGCGAAGCCGTTTTTGGATCGACCAGACGCTGCCAGCTGTAGACAAAATCAGCGGCGGTGACAGGCTCACCATTGCTCCACTTTGCGTCAGCACGCAGGGTGAACGTCCAGACTTTCCCCTGCTCGCTTTGCCAGCTTTCCGCCACGCCCGGAACCACATGCCCGTTGTTGTCAGTGGTTGTCAGACCTTCCAGCAGGTTCAGAATGATGTTGCTTTCCGGCACACCCTCAACTTTTTGCGGATCCAGTGAAGACACTTCCGTGCCGTTGTTAATCACCATGGACTGCTGTGCGGCCAGGTTAATACCTGCGGGTACTGAAGCGGCCATTGCGCTGCCGGTACCGATAGTCAAACTCAAGATAACGGCCTGACTCAGATGCTGACGGGAAAACGGAATGCATTTCATTAAGCGTTGATAACCTGTGTTCGTGGATCGGCAGCCAAATCGGAAAAAGTGGTAGTCAATTGCACATCCGATGCCAGTTTTAAACAAAGCATTCGAAAACTATCAGAACGCTGATTTTTACGCCAAAGCAAAATGACAAAAATGTTACCTAATTCTCTTTTATCACAACTAATTAATATGATGAAATGTTATTTAACAAGTGAAATTAACACATAACCTAATGATAAATAGATAGTTAAGTGCATTAACGCCTATAAAACACCCACTTTGACTGGTGTCATAGTGCAAAATTTAATCTAATTTCTTCACTTCGCGCTGTTTTCAGCTTTAGATATTACGATGATGGTTTTTTACAGGATATAAATCTGGTAATGCGCAACTGACACGGCAATATACAGTGTTAAAAAAGTAACAATTCATCAATAAGCATTGCTGGATGAGGGAGTTGCAGACGTTTGCAGTAATTACATTAATAACCGCAACGGCAAGTTAAGCGAAATGAATAATTGCACTAACACAGTGCTTAAAAAGGCCCATTTGCACTGATTTGGTGCTTCATTTTGTTGCAGCCAAAAAAAAAGCGCAGATTATGCGCTTTTCAGGGGGTTTTTCAGTGCGGGTTTTTTTACGTGACTAATCCCGGGAATAAAGCCCGCAATCCGGTGACCACAAACTCAATACCTAATGCCATCAGCAACAGGCCCATAATACGGGTGATGACGTTTATACCCGTCTGACCCAGCACTCTGACCATCAGAGGGGCTGCCCTGAATAACAGCCAGCAGCAGAACGCAAACAGGGCAATTGCCACGCTGAATCCCAACAGGTTTTGCCAGCTGTGATAACGGGTACTCCAGACTATGGTTGAGCTGATCGCACCCGGCCCAGCCATTAAAGGCAACGCCAGCGGAACCACGCCAATACTTTCTCTGATCGCGGACTCTGATTTTTCTTGTTTGTTCTGCTTATCTTCGCCCAGTTTCCCGCTGATCATAGACATCGCAATCGTCACCACCAGGATCCCGCCGGCAATACGGAAGGAATCGATAGAGATGCCAAAGATATGCAGGATGCCATCACCGAGAAACAGCGAGGTCCAGAGGATAATCGCCACCGATACGTTGGCGGTCAGATTGGTTTTATTACGGGCAGCTGCAACCTGATAACTGGTCATGCTGATAAACACCGGAATGATCCCCACCGGATTCACCAAAGCAAACAGCCCAACAAAAAATTTGATATAGCCGGAAAGGTCTAAAAGTGCCGGATTCACGTGATGCTCCTGAAAGGGCCAATTTACTGGCGGCTAATGTACGGGAAAACCCCTGGGTTTGCCATGGCATTACTTCGAATTTTCATCTGGATTAACGCGCATTTATCAGTGCTTTTCACTGTCTTTCAGGCTGCATAAGGTTCTTAAGATCTGCCGCGCAAAACGTAACGACACTTATTCAAACCCCATCCTCGCAAAGGCGATAATTGTTGCTGCTGAAAGGTGTCAGCTTGGGGTAAAGATGATCTAAATCAAAATTGGCTTACCTCTAAGTGAGTAAGCTTTGAATCACCAAATGGAGTGGTAAGTCGATGCCCTGGTCGTGGTGAGTAAAGTCAGGTGCAGACTCTTTCAGTAAACCTGTAGAACTTTTTAGCAGGAATTCAAGTTAGTCACAGCGAGATCACAACACATTAACAACGCATGACTATACTTCCTGATTCTGACTTGTTTACTAATAGAGTTTAACTTCCATCAGGAGATGCATTATGGCCGTTACTAATGTTGCTGAACTTAACGCACTTGTTGAACGTGTTAAAAAAGCACAGCGCGAATACGCCAACTTCACTCAAGAGCAGGTCGACAAAATTTTCCGTGCCGCAGCGTTAGCTGCAGCAGATGCACGCATTCCACTGGCCAAAATGGCCGTTGCGGAATCCGGTATGGGGATCGTTGAAGACAAAGTTATCAAAAACCACTTCGCTTCCGAATACATCTATAACGCTTACAAAGACGAAAAAACCTGCGGTATTCTCGGTACTGATGAGACCTTCGGCACCATCACTATCGCTGAACCTATCGGCCTGATCTGCGGTATCGTGCCAACGACTAACCCAACTTCTACCGCCATCTTCAAAGCGCTGATCAGCCTCAAAACCCGTAACGGCATTATCTTCTCACCACATCCAAGAGCGAAAGACGCGACCAATAAAGCGGCCGATATTGTGCTGCAGGCTGCTATCGCCGCCGGTGCGCCAAAAGATATCATCGGCTGGATCGATGCCCCGTCTGTTGAGCTGTCAAACCAGCTGATGCACCACCCAGAGATAAACCTGATCCTTGCGACCGGTGGTCCAGGCATGGTTAAAGCGGCCTACAGCTCCGGTAAACCAGCAATTGGTGTGGGTGCAGGTAATACCCCGGTAGTTATCGATGAAACGGCAGATATCAAGCGTGCTGTGGCATCTATCCTGATGTCCAAAACCTTCGATAACGGCGTAATCTGTGCGTCTGAGCAGTCCGTCATCGTGGTCGACTCCGCTTATGACGCGGTTCGCGAGCGTTTCGCCAGCCACGGCGGCTACATGCTGCAGGGCAGCGATTTAAAAGCTGTGCAGGATATCATCCTGAAAAACGGTGGGCTGAATGCCGCTATCGTGGGCCAGCCAGCGGTGAAAATTGCCGAGATGGCCGGCATCAACGTGCCTCCAAGCACCAAGATTCTGATTGGCGAAGTGCAGCTGGTTGATGAATCCGAGCCCTTCGCCCATGAAAAACTCTCTCCTACCCTTGCCATGTACCGTGCGAAAGATTTCCACGATGCGGTTAGCAAAGCGGAAAAACTGGTCGCTATGGGCGGTATCGGTCACACCTCTTGTCTGTACACCGACCAGGATAACGAGCGTGAGCGTGTTAACTACTTCGGCGACAAAATGAAGACCGCACGTATCCTGATTAACACCCCGGCTTCACAGGGTGGTATCGGTGACCTGTACAACTTTAAACTGGCGCCGTCTCTGACGCTGGGCTGTGGTTCCTGGGGTGGTAACTCCATTTCTGAAAACGTCGGACCTAAACATCTGATCAACAAGAAAACCGTGGCTAAGCGAGCAGAGAATATGTTGTGGCATAAACTTCCTAAGTCTATCTACTTCCGTCGCGGCTCATTGCCTATCGCTCTTGAAGAAGTGGCGACCGATGGAGCAAAACGCGCCTTTATCGTCACTGACCGCTATCTGTTCAACAACGGTTACGCTGATCAGGTGGTGTCAGTGCTGAAATCTCACGGCATTGAAACTGAAGTGTTCTTCGAAGTAGAAGCTGACCCAACGCTGAGCATTGTGCGTAAAGGGGCTGAGCAGATGAACTCCTTCAAACCTGATGTGATTATCGCCCTGGGCGGCGGTTCACCGATGGACGCCGCGAAAATCATGTGGGTGATGTACGAACATCCGGAAACCCACTTTGAAGAACTGGCGCTGCGCTTTATGGATATCCGTAAACGCATCTACAAATTCCCGAAAATGGGCGTGAAAGCAAAAATGATTGCTATCACTACCACCTCCGGTACCGGTTCAGAAGTGACACCATTTGCGGTAGTGACCGACGATGCGACTGGCCAGAAATATCCGCTGGCTGACTATGCGCTGACCCCGGACATGGCGATTGTCGATGCCAACCTGGTGATGAACATGCCTAAGTCACTCTGTGCCTTCGGCGGTCTGGATGCGGTTACCCACTCTCTGGAAGCCTATGTGTCTGTGCTGGCCAATGAGTACTCTGATGGTCAGGCGCTGCAAGCGCTGAAACTGTTGCAGGAGAACCTGCCGGCCAGTTACAACGAAGGCGCTAAAAACCCGGTAGCCCGTGAGCGTGTGCACAATGCTGCCACCATCGCCGGTATCGCGTTTGCCAACGCCTTCCTTGGGGTTTGCCACTCAATGGCCCACAAACTGGGTTCAGAGTTCCATATTCCACACGGTCTGGCTAACGCCCTGCTGATTTGTAACGTTATCCGCTATAACGCTAACGATAACCCAACCAAACAGACAGCATTCAGTCAGTACGATCGTCCGCAGGCTCGTCGTCGTTATGCCGAAGTGGCTGACCATCTGCGTCTGAGCGCACCTGGTGACCGTACGGCGCAGAAAATTGAGAAACTGCTGGCCTGGCTGGAAGAGATGAAAGCGCAACTGGGTATCCCTAAATCAATCCGCGAGGCTGGCGTACAGGAAGCTGATTTCCTGGCGAAAGTCGATAAGCTGGCTGAAGATGCCTTCGATGACCAGTGTACCGGTGCTAACCCACGCTATCCGCTGATTGCTGAGCTAAAACAAATCATGCTGGATACTTTCTACGGCGTTGAGTACCAGGAAGTGTTTGCCAACATCGCCGAAGCGATTGAAGCCCAACCGGTCGCGGTTAAGAAAGTCGAAAAGAAAGTGAAAAAGTAAAAGTTGCTTAAAAAAAACCCGCCAACCGGCGGGTTTTTTATTGGCGCAATTCGTAAGAAAAACTAATCAACCTTTGAAATAACATGCAGGCTTAGTTTTCTCATAAACTACCTGGATGACGGTCTTTATTTAATCCCGTTCTTACCATGTACTGCCTGTAAACATCCCTGCTCTATCGCTGCTTTGTAATGCTTTCTACAGACGGACACGTAACGCTCATTGCCACCAATGACAACCTGTTCACCTTCTTTAAAAGGTGCGCCATTTTGATCTAACCTTAATACCATTCCCGCTTTTCTTCCGCAGTGACAAACGGTTTTTAATTCAACCAGCTTATCTGACCAGGCTAATAAGTACTGGCTACCGGTAAATAATTCACCGCGAAAATCTGTACGCAATCCATAACAGAGTACAGGTATATCCAGATTATCTACTACATCAGATAAGGCTTTTACCTGTTCACGGGTAAGAAACTGGCTTTCATCGACTAACACACAGTGAACCGGTTCCAGCAGATGCTGAGCGCTAATCTCATCAAAAAGTGCCGACTCGTTATTATACAATTTCGCGGGTGAAGACAGGCCTATTCTCGAACTCACCTTGCCCGAACCGAATCGGTTGTCAATCTCGGCGGTGTAGACGATAGTCCGCATCCCCCGCTCCTGGTAGTTATAAGACGACTGCAACAGGGCGGTAGATTTGCCGGCGTTCATCGCGGAATAGTAGAAATACAGCTGAGCCATTTGCGCTCGCTCCCTTAGGAATGTTTCGAAGAATGCTCAGAATTGTACCACAGGGTACTACGGTCGAAAGGGCTTTAATCATCACGCAACGGTGACGCGACGGGCGTGAGAAAATGTACAACCTGCTGACAATGTTGTTGAAATATCCCTTCTTTTTCCAGATTTAGTTTTTCCAGTCTTTGTCACTTTTAGGCATTAAACGAATAAAAAGGCTAAATCGACTCTGCTAATATTCGCGGAATTTCCTGAAAGATATTGCTGTAAACCTGAAAAAATGTCCACGGTTTACCTGGCTGATTTTATTATACAAGGCGTGAACGCCCGTCGGGCTTTGTCTTACATCTGATAGCGATTACAAAGCAGGCATTATTTTTAGCAGCCAACCTTTTATGCGGATTAATTACAACAGGGGCAGTTGGCGGATTTTCCTTATTCTGAAATCCTTACAAAATTAACTATTGCAGTTCGTATTTACGCACTCTATTATTATCGGGCAGAACAATTCTCCCACCTTTATAATTTTTGAGATTCATATAATGAGCGAAGCACTTAAAATTTTGAACAACATTCGTACCCTGCGTGCTCAAGCCAGAGAATGTACCCTGGAAACGCTGGAAGAGATGCTGGAAAAACTGGAAGTTGTTGTTAATGAGCGCCGCGAAGAAGAAAGCCATGCTCAGGCTGAAAACCAGGAACGCACACGCAAGCTGCAGCAGTATCGCGAAATGCTGATTGCTGATGGCATCGATCCTAACGAATTGCTGTCCACCCTGGCCGCTGTTAAAGCACCAGGCAAAGCAAAACGCGCTGCCCGTCCGGCCAAATACAAATATACTGATGAAAATGGCGAAGCGAAAACCTGGACAGGTCAGGGTCGTACTCCAGCCGTGATCAAAAAAGCTATCGAAGAACAAGGTAAGCAGCTGGACGATTTCCTGCTGTAATCGTGACTTCAAGTGCTTCTGAGAAACCCATCCTTGCGATGGGTTTTTTATTTCCCATTTTTCAAGCCATCACTTTTCCCAAAGCAAAAAAAAAAGGAGCCTCAGCCCCTTTATCCTACGCTGCCGATCGTTCAGACCTTATAGAAAGAACGATACCAACTGACAAAGTTAGCAATCCCTTCTTCGACACCGGTTTGAGGTTTAAAGCCAATGGCATTAAACAGCGCACGAGTATCAGCGCTGGTTTCCAGCACGTCACCCGGTTGCATTGGCAGCATGTTCTTCTTCGCACTGATGCCTAACGCCTTCTCCAGCGCCTCTATATACGCCATCAGCGTGACAGGGTTGCTGTTACCAATATTGTATACGCAATACGGCGCTGAGCTGCTTGCAGGGCTCCCCTGCTCAACGGTCCAGTCTGGGTTCGCTTGCGGGATCACATCCTGCAGGCGAACAATCGCTTCGGCGATATCATCAATGTAGGTGAAGTCGCGGCGCATCTGGCCATTGTTGTAGACATCAATTTGTTCTCCGGCCAGCATGGCGCGGGTGAACTTAAATAAAGCCATGTCCGGCCTTCCCCATGGGCCATATACGGTGAAGAACCGCACCCCGGTGGTTGGAATACCGTACAGGTGAGAATAGGTGTGGGACATTAATTCGTTGGCCTTCTTGGTTGCCGCATACAGCGACACAGGATGGTCAACGGAGTCATCGGTAGAGAATGGCATCTTATTGTTCAGCCCATAAACGGAACTGGATGAGGCATACAATAAGTGGCCAATGTGATTATGTCGGCACCCTTCAAGAATATTCAGGTGACCAATCAGATTCGCATCTGCATAAGCTAAAGGATTATCGAGCGAATAACGTACACCAGCCTGAGCACCCAAATGAATAACACGCTCAAAAGCCTGGTCGCGGAACAGTTGGGCGATGCCCTCTCTGTCAGCAAGATCCAGCTTGATAAAGGTAAACTGCGCATGAGGCTCAAGAAGTTTGAGGCGGGCAAGTTTCAGGTTAACGTCATAATAGTCATTCAGGTTGTCGATACCGACAACCTGGTGACCGGCGGACAGCAGGCGCTCCGCTACGTGGAAGCCAATAAATCCTGCTGCGCCGGTTACCAGATATTTCATACTGCCCTCGTTAGTTATGCAATTTGGATAGAAGCGCCGCGGCCGATTGCATAATAAACAAAACCGCGCTTACTGATTCTTTCTGGATCATACAGGTTACGACCATCAAAAATCACGGGTTCTTTCAGAGCATTTTTAATGACATCAAAATCCGGTGCACGGAAGTTCTGCCATTCGGTACAGATGACCAGGCCATCAGCACCTTGCAGAGCGGCTTCTTTGGTTCCCATCAGCTTCAAATCGCTGCGGTGGCCATAGACGCGCTGTGCTTCGTCCATTGCTTCCGGGTCGAAAGCCTGAACGTATGCACCTGCCTGCCAGAGTGCTTCCATCAGCACACGGCTTGACGCTTCACGCATGTCATCGGTGTTTGGCTTGAAAGAAAGCCCCCACAGTGCAAACGTTTTGCCCTGCAGATTGTCACCGAAATGACGTTTGATGAAGGTTGGCAGCTTGTTCTTCTGCGAATCGTTGACGTCTTCAACCGCCTGCAACAGACGTGGCTTGTAACCAATCTGTTCTGCAGTGCGGATCAGCGCCTGAACGTCTTTCGGGAAGCAGGATCCGCCATAGCCGCAGCCAGGATAGATGAAGGAGTAACCGATACGGGAGTCAGAACCAATGCCCTGACGCACTTTCTCGATATCTGCACCCAGGCGTTCTGCCAGGTTGGAGATCTCATTCATAAAGCTGATTTTAGTGGCCAGCATGCAGTTTGCCGCATACTTGGTCAGCTCAGCACTACGAATATCCATTAAAATCATGCGGTCATGATTACGGTTGAAGGGCTCGTACAGCTCGCGCAGCAGCTCAACAACTTCATCATTGTCTGTACCCACAACAATACGCTCAGGACGCATACAGTCGCTGACTGCTGCACCTTCCTTGAGGAATTCAGGGTTAGACACCACATCAAACGCAATCTCAGCACCACGTGCTTTCAGCGTCTCTTCCATTACCGCACGAACACGGTCTGCCGTTCCAACAGGAACCGTAGACTTGTCGATCACAACTTTGTGATCCTGCATGTGTTCTGCGATGGTGCGTGCTACAGCGGTAACATATTTCAGATCCGCAGAGCCGTCTTCATCCGGAGGTGTTCCCACGGCGATAAACTGCATCGTGCCGTGATTCACACCTTCTTCCGCGTTGGTGGAGAACTTGAGGCGACCGCTCTCATAGTTCTGCATCACCAGAGGCGTCAGGCCCGGTTCAAAAATAGGAATGATCCCTTTCTTCAGATTCTCGACTTTACTTGCGTCGACATCGATACAAAGAACGTCATGTCCGACTTCGGCCAGAACCGCAGCCTGAACCAGACCAACATAGCCGATACCAAATACGGTGACTTTCATTGAATTGTCCCGGTTAGAAATTAAATTTACTTACTATTGCCAACAGTGCTTTCGAGCCACTCTTTAAAGTCGCTACCCAGAGAATCGTGACGTACGCCGTATTCAACGAAAGCCTGCATGTAGCCCAGCTTGTTACCACAGTCATGGCTCACGCCTTTCAGGTGATAAGCTTCTACAGTCGATTTTTCCATCAGCATAGCGATGGAGTCAGTCAGCTGAATTTCATCACCTGCACCTGGAGGCGTTTTCGCCAGCAGTGGCCAGATATCAGCAGACAGAACATAACGGCCAACAACCGCCAGGTTTGAAGGGGCTTTATCCGCTTTAGGCTTCTCAACCACACCGACCATCGGTGCGCTCTGACCAGCAGACAGTTCAGCACCCTGGCAGTCAACCACACCGTAAGCTGTTACGTCAGAAACTGGCTCAACCATGATCTGGCTGCGGCCGGTTTCATCGAAACGACGCATCATATCGGCCAAGTTCTCAGTAGCCAGGTTTGATTCGTATTCATCGATGATTACGTCAGGCAGGATAACGGCGAAAGGTTCGTCACCGACAACCGGGTAAGCACACATTACTGCGTGGCCCAGACCTTTAGCCAGACCCTGACGGACCTGCATGATGGTTACGTGTGGCGGGCAAATAGACTGGATTTCTTCCAGCAACTGACGCTTAACACGTTTTTCCAACATCGATTCCAGCTCGAAACTGGTGTCGAAGTGGTTTTCGATGGCGTTTTTAGAGGAGTGCGTTACCAGCACAATCTCAGTGATCCCAGCTGCGATACATTCGTTAACGACATACTGAATTAACGGCTTATCAACCAGTGGCAACATTTCTTTTGGAATGGCTTTGGTTGCAGGCAACATACGCGTTCCCAAACCAGCTACAGGGATAACCGCTTTTTTTACTTTGGACTTATAGGCAGACATCTAAGTACCTCTCTTTATAGGCCGTTCAAGTTATTACTTGATATGTCGAGTTAAAAACGAGATGAGTATACCAGTGGAACCCTGACGGATTTATCCTGGATGAACCCTTTCAGCAAAAATTAAGACTATTACCCAAGTGTAAAGCTTATCTTTGGCCCTGTCTGCCAGCAGCAAACAGGATTTCTGACGAGTGGTTAATCCGTGGACAACATCAGGCGCAGCCTGCCACCAGCGCCCCAAACCTGGCATTGCCAGGCTTCACAACGCTGGCTTATTTGGTTTAGGTGGGTGCTGCCCAATGTACCAAGTGGAACACCGTTGCTGAGTTGAATTTGATGGGTGTTGACGTTAAGGGTGGCGTTTAAACCAGCGGAAACGAGGATCAAATTCTTTAATCCTTGATGGTAATAGCCGACCAGCAGTGGGAACTGCCCTTTTAGATTGGCCTGGCGTAACAGCAAATTGACCTGTTTTAACAAGCCATTTAATTCAGGCAATCGTGGCGACTGGCCTGATAATTGATCCTGCAACAGTCCATTGAACAGCGCGCGCAGTAATAAAGCGGCCAGCACGCCATTATCGCCCGCGCGGGTCACGTCCAGGCAATAGAATGCCAGATCTTTCTCGGACAGCGCGGCGATATCCAATACCAAGCCCGGCTCTTCGGCCATCGTGAGCTGACGGTAATTGATGCGACAGTTGGCGATAACCTGCTGTACAGGCGGCTGCAGTTGCTTAAGCAGTTTCGACGCGGCATTCGGATCCCGCACCAGCGCATCCCAGTCCTGGAATAGCTGTTCGTCTTCTTCCACTTTTGAAGTGAACATCGATGGATAGAGGCATTCGTAGACGGCCTCGCGTAAGCGGGCCAGATCTTTCAGCGGTTTTAACAACACGTCCTGCACCCCGAGGCGTAGCACCTGGGCAATGTCAGCCATGTTTTCCGTTGCGGAGATCACCAGTATCGGCATGGTGTTGCCTTTACTACGCATATGTTCAACCAGCTTCAACCCGTCCATCTTTGGCATAGCCAGGTCGCAAATCATCAGGTCATGCGCAGACTCATTGAGTTTTTCAAGCGCTTGCAGTCCATCGTCTGCCAGCATTATCTCAGCCCCAAGAGCCGCTAGATAGTTGTCAAGAAGAGAGCGGAAAACGACTTCGTCTTCAACAATCAGAATCTTTTTTCCGCTTAATGGCTTGTCCATCATCCCCCCCTGTACACCGGATTAGTCAATAGTGGCTCATAATCCACATTCTCGCCTCTAAGAATTGCCTGAAGAGTCATATTTCACTCATCCGGCAACGCAGCTTGACGAACCAGCGGCAGTAATTCATCCATCTTCTTCTCTACCGCCAGCTTACCCGCCTCGATAGCCTCTTCTGCGCGATGGAAATCCAGTGTGGAAATCTGAGGGCACAATGGCTGGATCAATACGTCTGGCGGATCGCCTGCCATACGATTTCTCTTCAACCGGTTCTCAAGCACCTGAATAGAGGTGGACATGATTTCCATCGCGCCAGGCGTTTGATTAACCTTGCGGTGGGCTACTCTGGCGAGGCTCTGACGCAGGCGCCCTCCCCAGCTGGTTGCTGCAGCTTCGACTTCATCTGCGGATTGCGGCGTCACTGACAGCAGATCCTGTTGCATCAGGTGCGCGTCGTGTTGCAGGTCAACGGCAATCACGATATCGGCGCCCAGTGCCCGGGTCAGCGACACCGGCACCGGATTGACCACCGCGCCGTCCACCAGCCAGTAACCGTTATAGGCTACCGGGGCTAACAGACCGGGCATGCTGCATGACGCCCGCACCGCCATATGCAGATCGCCTTCAGTCAGCCACAGCTCACGCCCGGTGCTGAGGTTGGTCGCCACCGCGCCGAAAGGCAGATCGCACTCTTCAATGTTTTCGTGATTAACCAGCCGGCGAACGTGGTTGAACACCCGTTCTCCCCGCAGCAGGCCACCGCGACGCCACGAGAAATCCATCAGGCGGATCACATCCCAATAGCTGAAGGAACGAACCCAGGTTTCGAGGATGGGAAGACGTTTACTGGCATACGCTGCGCCCACCAGCGCCCCAACGGAGCACCCCGCGACCACATCGACTTTAATCCCAGCCCGCTCCAGCGCATTGATAACACCAATATGCGCCCATCCCTTGGCGGCACCCGATCCCAGTGCCAGTCCAATTTTTACCTGTCTCATTCTACCCCTGACGATTGCTTAACTTACAAATGGCATCATCGTGACTGCTCGGTTACCATGACGCCCAAAATCTTTCGACTTTTACACTCACTGGAGTCAACGTGTCAGAACTTTGCCCGTGCGGAAGCGGAATGCAGTATAGCGTATGTTGCCAGCCCTTTCTTAAAGGTGACGACATTCCTGCCATACCAGAAGCCTTAATGCGTTCGCGCTACACTGCCTATGTGCTGAAAGATGCCGACTATTTGGTCGCCACCTGGCATCCCTCCTGCGATCCGCAACGTTTTCATGCCAGCCTTGAGCAAAGCTTTGAGGCGACCCGCTGGTTGAGTTTACAGATTATTTCGGCAGAAGAACCTGGGGATAAATCCGAAGGGTTTGTGACATTCTTTGCTCGTTTCTCTGAAAATCAGCGCGAAAGCTTTATTCATGAGCGTTCCCGCTTTGTTCGGGTAGAACAACGCTGGTACTATATTGACGGCACTTACCCTGAAACAGGGCGAAATGACCGCTGCCCCTGCGGCTCCGGCAAAAAATTCAAGAAATGCTGCGGCCAGTAAGGTCGCTGATCTTATAAAGAATTGCTTCGACAGGATCACCACTGCAATGCAAGCGCAAACACTGCAACGAAAAGTATTACGGACCATCTGCCCAGACGCAAAAGGTCTGATCGCCAAGATCACCAATATTTGCTACAAGCACGAGCTGAATATCGTACAGAACAATGAGTTCGTCGATCATCGCACCGGACGCTTTTTCATGCGTACCGAGCTGGAAGGGATATTTAACGACACCACGCTGTTGGCGGACCTGGACAGTGCGCTGCCAACCGGCTCCATTCGCGAGTTAAATTCAGCGGGTCGTCGCCGTATCGTTATTCTGGTTACCAAAGAAGCCCATTGTCTGGGTGATTTGCTGATGAAGAGCACCTACGGCGGGTTGGATGTTGAGATCGCTGCGGTGATTGGTAACCACGAAACCTTGCGCACGCTGGTTGAGCGTTTTGATATTCCGTTTATCCTGGTCAGCCATGAAGGGCTTTCCCGCGAAGATCACGATAACAATATGGCGGCAGAGATCGATCGCTACCAGCCTGATTACGTGGTTCTGGCCAAGTATATGCGTGTACTGACCCCAGGATTCGTGCAGCGTTACCCAAATCAGATCATCAACATTCATCATTCGTTCCTGCCCGCCTTTATTGGTGCACGTCCTTATCATCAGGCGTATGAGCGCGGCGTGAAAATCATCGGTGCGACGGCACACTATGTGAATGATAATCTTGATGAAGGTCCGATCATCATGCAGGACGTCATCCACGTTGATCACACCTACACGGCAGAAGATATGATGCGTGCAGGCCGTGACGTTGAGAAGAACGCGTTAAGCCGCGCGCTGTATCAGGTACTGGCGCAACGTGTATTTGTTTACGGCAACCGCACCATTATTCTATAAGCAGCAACGCATTTCATTTGTAGCAAGGCTGCTGTTTTGTATGACAAAGCAGCAGCCAGAATAAAAAAGCGGCAAACAAACCTTTTTCGTTAAATTCAGGCTTTACAGCCTCCTCTCATTTGATATGATGCGCCCCGCTTACAGGCACAGCAGCAAGGCCAGTGACTGAAGCGCAGTAATTGAGAAATAAAGCAAAACCCTGTGGTGGGGTTCCCGAGTGGCCAAAGGGATCAGACTGTAAATCTGCCGTCATCGACTTCGAAGGTTCGAATCCTTCCCCCACCACCATCTCATTTATCTCCCGCACTCCTATGCAAAGTACCCTTTTCCATATTCCCCACGGGGGAGGATGAGAAGCTTCGACCTCGAAGGTTTGACCCGAAGGGTGAGTCGCAAAGCGACGAAAAATCCTTCCTGCTCCGCAGCCGCGAACTCTTCACCTTCTGCATAAACCATCAGACCCGACCAAACATCGCCTTTAATGCTCTGCCAGGCCAGGCATCCTCACATTTAACATCTCCGGTCATCCTAACCTAACCCTGCCCTTTTATTTTTTACCCTTGGCGCACGCCCCAACTCAACCAACCCCCTACGTCTTTTACTTCCCTTTACCCTACCGACTCCCTCCACTAAATAGGTTTTTAACTCCCGCTTTTTTTGCTACCATCCGAACCCTGTTTCCTTCGATATCTGGTCAGCACAATGAAATTTGTTTCTTTTAATATCAATGGGCTGCGCGCCCGTCCGCATCAGCTTGCCGCCATCATTGAGCAGCACCAGCCAGACGTGATTGGCCTGCAAGAAACCAAAGTGCATGACGATATGTTCCCGTTGGAAGAAGTGTCAAAGCTGGGTTATCACGTCTTCTATCATGGCCAGAAAGGTCACTATGGCGTTGCCCTGTTAACCAAAGACGAGCCTCTTGCCGTACGTCGCGGTTTTGCCGGCGATGATGAGGAATCTCAGCGCCGGATGATTATGGCCGACATTGCCACGCCTGTGGGTACCCTGACCGTGCTTAACGGCTACTTCCCACAGGGCGAAAGCCGCGACCACCCGACTAAATTCCCGGCAAAAGAGAAGTTCTACCGCGATCTGCAGAGCTACCTGGAAAACGATCAGAAACCGACAAATCCGGTGGTGATTATGGGCGACATGAACATCAGTGCCACTGACCTGGATATCGGTATTGGTGAAGATAACCGCAAGCGCTGGCTGCGCACCGGCAAATGTTCATTCCTGCCAGAAGAGCGTGAGTGGATGGACCGTCTGATGGGTTGGGGACTGGTGGATACCTGGCGCGCAGAGAATGCGGAAGCTAACGATCGCTTCTCGTGGTTTGATTACCGCTCAAAAGGGTTTGATGATAACCGTGGACTGCGTATCGATCTGGTGCTGGCCAGTCAGCCTCTGGCTGCCCGCTGTGTGGCAACCGGCATCGACTATGATATTCGCAGTATGGAAAAGCCTTCAGACCATGCGCCAATCTGGGCACAGTTCAACCTGGATGAGGCGAAGTAAGTTTCGCCTGGTTCAGACCGTCAGGTCATCGTGAAAAATAACCACAGAGGCACGGGCTTCTGTGGTTACTATCTCAGAATGCTTAACGGTGGATTACTTGATGGTTTTCCAGATCAGATTATTAGTCCCGTAAGATTTTTCATCCCGCGAACACTGTAATAACACCCCTTCCATCTTCACCACCGATCCTTCGGTATAGCTCCGATTTTCGTAGGTGCAGCAGGTATTGCACGGCGGCTGATTGTTGTTCTGCCCTTGCGTCCAGACTTCCGGCGGCATATCCACCACCACATCCGCATTCGGGCTGTTGCTGTTATTTCCCTGATTGTTACCGCTATGATTACCGCCGTTATTGCCGTGGCCAGTGCCGAGATTCCAGCCCTCACCGGCGGCATACAACGGGCTCACCAGCAACATCCCGGCCAGCATTAATGCGCCTGATAATTTCATCACTCAGTTTCCTTCGCTTTAGTCGCCTTACGGCGCGGCTTTTTCGGTTCAGCCGCCGGAAGTCCACGGAAGGCATGCGCAGCAGGTTGCTGCCGTGCCTGATAAATCAGATTATGCAGCGTCTCAACCAGCGGCAACATAAAGTCCTGGTAGCGGCACTGCTTTTCACTGATTTTGGTCAGCGTGGATTCCCAATGGGCGGTCATGTCGGGACGCGCCGCCATTTCTGGCAGCGAGTGGATCAGCGCCCGCCCGGCGGGACTGGAGTGAATATAGCGCCCTTTTTTAAACAAAAAGGCGCGCTTGAACAACAATTCAATAATCCCGGCGCGCGTAGCTTCTGTCCCTAAACCATCGGTCGCACGCAGCACTTTCTTTAGATCTTTATCCTGAACAAATCGCGCAATGCCGGTCATCGCAGATAATAAGGTCGCATCGGTGAACGGTCGCGGCGGCTGAGTCTGCTTCTCTACCACTTCTCCCCGTTCACATAACAGCTCGTCACCTTTGGCAACCACCGGCAGCGGCGTGCCGTCATTTTCCTCATCGCGTTCTTTACTGCCCAACAGCGATCGCCAGCCGGCCTCCGCCAGGAAGCGAGCCTTGGCGACAAATTTCCCGCCGGCAATATCCAGCTCGATCACGCATTTGCGGTACACGGCATCAGGGCAGAACTGCATCAGGTATTGCGTGGCAATCAGACGATAAATCGTGCTTTCGTTCTCGGTCAGCCTGACCTGAGAACTTCTGGCTGTCGGGACGATAGCGTGGTGAGCATCGACCTTTTTGTCATCCCAGCAGCGATTACGGCGATCGCTGTCAAAATCCGCGGGCGGCGTCAGATCGGGTTGATGGGCATTGATGGCGTTGAGTACCGCATGGCGTCCGGCAAAGTGCTCATCGGGCAGATAGCGACTGTCGGAACGTGGATAGGTGATCAGCTTGTGGGTTTCATACAGCTTCTGGCAGGTATCCAGCACCGTTTGTGCGCTCATGCCAAAGCGTTTCCCGGCTTCAATCTGCAGGCTGGAAAGGGAGAACGGCAAGGGTGCGGTGTCATTCTCTCTTTTATCGTTATAGCTGGTGACATTGGCCGGTTGACCACCAATCCGCGCCAGCACATGATCCGCCAGCGGACGGTGCAGCAAACGCCCTTCTTCATCCTGATAGGGTTCACAAGAATCGCTGGGCTGCCATAAGGCAACAAAGCGTTCATCTTTCGGTGTGACGATATGGGCTTTGACTTCAAAGAAGTCTTTGGCGATGAAGTTTTCGATCTCCTCATCACGGCGAACCACCAGCCCCAGAACGGGCGTCTGGACACGTCCCACGGACAGCAGGCCATCATAGCCGGCGTTACGGCCCAGCAAAGTATAGGCGCGCGTCATGTTGATGCCGTACAGCCAGTCGGCCCGTGCTCTCGCCAGGGCGGAAACACACAGCGGGATAAATTCTTTATTCTCGCGCAAGCGGCTGACGGCTCGCTCCACGGCGGAGGGATTGAGATCGTTAATCAGGCAGCGCTGAACATTGGCGCGCTTTTCCGGCGGCAGAGACAGATAGTCCAGCACCTCGTCCACCAGTAGCTGACCTTCACGGTCCGGGTCACCTGCGTGAACCACTTCCGTCGCCTGCTCCAGCAAGCCTTTAATGACGTTCAGCTGTTTTGCCACTGAGGGACGCGGTTTTAGCTGCCATTTTTCCGGCACGATGGGCAGATCGGCCAGTGACCAACGCGCAAAACGGCTGTTGTAACTGTCTGGTTGCGCCTGCTCCAACAGGTGACCGACGCACCAGGTGACCATCTGGTCCTGGCCGCAGGCAATAAAACCGTCGCCCCGGCGATGAGGTTTAGGGAGGACATCCGCGATAGCGCGGGCAAGACTGGGTTTTTCGGCAATAAACAAACGCATCCGGCAGTGACTTCCTTCAGGAAACTAATTCAATTAACGCACGTCCGGCACTAGCCGGCAGCAGTTCCCCGATAGCCGTGAGGGTGATCCCCATTGCCCCGGCGCTTTCGATAACTACCGCTTCCGCTTCAGGTCTGACCGCTAACAGCAGGCCACCTGAGGTTTGGGGATCGCATAGCAGTTTACGCTGTTCGTCACGCATTGCGCCCAGTAAATGGCCGTAGCTGGCAAAATTACGATCCGTGCCGCCCGGCACGCAGCCTTGCGCAATGTATTCGTCGACGCCAGCCAGTCTTGGCACCCGATCAAACCAGACATTGGCATGCAGGTTGGAGCCGGTGCAGATTTCGCTGAGGTGGCCCATCAGGCCAAAGCCGGTCACGTCAGTCATCGCGGTCACCCCGTCGATGTCGGCGAAAACCGCGCCCGCGCTGTTCAGCTGGCACATCACTTCCGTTGCCAGCCCCTGATGTTCAGGCTTGAGTTTTGCGCGTTTTTCCGCGGTGGTCAGCACGCCAATCCCCAGCGGTTTCGTGAGGAAGAGTTTACAGCCGGCCTGCGCAGAGCTGTTCTTTTTCACTTTATCAGGTGCGATCACGCCGGTGACGGCAAGACCAAAAATCGGCTCGGGTGCGTCAATGGAATGACCGCCCGCCAGTGAAATCCCCGCCCCGGCGCAGACGCTGCGACCCCCTTCAATCACTTTTCGGGCAATTTCAGGCGCCAGCTTGTCCAGCGGCCAGCCAAGGATCGCAATTGCCATGATTGGCTTACCGCCCATCGCGTAGATATCACTGATGGCATTGGTCGCGGCGATACGGCCAAAATCGAACGGATCGTCGACGATTGGCATAAAGAAGTCGGTGGTGCTGACCACCGCCGTGCCGTTCCCCAGATCGTAGACCGCCGCGTCATCCCGCGTTTCGTTGCCCACCAGCAGATGGGGATCGCTGCGTAGTGGATGATCGCTGTGCAGTATGGTCTCCAGCACGCTGGGTGAAATCTTACAGCCGCAGCCAGCACCGTGGCTGTACTGCGTCAGGCGTATCGCGTTCTCACTCATGGGCAACCTCCCTCCTAGTTTACCGGCAATATGGTAGCGCTTTCGTCTGGCGGGAGTAAGTCTCAGGGTATTTTTCCGCGACCGTTCGCTCATTATCCCGACAAAAATCAGGGCTGGCGTTCACCCTGACCGTTCAGAAGAGCGTTGTCACTCAGAAATAACGGATAAATGGCGCCGTATCGGGAGGAATAACCGTGGTGGAAGATTTTAGCTGCGGCGTGCCAAGGTAGAGGAAACCGACAATCACATCCTGCTCGCGACAGTCGAATGCCTGACGCACATCCTGATGCTCAGTCCAGGCACCGCTGCGCCAGATGCCGTTGAAGCCCTGAGCAAGAGCCGCCATCTGCATGGCCATCACCGCACAGCCTGCTGAGACAACCTGTTCCCAATGCGGAACCTTAGCGTTCTCTTCACAATGTGCCACCACGGTGATGATCATCGGTGCACGGAAAGGCGACTGCTTCGCTTTTTCAATCGCCTTCTCTTCCATGCGATCTTCACGCGCAGCATTTTCCAGTAATGCGCTGAAACGCTCACGGCCTTCATTCTCGATGACGATAAAACGCCATGGCTGCATCGTGCCGTGGTCTGGTGCGCGCATGCCGGCTCGCATGATGTTTTCAAGGGCCTCTCCGGCGGGTGCCGGCTCGCTTAAACGTGACGCGGAACGGCGGTTAACCAATAAATCCAGAGCGTCCATAATTCCTCCTGATAATGAGTTTCATTTAGCTGAAACTAGCACAGGATGATGATTTGTTACAGCATTCCGCTTTTTCCTGCTGACAATTTGGCCCCTGCTATTTAGGATGTCAGCATTCCCACCCGGTTTGGGCCGCTCAGCCCGCTGGCATCGCCCCTTTTCCGGGCTTTTTTATCGCGATTATGGAGATAATATGCGCACTTTGTGGCGATTTATCGCTGGATTTTTTAAATGGACCTGGCGATTACTGAATTTCGTCCGGGAATTTATTCTCAACCTGTTTTTAGTGGTGCTGATCCTGATCTGCGCGGGCATCTATTTCCAGTTCAGCAGCTCTTCAACCCCTGCGGAACCGCAAAAAGGTGCGCTGATTGTTGATCTGAGTGGCGTGGTGGTTGATAAGCCTTCCGTCAGCAATAAGCTCAGTAAGATCGGCCGTCAGTTACTGGGCTCCAGCAGCGACAAGCTGAAAGAGAACTCGCTGTTTGACGTTGTCGATGCCATCCGTCAGGCCAAAGGTGACGCCAATATCACCGGTATGGTCTTAGATCTGCGTGACTTCGCCGGGGCCGATCAGCCTTCCCTGCAGTACATCGGCAAAGCGCTGCGCGAATTCCGTGACAGCGGCAAGCAGATTTATGCCACCGGCGACAGCTACAGCCAGGCGCAATATTATCTCGCCAGCTTCGCCAACAAAATCTACCTTTCTCCGCAGGGAACCGTTGACCTTCACGGCTTTGCCACTAACGGCCTGTACTACAAATCGCTGCTGGATAAGCTGAAAGTCAGCTCACATGTCTTCCGTGTCGGTACCTATAAATCCGCAGTTGAACCTTTCCTGCGTGACGATATGTCCCCTGCTGCCCGTGATGCAGACAGCCGCTGGATTGGTGAGCTGTGGCAGAACTACCTCAATACCGTTTCGGCTAACCGCCAGATTACGCCGGAACAGCTGTTCCCTGGCGCGCAGGGCGTGCTGGATGGACTGCAAAAAGTCGGCGGCGATACTGCGGTGTATGCCAAAGACAGCAAACTGGTTGATGAACTGGCTTCCCGCTCGCTGGTCGATCAACAGCTGACCAAAATCTTCGGCTGGGATAAGCAGGCTAAAGATTACAAAGGCACCAGCATCTACGATTACCAGGTGAAGGATAACGGCTCAACAGACGGCAATATCGCGGTGATCATGGCCAGCGGCGCCATCATGGATGGTGACGAAACCGCGGGTAGCGTCGGTGGCGACACGACGGCCATGGAGATCCGTGAAGCCCGCCTTGATCCTAAAATCAAAGCGATTGTCTTCCGCGTCAACAGCCCAGGCGGCAGCGTGACGGCCTCCGAAACGATCCGTGAAGAGCTGGCAGCAGCGAAAGAAGCCGGGAAACCGGTGGTGGTTTCCATGGGTGGCATGGCGGCATCGGGTGGTTACTGGATTTCCACGCCAGCTAACTACATCATCGCCAGCCCAAGCACCTTGACCGGCTCTATCGGCATCTTCGGCGTGATTAACACCGTTGAGAACACGCTGGATTCAATTGGCGTGCATACCGATGGCGTGTCCACCTCGCCTCTGGCTGATATCTCTACCACTAAGGCATTACCGCCGGAAGTGCAGCAGATGATGCAGATGAGCATCGAGAACGGCTATAAGAACTTCCTCGGTCTGGTCGCTCATTCCCGTAACAAGACGCCAGAGCAGATCGATCAGATTGCTCAGGGCCACGTCTGGACGGGTACGGATGCCAAGGCTAACGGTCTGGTGGATGCGATGGGTGATTTCGACGATGCCGTCGCCAAAGCCGCCGAGCTGGCAAAACTGAAGGACGCCAAACTGAGCTGGTATCAGGACGATCCAAACTTTATGGATCTGCTGTTCAGCCAGATGGACGTATCTGTGCGTGCCGCACTGCCTGAAACCCTTAAGGCCTGGATGCCGGCACCGATGGTCGACGTAATGGCGTCAATGAGAAATCAGCCGGGTCTGTTTGATAACCTGAACGATCCGCAAAACCGCTATGCGATGTGCCTGACCTGCGCGCAGGTGAAATAAAACAGCCAGCCCGGCCATCTGGTCGGGCTGCTTTTCCTCTTCTTTCCCCTTATACTTCGCCTTTTCGGCAAGCCTGAGTGAATTCATGCAAAAGAAATCTATTTACGTCGCCTATACCGGCGGAACCATTGGCATGCAGCGTTCCGATCAGGGCTTCATCCCTGTTTCCGGACATTTGCAGCAACAGCTGGCCAATATGCCAGAGTTCCATCGCGCCGAAATGCCCGACTTCACCATTCATGAATACCAGCCGCTGATTGATTCATCAGACATGACGCCGCTGGACTGGCAATCGATTGCGGATGATATTCGTAAAAATTACGATCAATACGACGGCTTTGTGATCCTGCATGGCACCGACACCATGGCGTTCACTGCTTCGGCACTGTCATTTATGCTGGAGAATCTTGCCAAGCCGGTAATCGTGACAGGGTCACAAATTCCGCTCGAACAGTTGCGTTCGGATGGGCAGCAAAACCTGCTAAACGCCCTTTTCGTCGCCGCTAATTATCCAATTAATGAAGTGGCGTTGTTCTTCAACAACACCTTGTACCGCGGAAACCGCACCACCAAAGCACATGCCGATGGATTCAACGCCTTTGCTTCACCGAATCTGGCTCCCTTGCTGGAAGCCGGTATTCATATTCGTCGCCTTAACACGCCACCCGCACCTACCGGAGATGGCGAATTAATCGTTCATCCGATTACCCCTCAGCCGATTGGTGTAGTCACCATCTATCCGGGTATTTCCTCGGACGTGGTCAGCAACTTCCTGCTACAACCGGTGAAGGCGCTGATCCTGCGCTCTTATGGCGTCGGCAATGCCCCACAGAACCCGGCTTTCCTGAAAGAGCTGAAAGAAGCTTCCGCGCGGGGCATTGTGGTGGTAAACCTGACGCAGTGTATGTCCGGTAAAGTGAATATGGGCGGTTACGCCACAGGCAATGCGCTGGCGCTGGCGGGTGTGATCAGTGGCTATGATTTAACGGTGGAAGCGACGCTGACCAAGCTGCACTTCCTGCTCAGCCAGAACCTCTCCAGTGATGAGGTGCGGCGACTGATGCAGCTCAATCTGCGCGGTGAACTGACTCCTGACGAGAAGTGATAAAAAATGATGGCTACCCGGCAGGCTCTGCTTCTGATTGATTTACAGAATGACTTCTGCAGCGGTGGCGCGCTGGCGGTGAAGGATGGTGATGACACCCTCGCGATTGCCAACCTGTATGCGGCAGAGTTCAGCCAGCGACAGCAGCCTGTGGTAGCCACGATTGACTGGCACCCCGCCAGTCACGGCAGCTTTGCGTCGAACGCAGGACACCAACCCTGGACCGAAGGCGAACTGGCGGGATTGCCGCAGGTCTGGTGGCCCGATCATTGTATCCAGCACAGCTATGGTGCGGAGCTACATCCAGCGCTGGAGCAACGCTATATCACTGAGCGTGTCTACAAGGGTGACGATCCTCTGATAGACAGTTACAGTGGCTTTTTTGATAACGGCCGGCGCAAGAAAACGCGTCTGGATAGCGTATTAAAAGCGCAGGGGATTACTGCATTGACCGTGATGGGGCTGGCGACGGATTACTGCGTGAAGTACAGCGTGCTGGACGCGCTCGCGCTGGGCTATACCGTCACGGTGCTCTCTGCCGGCTGTCGGGGAGTAAATCTGGCCGCAGGCGACGCTGAACGCGCTCTGGAAGAAATGGCGACCAAAGGGGCGATCGTTCTTTAAAGATCCCCTCAAACGTCGTCAGTGGCATTTAAGGGGCCACAATGAGCCCCTTCGTCGCAGATTATTCCTGCAGGAATAATTACTGGAGCTTGATGCGAGTCACGTGATCATCGGTGATGCCAAACTCTTCTTTGAGCTGTTTTTTACTTTTCATCACCATCTCGCCACCCTTACCCACACTCATATGTTGCGGATTGTCGTTATGGCGAGCTTGCCAGAGCATCACTAACTGCAGGCTGTTCTCTTTTTGCTCTGGCGTAAGCGCGACGCCATCGGCCCATTTCCCGGTTTCAACCGCGGTCACCAGCCGTTGATAGACTTCCGGGGTCAGCGTGCCGATCATCTCATCAAGTTCCATCGCCGTTATCCCTTAATGTTATTACCATCGTCGTCGGAGAAGCTTAACGACGCGGAGTTCACGCAATAGCGCTCGCCAGTTGGCTGTGGGCCGTCCGGGAACACATGTCCCAGATGGGCATCACAGTTGCCACAGCGGATTTCAATGCGCTGCATGCCATGAGATTCATCTTCAATATACTTAATGGAATCATCGTGATAAGGCTGGTAAAAACTCGGCCAGCCGCAGCCAGAATCATATTTGGATTCCGACAGGAACAGCGGTGAATTACACACGAGGCAGTGATAAATCCCTTCGCCTTTGTTGTGTAACAGCTTGCCTGAGAAAGGCGGCTCGGTGCCACGCTGCTGCGTCACATAGCGCTGCATCTCGTTCAGGTCGGTCTCTGGGGTAAATTCGTTCGGGTCTTTAGCCATTTTAGGGGTCTCTGGCAGTGTGAAACTGAAAATATCGGCTAGTATTCTAACAAATACTTAACAACGTCAGGGCTTTTTTTCGTCTCAGGCGGAGTCTGAAAGTGATCCGAAGACGAAAATGTGATTCAGATCACCCTTTGAATTCATCACCCCTTTATATTCGGGCAAGACGACCCAACATCAAGGTTTAGTGGTGGTCACGGAATATGCTTTTTGACGGATATTCCTGTGTGAAGGTTTGATTTGTCGCAACTATTGAAGCGATTCCGCTTGACGCCTGGTAAGGTTTTTGTAATTTTACAGCCAACCTTTTATTCACTAACAACAGCTGGTGGAATATATGACTATCAAAGTAGGTATCAACGGTTTTGGCCGTATCGGTCGCATCGTTTTCCGTGCTGCTCAGCAGCGTTCTGATGTAGAAATCGTTGCAATCAACGATCTGCTGGACGCAGAGTACATGGCTTACATGCTGAAGTATGACTCTACTCACGGTCGTTTCGACGGCACGGTAGAAGTTAAAGACGGCCATCTGGTTGTTAACGGCAAAACCATCCGTGTTACCGCTGAACGTGATCCAGCTAACCTGAAGTGGGGCGAAATCGGTGTTGATGTTGTTGCTGAAGCAACAGGTATCTTCCTGACCGACGAAACCGCGCGTAAACACATTGAAGCTGGCGCCAAAAAAGTCGTGCTGACTGGTCCATCGAAAGATGACACCCCAATGTTCGTGATGGGCGTAAACCACAAATCTTACGCTGGCCAGGATATCGTTTCTAACGCATCTTGCACCACTAACTGCCTGGCACCACTGGCTAAAGTTATCAACGACAAGTTCGGCATCGTTGAAGCACTGATGACCACAGTTCACGCAACTACCGCAACTCAGAAAACCGTTGATGGCCCGTCTCACAAAGACTGGCGCGGCGGCCGCGGCGCATCTCAGAACATCATCCCTTCATCTACCGGTGCTGCTAAAGCAGTAGGTAAAGTGATCCCTGAGCTGAACGGCAAACTGACGGGTATGGCGTTCCGCGTTCCTACCCCTAACGTTTCCGTTGTTGACCTGACTGCACGTCTGGCTAAGCCTGCTTCTTACAAAGAAATTTGTGCAGCAATCAAAGCCGCCGCTGAAGGCGAAATGAAAGGCGTTCTGGGCTACACCGAAGACGAAGTGGTTTCTACCGATTTCAACGGTGAAACGCTGACTTCTATCTTCGATGCGAAAGCCGGTATCGCACTGAGCGACACTTTCGTGAAACTGGTTTCCTGGTACGATAACGAAACTGGTTACTCCAACAAGGTCCTGGACCTGGTTGCTCACATCGCTAAATAAGCGACGTGAACTGATGATGAGGGCGACTACGGTCGCCCTTTTTTTTGGCTGACGCTAAGGAAAACAGATGAACGAAAAAATCTTTTCGCTTCCGGTTATTACCCAGATAACGCCCTATATTTCCCAGCGAAAAATTGGCGACCTGCCCGTTGTGGTGATCGCACATCCTAAAGTTCGTGCCGCCGTCACCCTACAGGGTGCCCAGCTGATAGCCTGGCAGCCCGCTGACGAAAAGCCGGTGATTTGGCTGAGCGAGAAAACCGCCTGGACGGCCGGCAAAGCGATTCGTGGTGGCGTGCCGATCTGCTGGCCGTGGTTTGGTCCGGCAGGTGAACCCGCACATGGTTTCGCCCGAACGCTTCCCTGGACGTTGTCGGCGCATGATGAAAACGACGACAGCGTGATGCTGACGCTGGTGCTGGAAAGTAATGAGCAGACGAAAAAGTTTTGGCCGCATGACTTCACGCTGTTTGCCCGTTTCCGCTTTGCTGGCCGTTGTGAGATTGAACTGGAAGCCCACGGTGATTTCGAGGCGACTGCCGCCCTGCACAGCTATTTCTGCGTAGCCGATATTGACGGTGTGGAAGTGACTGGCTTAGGTAACAGCTTTATCGATAAAGTGGCTAACGGCAGCGTCGGCAGCTCACCGGACGGCAAACAAACCTATCCCGATCGTGTTGACCGTATTCATACGCAACCGGAAGATTGTAGCGTTATCAACGACAAAATCGGTAAGCGAATAATTGAAGTTTATCACCACCATCAAAGTGACGTTGTCACCTGGAATCCGGGTCCGGAACTCTCCTGCAGTATGGGGGATATGGCTAACGAAGGTTACAAAACGATGGTTTGTGTCGAGACGGCCCATATTTCTCAGCCGATGGTCAGCGCTGGTGAATCCCCTTCACGCCTTGCCGCGACGATTCGGGTACGAAAAGGTAGTTGATAAGTCACGCAGATATACACCCAGGGGAAATCACTCTTCCCCTGGCGTGTTAAACCACGTCTAACGGCATTTTTTCTGTCGGTGGTGGGAAAGCCTGATTGATCATCCCCAACTCTTCATTGCTTAACGTCACCTCTAGCGCAGCGGCATTTTCAGCGACATGCGCTATCGAACTGGCTTTAGGAATAGCAACTATCCCTTCTTTACGGATCGCCCAAGCCAACAATACCTGAGCCACGCTGATGCCCTTTTGTTGTGCAATTGCCGTAAGCACCGGGTGCGTGAGCAGTGCATGGCGGAGTTTTCCTGCCTGAGCCAACGGGCAATAGGCCATTATGGGTATCTGCTGCTGCTGACAGTCTGGAATAAGATCGTATTCAATCCCGCGAGATGCGAGGTGATACAGGACCTGATTTGCCGCACAGTCCGTGCCGCCCTCCTCTGACAACAACTCGCACAAATCGTCGCTGTCAAAATTAGACACTCCCCAACGTAAAATTTTTCCCTGACGTTGCAGCGACTGCATTGCAAGGATGGTTTCCTCCAGCGGCACATTTCCCCGCCAGTGCAGCAGATAAAGATCCAGATAATCGGTCTTTAAACGCCGCAGGCTTCTTTCACAGGCGTCTACCGCATCGACAGCACCGGCATTCCACGGGTAGACCTTTGATACTAACCAGGCGCTTTCGCGACGGCCTTGCAAAGCTTCACCTACCACTGCCTCGGCACCGCCTTCGGCATACATTTCCGCCGTGTCGATAAGCTTCAGGCCCAACTCGAGACCGGCCTGTAATGCAGCGACCTCTTGTTTGCGTTGGTTGGCGTTTTCGCCCATGTACCAGGTTCCCTGACCGATGGCAGGTAAACGGGAATCACCGGAAAAAATAACGGATTTGCTCATTTGAACCTCCTGCACTGATTTTGATCGCCACAATCGTGCAAAAGGGCGCAAAGCGCCCTTATTTAGTGCAATGAAAGCGGATCAGAAGGTGTAACTGACTCCGGTCCAGATTGTGACCTGAGAATTATTGTCCACCATTGGACTGTCTTTCACTTCAGAACTTAAACGGGTATAGCGTCCAGACAGCGTGGCGTTCCAGCTCTGGTTGATGCTGTAGGCCGCCGTCAGTTCCAGATACGGGTTCCAGCTGCCATCAGCCTGATAGCTGCTCAGCCCGCTGCGACGTGATTCGCTCTTCGACACACCATAATAGTAGTCATTCTGGTTGTCGCTGCTGTAAAGCGCACCAATGCCCGGCGTCAGGCTCAGATCGCCAAACTGGAAGCGATAAAGGTAGGTTGCATCCCAAATGAAGCCATCACTGTTGCCCAGCAGATCGCCAGCCAACACGGTACGCACAATCCCCCAATCCGCCGTATGACGGTAAGTCACACCGCCCATCATGGTCATATGGCGTTTATCTAACGCCTTCAGACGCTTGTCTTTGGTGTCATCGGGATCGAAGTTTTGCGGTGAACCGAGGATCGTCAGAGAAAGCTGATCCTGCTGGTCCTTCCACAGGTAATAACCGGCGGTCAGGCTGCGGACATAGAAGCTGTCGCCTTCGTAGTTAACAATAGGGAATGGGTAGTAACGCCCCTCGCCTCCTTTATACGGGCTCTGGCTGTAAATCACCGAGGCACCAAGGGTAAGCGGGTTGGCCGTTGCCGTGAAGGCAGCAAAAGAGCAAGGTAAAAGCACAGCAAGCGCGCTAACTTTGAAATAGTTCACAATTAATTCATTCCATAAATATAACAATCAAGAGGCTAGTTTATCAGTCAACCGGGCTTTGGTTAAAAATTTACACGTTCTGTAGCACGTAGAATCAATTTTAGGGGGTGGGACGCTCATTGAGGGTTTTGGCTTATTTACAAAATTCGGCTAACCCGCATCAGACAAGGTTATCGCTGTCCCGGATTCTGACTTTGTTATTGAAATATCATTGAAAATAACCTGGGGGTCAGGAAATTTCTTAAATGCCAACTACGCTTTATTGAAAGAAGCTAATTTTTACCGGTCAAAGTAACCCTGATTTTTGTGTATCCCGATAAAAAAACGTCAGGTTGGCATAAGGGTTGCTGTACTCATTGATAAGTTCCTTCAGGGGCTAACTTCAATTCGGCTCCTGGTACCTGTGCTAAAAAAGAAAGGACGGGCATCGCTATGAATATATTCGATCACTATCGTCAGCGTTACGAAGCTGCCAAGGACGAAGAGTTCACACTGCAGGAATTTCTTACCGTTTGTCGGCAGGATCGCAGTGCATACGTAAACGCGGCAGAAAGACTGTTAATGGCTATTGGTGAGCCACAAATGGTTGATACTGCTCAGGAGCCACGCCTTTCCCGCCTGTTCTCTAACCGTGTCATTGCACGCTACCCTGCTTTTGAAGAGTTCTACGGTATGGAAGAAGCGATTGAACAGATCGTTTCCTATCTTAAACATGCCGCTCAGGGTTTAGAGGAGAAGAAACAGATCCTCTATCTGCTGGGTCCGGTGGGTGGCGGTAAATCCTCTCTGGCAGAGCGACTGAAATCGCTGATGCAGCGAGTGCCTATTTATGTCCTCAGTGCCGATGGCGAGCGCAGCCCGGTCAATGACCATCCGCTGTGCCTGTTTAATCCGCAGGAGGATGCCAATATTCTTGAGAAAGAGTATGGCGTGCCTCGTCGTTACCTTGGCACCATCATGTCGCCTTGGGCGGCAAAACGCCTGAACGATTTTGGCGGTGATATTTCCCGCTTTAAGGTGGTGAAAGTCTGGCCGTCCATTCTTGAACAGCTGGCGATTGCCAAAACTGAACCTGGTGATGAGAACAACCAGGACATTTCCGCGCTGGTCGGTAAAGTTGATATCCGTAAACTGGAAAACCACGCGCAAAACGATCCTGATGCCTACGGCTACTCTGGTGCACTGTGCCGGGCGAACCAGGGGATCATGGAATTCGTGGAGATGTTTAAAGCCCCGATCAAAGTGCTGCACCCACTGCTGACCGCGACTCAGGAAGGTAACTATAACGGGACTGAGGGGATTTCCGCCCTGCCGTTTAACGGGATTATCCTGGCGCACTCCAACGAATCTGAGTGGGTCACCTTCCGTAATAACAAAAACAACGAAGCGTTCCTTGACCGTGTTTATATCGTCAAGGTGCCTTACTGCCTGCGGGTCTCTGAAGAGATCAAGATCTACACCAAACTGCTGGATCACAGTGAGCTGACCCATGCGCCTTGCGCGCCGGGCACCCTGGAAACCCTGGCTCGCTTCTCGATTCTTTCACGCTTGAAAGAGCCGGAAAACTCCAGCACCTACTCTAAAATGCGGGTGTATGATGGCGAAAGCCTGAAGGATACCGATCCGAAGGCCAAGTCCTATCAGGAGTACCGCGACTACGCCGGTGTGGACGAAGGCATGAACGGTCTGTCGACGCGTTTTGCCTTTAAAATCCTCTCGCGGGTGTTCAACTTCGATCATGCTGAGGTCGCAGCAAACCCGGTACACCTGTTCTATGTTCTGGAACAGCAGATTGAACGTGAGCAGTTCCCACAGGAGCAGTCCGAGAAGCTTCTTGAGCACCTGAAAGGCTATCTGATCCCGAAATACGCTGAGTTTATTGGCAAAGAGATCCAGACGGCTTATCTGGAATCCTATTCTGAATACGGGCAGAACATTTTCGATCGTTATGTCACCTACGCAGATTTCTGGATCCAGGATCAGGAATACCGCGATCCGGATACCGGCCAGCTGTTTGACCGTGAATCACTGAATGCGGAACTGGAAAAAATCGAGAAGCCTGCGGGGATCAGTAATCCTAAAGACTTCCGTAATGAAATCGTCAACTTTGTGCTGCGTGCCCGGGCTCATAACAGCGGCCGCAACCCGAACTGGACCAGTTACGAGAAACTGCGGACAGTGATTGAGAAGAAAATGTTCTCTAACACCGAAGAGCTGTTGCCGGTCATTTCCTTTAACGCTAAAACCTCTACGGATGAGCAGAAAAAGCACGATGATTTCGTTGATCGCATGATGGAAAAAGGGTACACCCGCAAACAGGTTCGCCTGCTGTGCGAATGGTATCTGCGCGTCAGAAAATCATCCTGATAGTTGCCTGAGAAGTTATTTACAAGGGGTCGGTAAAATCCGACCCTGCTTGCAACGATGTTTGGGGGAGTTATGGCCTATTTTATCGATCGGCGTCTCAACGGCAAAAACAAGAGCGCGGTGAATCGCCAGCGTTTCTTGCGCCGCTACAAGTCGCAAATAAAACAGTCGATCTCCGAGGCCATCAATAAGCGTTCGGTAACTGACGTCGAAAGCGGCGAATCCGTTTCTATTCCCATTGATGACATTAATGAACCGAGTTTCCATCAGGGCCGCGGCGGCCAGCGCCATCGCGTCCATCCTGGCAACGACCATTTTGTGCAAAACGATCGCGTCGAGCGCCCTCAGGGTGGCAGCGGCGGTGGTGGCAGTGGTCAGGGCAATGCCAGTCAGGACGGTGAGGGTTCAGATGAGTTTGTCTTCAATATCTCCAAAGATGAATATCTCGACCTGCTTTTTGAAGATTTGGCGCTGCCAAACCTGAAGAAAAATCAGCATCGTCAGCTCAACGAGTACAAAGTGCACCGTGCGGGCTATACCGCCAACGGTGTGCCGGCAAATATCAGCGTGGTTAAATCGCTGCAAAACTCGCTGGCTCGTCGTACTGCGATGACCGCCGGTAAGCGCCGCATGCTTGGGGAACTGGAAACTGCCCTCAAGGAGATTGAAAACGCCGAACCCGCGCAGTTGCTGGAAGAAGACCGTTTACGCAAAGAGATTGCTGAGCTTCGCGCGCGGATCAAGCGCGTGCCGTTTATCGACACCTTTGACTTGCGTTACAAAAACTTTGAAAAGCGTCCTGAGCCTTCCAGTCAGGCGGTGATGTTCTGTCTGATGGACGTTTCAGGTTCGATGGATCAGGCCACCAAAGATATGGCCAAGCGCTTCTATATCCTGTTGTATCTTTTCCTGAGCCGCACCTACAAGAATGTCGATGTGGTGTATATACGTCACCATACTCAGGCGAAGGAAGTCGATGAGCAGGAATTCTTCTATTCGCAGGAAACCGGCGGCACTATCGTTTCCAGCGCATTGAAGTTAATGGATGAAGTGGTGAAAGAGCGTTACGACCCGGCGCAATGGAATATTTATGCGGCACAGGCGTCCGATGGCGATAACTGGGCAGATGACTCCCCACTTTGCCATGAGATCCTTGCTAAAAACATCCTGCCGGTGGTGCGTTATTACAGTTACATCGAGATAACCCGACGCGCTCACCAGACCCTGTGGCGGGAGTATGAGCATCTGCAAGCCACGTTCGATAACTTTGCTATTCAGCATATTCGCGAGCCGGAAGATATCTACCCGGTATTCCGTGCACTGTTCCACAAACAGGCTGAAGAGAACCACTAATCACGCCGCTTTTTTCCTTAAGCCAGTAAGATTTTTACTGGCTTTACTCCACCATTGCCCCTCTCAACTGTGCTAAAATCCCCTCTTGCTCTACTTTTTTCATTCAATCCTGTAAATAACCCACATTTCATGCGCACTGAACGGCATTTACCCGCCTCGTTTTTGCGTTATTCTCTATCCTTAAGAAAAATGTCCACATTGGTTAAATGAAATGCACCGATGTTTTGACATTCACCGGGTTATTACAACAGACTGTTAAAGAAAGCCTTTACCACCTACAGGAGAGTGCCCCCTTGGAAGCCAGCGCAATTTACAGTTTGTTTATCATCGGTTCCGTGCTGGTTGCTGCGAGTATTTTGCTGAGTTCCTTCTCTTCAAAGCTTGGTATTCCAATTTTGGTGATTTTCCTTGCGCTGGGAATGCTGGCTGGCGTCGATGGCATCGGCGGAATTGTCTTCGATAACTACCCGGCCGCCTATCTGATCAGTAACCTTGCCTTAGCGGTGATCCTGCTTGATGGCGGCATGCGAACGCAGGCCAGCTCATTCAAAGTGGCGCTGGGCCCGGCATTGTCTCTGGCCACGGTCGGCGTATTGATTACCGCAGGTCTGACCGGCATGGCCGCGGCCTGGTTGTTTAATCTGAACATGATTGATGGCTTCCTGGTGGGTGCCATTATTGGCTCGACCGATGCGGCAGCGGTGTTCTCGCTGCTGGGCGGCAAAGGCCTTAACGAACGCGTCAGCGCGACGCTTGAAATCGAATCCGGCAGTAACGACCCGATGGCCGTGTTCCTGACCATTACCCTGATTGAGATGATCCAGCAAGGCCAGACCGGCATTGACTGGATGTTTGTCGTTCATCTGATTCAGCAATTCGGTTTGGGGATTGTACTGGGGCTCGGTGGGGGCTGGGCGTTGCAACAGCTGATCAACCGCATCTCCCTGGCCAGCGGTCTTTATCCGCTGCTGGCGGTCAGTGGGGGCATCCTGGTATTCGCGCTGACAACCGTTCTGGAAGGCAGTGGCATTCTGGCGGTGTATCTGTGTGGCTTCCTGCTGGGTAACCGCCCTATTCGTAACCGTCACGGCATCCTGCAAACCTTTGACGGCATGGCCTGGCTGAGCCAGATTGGCATGTTTTTGGTGCTGGGGCTGCTGGTCAATCCTAAAGACCTGTGGAACATTGCGCTGCCAGCGATGATGCTCTCGGCCTGGCTTATCCTGTTTGCCCGCCCGCTGTCCGTTTACATTGGCCTGTTGCCGTTCCGGGGCTTCAGTACCCGCGAGCGCTTTTTCATCAGTTGGGTGGGACTGCGAGGCGCAGTGCCAATCATCCTGGCGGTGTTCCCAATGATGGCCGGACTGCCGCACGCGTCGCTGTTCTTCAATATCGCATTCTTTGTGGTGCTGGTTTCCCTGATGGTTCAGGGCACCTCTTTGGGCTATGCCGCGCGAAAAGCCCGCGTGGTAATCCCACCTACGGCCTCGCCAATCTCTCGTGTGGGTTTGGATATCCATCCAGAAAATCCCTGGGAGCAGTTTGTCTACCAGTTGGGTGCAGACAAATGGTGCGTAGGTGCCGCATTACGTGACCTGAAGATGCCGAGGGAAACCCGGATTGCGGCGCTGTTCCGCGATAATCTTCTGCTGCATCCCACCGGCAATACCCGCCTGAGAGAAGGCGACGTGTTGTGCATCATCGGTCGCGAGAAAGACCTGCCGGAGTTAGGAAAACTCTTCAGCCAGTCTCCGCCGGTATCGCTCGATCAACGTTTCTTCGGCGACTTTATTCTGCAAGCCGATGCCCGACTGCATGATGTTTCTGAAATTTACGGCATCGATCTGGATGAAGAGACGAATGTACAGCAGACGCTGGGCCATCTGATTGCGGGCATGATCGGTGGCGCACCGGTCGTGGGTGACCAGGTGGAGTGGAAAAACATGATCTGGACTGTGGCAGAGAAAGAAGCCAACGAGATTGTGAAGATTGGTGTGCGGGTAGCCGAAGAGAAAGAATAACCGGTCGATAGTTAAGATAAAGACTAATCCTGGTCCTGAATACTCGCTCTCCTGACGTTAACGTCTACGCTTAGAGTTCGTGTCTGGACTAAAGAGGAGACTATCATGGGACATATCGTCAAGATTGGCCGTTATGAAATCATCGATGCAGAGCTGGATGCGCAGAATGTGGAGACCGTCAGCATTCCCTGTCAGACCAATCCCGACCTGAGTTATCAGTTGGACGGATGGGATGGTGAAACCAGCGTACCGGCGTGGATTGACGGCGAGCCTGTCGATCTGGCCATCGGGCATTATGACAAACAGCAGGATCGCTGGATACTAAAAAAACCAGCCTGATCCTTTCTGCCCTGCTCACCGTGACGAATTTTCGTGGCGGTGAAGCCTTCATTTAAATACCCTCTCTCTGTTATTAAACCGTCATACTGCCTGGCTTTTCCCTCTATTTAACCGCTTCGGTTAACGCGTATTAATCCTAATTTTATTTTGCTCACTTTCCCGCCACTTTTAGGATTTTCCCGTATTAACTAACTCAAACAACTCCTGCATACTCGTCCTACTGCTTCATGGTGAAACAGAGTGATATTCACGCTGCTGTATGTTTCATTACTGTCCCATTTGTTCTTCTCGCTCTGAATGCGGCGAGCTACCAAGAATAATTTATTGATTCTAGTGGAATTAGTATCAATACCTTTACTCCTGAACGCGTGCATTAACCTCGTCAGGTTACTGATTCTTAAAGAAAAGAGAGCAGGCACTATGGCAAGTACTCTTGTACTGAATGACCGTCGCCGTGCGTTTAGCGGCACCCGAAAAAACATTATTGCCAAGATCACGTTAAGTCTTTCAGATTTAATCTCTATTAATCTGGCCCTGTTTTTATCCGCGGCTACTGTGCAAGGTATTTGGGGTGACTTAGATATATTTATCCCGCCTCAGGAAGTGAAGATACGCTTCATTGCGCAATTCGTTATGTCGGTGGTTTGTACCGCCTGGTTTTGGATGCGGTTACGTCATTACACCTACCGCAAACCATTCTGGTTTGAATTAAAAGAAATAATTAAAACCCTGGTGATTTTCTCTCTGCTTGATTTGGCGCTGATTGCCTTTTCCAAGTGGGACTTCTCCCGCATGCTGTGGAGCTTCACCTGGGCCTACGCGCTGGTATTGGTGCCGCTGCTGCGTTCAAGCGTTAAGCACGCCATCCTCAAGGCGGGCCAGTGGCAGAAGCAAACCATCATCATCGGTTCCGGCAAAAATGCCCGTGAAGCCTATGCTGCGCTGCAAAGTGAAGAGCTGCTGGGCTATGAAGTCACGGCGTTTGTTGCTCCCAACGGCCATACCGGCGCCGAAAATATGAATGGCGTTCCGGTCATCACCTCGAAAGATATTGTCTGGGATACGGTTGACCTGGAAAACACCCAGTTTATCGTGGCCATGGAATATGAGCAGCAAGGGATGCGTGACAAGTGGCTGAAGCTGCTGTCGAAGAAGAAGTGTCGTTCAGTTTCGGTGGTGCCTACCCTGCGCGGTGTGCCGCTGTACGGCACCGATATGTCCTTTATCTTCAGCCATGAAGTGATGATCTTGCGGGTCAGTAACAACCTGGCAAAACGTTCTTCCCGTTTCCTCAAGCGCACCTTTGACGTGGTGGTTGCCTCTATGCTGCTGCTGTTTCTGGCTCCCGCATTCGGTCTGATTTGCTGGATGGTGGGCCGCGATGGCGGTAACAAGATTTACGGTCACGAACGCGTCGGTCAGGATGGTCACAAATTTAAATGCCTGAAGTTCCGTTCAATGGTCACCAACTCGAAGGAAGTGCTGGAAGAACTGCTGGCCACCAGCGAAGAAGCACGTATTGAGTGGGATAAAGACTTTAAGCTGAAAAACGATCCGCGCGTGACGAAGATCGGAGCGTTCCTGCGTAAAACCAGTCTTGATGAGCTGCCTCAGCTGTGGAACGTGCTGCGGGGCGAAATGAGTCTGGTGGGGCCACGTCCGGTCATTGAAGCAGAACTTGAGCGCTATGCCGGTGACGTTGATTACTACCTGATGGCCAAACCGGGCATGACCGGGTTGTGGCAGGTCAGTGGCCGTAATGATATCGACTACGACACCCGCGTGTACTTTGACTCCTGGTACGTTAAGAACTGGGCATTGTGGACCGATATCGCCATCCTGTTCAAAACAGCCGGTGTGGTGCTGCGTCGCGATGGTGCTTATTAAAACAGTCAGATAAGTGAGAGTCATGCCCGCCCGTGTTGGCATGACTCTCGCCTTTCCATAAAATTCTTCCAACTCCCCTTTTCTTTTCCAGCCGTTATCTCTACCCTGTGCGGCTTGCTTTTAAACGGATGCCGTCACGCACGATGCAAAAATTCACCCTTCTTCTTCTCAGCCTGGTGCTTCTGGCGCCGCTGGGCATTGACCTCTACCTGCCGACACTGCCCGATATCGCTCTCGGTTTGAATACGCCGGTGACCACGATTCAGACCACCATTCCGCTGTTTCTGCTGGTCATGGGCTTAGGTCAGATTGTGGCGGGACCGCTGGTCGATAACTTCGGCAGAAAGCCGATTGCCATTGCCGGTCTGTTGCTGTATTTGCTAGGCAGTATTCTGGCGGCGACGGCGACCGGTTGGCCGCAATTCCTCACCGCACGTATCGTTCAGGGCTGTGCCGTATGCTGTACGGCTGTGGTGGCCTTCAGCGGCGTCCGTGACCGTCTGGAAGGTGATGAAGCAGCCAGAGCTTATGGCTTCCTTAACGGGGCGTTAAATATCGTTCCGGCGCTGGCACCGATGCTCGGCGGCTTCCTGGCGGATGCCTATGGCTGGCGTGCGCCTTTCTGGTTCCTGACCGGTTATGCGCTGGTGATTGGCCTGATGATTTGGCGCTTCCTGCCGGAAACGCGTCCTGCGGGCACGCTGGCGGTGAAAGGGATCCCTTTGCGCCAGTACGCACAAATACTGCGTGAACCCCGCTTCCTGGCGTTTACCTTTGCCAATGCCGGTGCGATGGGCATGGTGCTGACCTATGTTTCGCTCGCACCGCAGGTACTGATGACCGAAGGCAAGCTGACCGCCCTGCAATTCTCGATTGCCTTTGGCGCGAACGGTTTCTGGATCATGTTAGTCAGCGTGCTGGTAAATAAAATGATCCGTAAGCTGGGCCGCCCTATCTGCCTGGCCATCGGCAGTCTGGCGATGGCGGCAGGTGCACTGACTATGCTGGGCGGTATGCTGATTTTCCCGGCCGGGATGCAGACCAGCTGGGCACTGTATATGTTCCCGGTGGCGATTTCGGTAGCCGGACTGGCGTTTACCGTCGGCCCTGCCACCAGCTATGCGCTTGAGCCTTATCAACAGCAGGCGGGCGTGGCGTCGGCGCTGGCAGGATTTATTCAGATGGCAGGCGGTTCATCGGCGGGCTTGCTGGCGATGGCACTGCCGCTGAACGAAAAGTTTGCGCTCAGTGCCATGATGATCATTGGTGCGGTGCTGACCTCTCTGGCGTGGATCAGCAGTAAGAAAGTACGCGGTACCCTGACCGCGCTGAAAACTAGCTGATTTTGACCGGTACGCGGGTGGCCAGAGCGCACATCAGCTCGTAACCTACCGTGCCGGCTGATTCAGCCACTTCATCAATCTTGATGTTACTGCCCCAAAGTTCAACCTGACTGCCAATCCCAGCCTGCAGGCAAGGTGTTAAATCCACGGTAATCATGTCCATTGAGATCGCGCCAACGGTATGCGTTCTCACGCCATCCACCCACACCGGCGTTCCGGTTGGCGCATGGCGCGGATAGCCATCCGCATAACCGCAGGCCACCACGCCAATACGCTGTTCGCCCTGAGCACGATAGCGTGAACCGTAACCGACTCCGTCACCGGTCTTTAAGTTCTGGATAGCGATGATTTCGCTGTTCAGCGACATCACCGGTTGCAGCCCACTGCTGGCGATGTCCTGCCATTTTCCGCTGGGTGACGCGCCATACAGGATTATGCCCGGCCGGACCCAGTCATGATGCGTGTGAGGATGCCATAGCGTCGCGGCCGAGTTCGCCAGTGAACGCAGGCAATCCAGCCCTTCGGCTGCCTGCTCAATACGTCTGAGCGGTTGTTCAATGCCTTCGCTGGTCTCGGCTTCCGCGAAGTGCGCCATCAGCGTCATTTCGCCCACATTTTCCAGACCGCGCAGCTTGTTCCAGGCCTGCTGCACCTGCTCCGGTGCAAAGCCCAGCCGGTTCATGCCGCTGTTCACTTTCAGATAGATATCGAGCGGTGCAGAGAGCTTCGCTTTTGCCAGCGCCTGGATCTGCCAGTTGCTGTGCACGCTGGTGGTCAGGCGATACTGGTCGAGGATCGCCAGCTCATCAGCATGGAAAAACCCTTCCAGCAGCAGGATCGGCTTCTTCCAGCCGCGCTCGCGCAGCAGGATCGCTTCTTCAAGGTTCAACAACGCGAAGCCATCCGTAGCGGCAAAACTCTGCCAGACGCGGTCAATACCGTGGCCATAGGCATTCGCTTTCACCACGGACCACACACGGGAATGAGGTGCAGCCTGGCGGGCAACCGCCAGGTTATGCCGCAACGCGCTGGTGTCGACAGTTGCGACAATCGGACGAGACATAACTTCTCCTGGTTCTCAATACGGGAAGATCAGCGGGCCGCGTGGAGCGTGTGGCCCGGTGTCGGGTAAAATCCCGGCAGATAACGCATCACCGACAGATCGTCTGCAGCAATGGCAGGGGTGCGTCCGGAGATGATATCAGAAAGCAGCTGCCCGGAACCGCAGGCCATGGTCCAACCGAGCGTTCCGTGACCAGTGTTGAGGAAAAGATTCTTCAGCGGCGTGCGGCCAACGATTGGCGTGCCGTCCGGCGTCATCGGACGCAGCCCGGTCCAGAACGTCGCCTGCTCAATATGCCCACCTTCCGGGTAAAGGTCGCCGACCACCATTTCCAGCGTTTCCCGCCGGGCTGGCAACAGCTTAGTGTTGTAGCCAACAATTTCCGCCATCCCGCCGACGCGAATACGATCGTCAAAACGCGTGATGGCCACTTTATAGGTTTCGTCGAGCACGGTAGAGACCGGTGACGCCTGTTCATTTTTGATCGGAATGGTCAGCGAATAGCCTTTCAGCGGGTAGACGGGCACCTTGACGATATCGTTTAACAGCGCGGTTGAGTAAGAGCCGAAGGCCACCACATAGGCATCTGCCGTCACCGTTTCAGCACCACATTTGACGCCCGTAATCTGATTGCCTTCCTGCAGCAACGCATCAACCGGGGTGTTAAAGCGGAAAGTCACGCCAGCGCTGGCGGCCATTTCCGCCAGACGCTGAGTAAACAGCTGGCAGTCGCCCGTTTCGTCATTCGGCAGGCGCAAACCCCCGGTTAGCTTATGCTGAGTGGTGGCAAGTGCGGGCTCCGCATCCGCCAGCTGCGCCGCTTCCAGCAGTTCATAAGGTACACCAGCCTCTTTCAGCACGGCGATGTCTTTGGTGGCGCTTTCAAACTGCTGACTGGTGCGGAAAAGTTGCAGCGTGCCGCCCTGCCGTCCTTCATAAGCAATACCGGTTTGCTGGCGCAAGGCTTTCAGGCAGTCCCGACTATATTCGGCAATCCGCACCATGCGGCTTTTGTTTTCCTGATAGTGGTGCATATCGCAGTTACGCAGCATCTGCCACATCCACTCCAGCTGAAAACGACTGCCATCCGGACGGATCGCCAGCGGTGCATGGCGCTGGAACATCCATTTAATGGCTTTTAACGGCACGCCTGGCGCAGCCCAGGGAGCGGCATAACCCGGAGAAATCTGCCCGGCATTGCCCGCACTGGTTTCCATCGCCACGCCCGGTTGACGGTCAATCACCGTCACTTCATGCCCGGCCTGTGCCAGATACCAGGCGCTTGCCACGCCGACCACACCACTACCCAGAATGACAACTCGCATAACCGCACCACCGCCGTTGAGAAAAGAGGAATTAACTGGATTACTGCGAGCGCTACGGTTTAAAACACTGCAACCACATCAGCAACATCGCACTGACATATTTCACATGTTTTTTACTCTGAAGGGTAATAAAAAGAGGATGAGCAGGTATATTCGGAATTTAATACTGCCAAACAGCGGTTGAAAGCAGCATATCAGTCCAAATCAGGCATTTTTCACTTTTCTCAGCAGAAAGTGATCCGTTCAGATCTTTCACTTATATACAGCACATAATTCTGTTTTGTGAGCCATTTCTCGCATTTAACCTGACGTTAAAATTTTTTTCCCCTGGCGACTCTATTTTCTGTCGAAAATTTCCATTGTATTCATCAGAGCAATCAGAGAGAGTGAACTATCATTGAGGTATTGGCTTTAATTCCAGGCTTGCCTTTGCGGTCGCAGTGCAGCGGCAGGTCGACATGAAAACGGATGTTTTGCCGCTACGTGTTGTAACGTCGAAAACCGGTTTTTAAAAAGGGGTGCGCTATGACGACTATCTTTGACGGTCCCATAAAGGACAGCAAACGACTCAGTGATGGACCAGACTGGACCTTCGATCTGCTTGATGATTACCTGAAAGAGATCGATCGCGTCGCTAAGCTCTACCGGCTTGAAACCTACCCTCATCAGATCGAAGTGATCACCTCTGAGCAAATGATGGATGCCTACTCCAGCGTGGGGATGCCTATCAACTATGCGCACTGGTCCTTCGGCAAGAAATTTATCGAAACCGAACAGCGCTACAAACATGGTCAGCAAGGCCTGGCGTATGAAATCGTCATTAACTCCAATCCTTGTATCGCCTATCTGATGGAAGAGAACACCATAACCATGCAGGCGCTGGTGATGGCCCATGCCTGTTATGGGCATAACTCATTTTTCAGAAACAACTACCTGTTCCGCAGCTGGACCGATGCCAGTTCGATTGTCGATTACCTGATCTTCGCCCGTAACTACATTGCCAAGTGTGAAGAGCGCTACGGTCTTGAGGAAGTCGAGAAACTGCTCGACTCCTGCCACGCGCTGATGAATTACGGAGTCGACCGCTATAAGCGCCCACAAAAAATCTCCCTGCAGGAAGAGACCGCTCGCCAGCAGAGCCGTGAAGAATATCTGCAAAGCCAGGTGAACATGCTGTGGCGTACCTTGCCACGCCGCGAGAAGGAATCCTCGCAGGCGGAAGCCGCACGCTACCCTTCTGAGCCTCAGGAAAATCTGCTCTATTTTATGGAAAAAAATGCGCCGTTGCTGGAATCTTGGCAGCGTGAGATTTTGCGTATTGTGCGTAAGGTCAGCCAGTATTTCTATCCGCAGAAACAGACTCAGGTCATGAATGAGGGCTGGGCAACATTCTGGCATTACACCATCCTCAATCACTTGTATGACGAGGGTAAAGTTTCCGAACGCTTTATGCTGGAGTTCCTGCACAGCCACACCAATGTGGTATTCCAACCGCCTTATAACAGCCAGTGGTATAACGGCATCAACCCTTATGCGCTGGGCTTTGCCATGTTCCAGGACATCAAACGTATCTGTCAGGAACCGACTGAGGAGGATCGTTACTGGTTCCCGGATATTGCCGGCAGTGACTGGCTGGAAACGATGCACTTTGCCATGCGCGAGTTTAAGGACGAGAGCTTTATCAGCCAGTTCCTGTCGCCGAAAGTGATGCGCGATTTCCGCCTGTTTACGGTGATGGACGATGACCGCAATAATTTCCTCGAGATTGCAGCCATCCATGATGAAGCCGGCTATCGGGCTATTCGCCAGCAGCTTTCAGCGCAGTACAACCTCAGTAACCTTGAACCGAATATTCAGGTCTATGATGTTGACCTGCGTGGCGATCGCTCTCTGACGCTGCGCTATGTGCCTAACAGTCGTGCGCCGTTAGACAAGAGCCGCAGAGAAGTGTTGAAGCATGTACACCGTCTGTGGGGCTTTGACATCCATCTTGAGCAGCTTAACGACGATGGCAGCACCGAGTTACTCGATCGCTGTCCGCCGCGCACCTCTACCCTGTAGATTTTGCGTATAAAAAAAGCCGGTTCAACTGAACCGGCTTTTTCTTGCGCTGCTGTTAGCGACGCTGCGGAGGCAAATCCGTTGGCATAGTATTCTGCATACCGTGCCATATCTCGCCGCTCCGGCGACCGTAGTCACGGACGGAATCGACAATTTTATCAAACTGTTCGTTCTGACAAATGGTCAGTAACTGCTGATAAAAATCACGTGCCAGCTGACGCGCTTCCGGGTTGGAAAAATAATGCCGTCCTACCCGCGTATACAGCCCTTTCAGGCCGTTCAGGATCAAACCATAAATAGGATTGCCTGAAGCAAACGCCAGACCGCGGAAAATGCTGTAATCGAGGTCGGTATAGGCTTCGGCTTTGTCTTCTACATTCTGCGCGGTCAACAGCACTTCTTTGGCTTTATCCGGATAGGTGCGGATCGCACGGCGGATAAAGATTGAGGAGATGTTGGTGCGAACCGACAGCAGATTATCGATCAGCTGTGGAACGCTATCGTGATCGAGGCGCGCCAGCGTTTCCAGAATGCTCAGGCCGGAGGTCTCCCAGAAGTTATTCACTTTGGTCGGTTTGCCGTGCTGAATGGTTAGCCAGCCATCGCGTGCCAGACGTTGGAGCACTTCACGCAAGGTAGTACGGGTGACACCAATCAATTCAGAAAGCTCACGCTCTGCGGGCAAAATCGAACCCGGCGGGAAGCGACTGTTCCAGATGCTTTCTATAATGTACTCTTCAGCGAAACCCGCAGGGCTCTGCGCCTTAATGACCATAGCGTTTTGTTTCCGTTGCGTTCATGACTGCAAATATTGGGCTCATCATACCAGATGCCCTGGCGATGACATAGACCGCCACTGGCCTAAAACGGCACCCATCCCGCAAATATCCGAAAAAAGAGCCGACGCTTTCACGGGCCATTTTTCGTCCTGAATCGCCCTACTCGCTGCAAGCGCTCAAAAGCAGGTTTATTGCCACTCTGTTTAACTTAAGTCATTTTATGCAATAAAATTTCTTCCCCTGTGGCTGGCACGGTGAGTCATTTAGTTTACACTGCCGTTTGAACGCCCTTCACATGGAATGAATATGTTGCGATATCTGAATAGCTGTTCCCGCGGCCGTGGTGCCTGGTTACTGCTGGCCTTCACCGCTTTTGCCCTGGAAATGGCCGCACTCTACTTTCAGCATGTCATGATGCTGAAACCCTGCGTAATGTGTATTTATGAGCGTTGTGCCCTGTTTGGCGTGATGGGTGCTGGCCTGGTCGGCGCGATTGCGCCAAAAACCCCGCTGCGCTGGGTCGCCATTCTGGTGTGGCTCTACAGCGCCTGGGAAGGCGTCCGCCTTTCATGGGAGCACACCATGATCCAGCTGCACCCGAACCCGTTTGTCACCTGTGATTTTGCCGCCCGTTTCCCAGGCTGGCTGCCACTGGATAAATGGCTGCCATCCGTATTTGTAGCAACCGGTGACTGCACCGAGAAGCTGTGGACGTTCCTGACGCTGGGCATGCCACAGTGGTTAGTTGTGGTCTTTGCCGCGTACCTGATTGTGGGTGTGCTGGTATTGATAGCGCAACCCTTCAAGCCGAAGCGCCGGGATTTGTTCTCGCGCTAAGCGTTAAGCAACCCCACCAAGATCAAGCCCGCCTCTCGCGGGCTTTTTTGTGGCTGAAAATCACATGGCCAGGCAAAATATTTGTCGGATGGTGATTGCGCTACTAAGCTGAAAATACGCAAGAAAAGTCCAAGGAGTGTTATGAAACGAATCGCATTTGTGCTGGCACTGGCTCTCTCTTCTGCTGTCCTTGCAGGCTGTGCCCCAAGGGACAACCTGCATGCTCCGCCACCTGCACCACCGGGTGGTCATCAACTTCCCGGCGCGCCTGGCGGCAGCGACCCATCGGGTCAGCCTCAGGCTTAACGCGGACTTTTCAGGTGGGATCAAAAAAGCCGCCCTGTTTATTCAGCGGCGGCTTTTTTATGCTCAGCGGTGAGGCCGGTTAATAATATGGTCTTCCCAGTCCCGCACTTCACTTTCCCGCACGGCAATATGACGTACCGAAATACGCTCGGCATGCATCGCCGATTTAGAGCCGGTGCGTAAAGGATGCCAGACCGGTAAATTTTTACCTTCTGCCAGCACCCGATAGGCACAGCTCGGCGGCAGCCAGGAGAAAGTCGGCAAATTATCGCGCGTTAACTTGATGCAGTCTTCTTCATATTCGAAGCGACGCTCATAGTTACGGCACTGGCAGGTTTTAATGTTGAGTTGGTTACACGCGACGTTGGTAAAGTAGATTTCGTCGGTGTCAGCATCCTGCAGCTTGTTAAGACAGCACTGGCCACAACCGTCACACAAGGATTCCCATTCCTCATCACTCATTTGTTCCAGCGTTTTCCGCTGCCAGAAAGGGGTATCAGTCATGTTCGGTGTCCCGTTTAAGTAAAAGCCCGCACCTTATAAACAGTTCGGGCTTCAGATGCAAGTCTTACAGCACGCGGGTGGCGACGCCACGACCGCCCAGAGACACTTCCAGCGTGTCACCGGAGGCCATCGGGCCAACGCCTTCAGGCGTGCCGGTCAGAATAACGTCACCGGCGCGCAGGGTAAAGAATTTGCTCATATAGGCAATCAGCGGCAGGATTTTGTGGATCATGTCTTCAGTATTGCCGTGCTGACGCACTTCACCGTTGACCACCAGCTTCAGCTCGATATTCTGCGGATCTGCCCCGAACTCGCTGACCGGAATAAAGCCTGAAATCGGGCAAGAGTTGTCAAATCCCTTGGCTTTCTCCCACGGCTGTCCGGCCTTTTTGCAGCCAGCCTGCACATCACGCAGGGTTAAATCCAGCGCGATACCGTAACCGGCAATCGCTTTAGCCACATGCGCTTCGGTCGCATGCTTCAGCGTTGAGCCAATCAGAACGGCCAGCTCCACTTCGTGGTGTACCGCGCCGAGATCTTTCGGGATCGACAGCGGCTGGCGGATATCGCAAATCGCGGTTTCTGGTTTGATAAACAGCACAGGCTCAGAGGGCGTGGCGCTGCCCATCTCTTTGATGTGTTTGGCATAGTTGCTGCCCACGCACACCACTTTGCTTACCGGATAGTCCAACAAAGCGCCCTGCCAGTTATGATGCTGATACATACTGTTCCCCTGCCTGAGTTGAGAGTGAATGGCCCGGTTTGAGCCATTTGTCCATTCCTGCCTTCGCGCTATTGCGAAGTAGCGTCAGCCATCATGCCGATGCTGATGGCGAAATAATAAGACCGATTCCAGTGCATGATGGTGCGAAAATTGTCATAAACCATGAATGCACGGCCTGGGGTATCGTCCGGCAGAATAATCCAGGCACGCTGATGGGTGTCTGGCAGCGCGCTATCGCTGGTCATTCGCACGCCGAGTTTCTCCCACTCGCCGACGGTTTTGGCCTGTGCATCTTTGATGCCGGCCTGATCGGTCACGAAATCAACCGGCAGCACAATTTCCCTTCCCCAGCTTTCGCCCGCTTTCCAGCCCTCTTTCGACAGATAATTGGCGGTGGAAGCAAAGACATCGTCGACGTTGTTCCAGATATCAATTTTGCCATCACCGTCGCCATCAGCTCCATACTGCATTAAGGAACTTGGCATAAACTGGTTCTGTCCCATCGCGCCTGCCCAGGAGCCTTTCATCTCCTCTGGCTCAATGTGCTGCTGCTGAATAATTTTCAGCGCGGCAATCAGCTCTTTGGTGAAGAACGCTTCGCGTCGTCCTTCAAACGCCAGCGTCGAGAGCGATGAAATCACATCTTCTCTGCCCTGAATTTTACCAAAGCTACTCTCCATCGCCCAAAGCGCAACGATATATTGCGGCTGGACGCCGGTCTGCTGGCTGACCGGCATCAGCTGCCCTTGATATAGCTGCAGATTGTCACGGCCCTGTTGGATCTTCTTATCAGTCATCACCCGTGACAGGTAATCGCTTAACGTAACCTTTTTCTCTAACTGGTTCCGATCGGAGGTAATCACGTGGTCAACGAAATGCACATTGGCAAAAGCAGCATCGACGGTGGCGCGGTCGATTCCTTGCTGTAGCGCCTGCGCTTTCAGTTGCTCGACGTAGCCGGGGAATTCAGCCGGGTCGCGGCCGGTAGCAGCCAGCGTGGTTTTGCTGGGCTGCTGCAGAAAGCCGCCCTGGGAGGGTGCGCTGGCGGGCGGTTTAGCGGGAACGGGGGTTTCCGGCGCAGGGGCTGCGCTGTTTTTACTGGCGCATCCGACCAATAACAGGGAAAAAATAATGCTACTGAGGGATGTAAGCTTCATGCGGGCATCCTTTTTTGCCGTCGCCGCCACAATTTAAATCCAGTGGATTGCCGTTGCGGCGGCGATATATTTTGCAGATAGTTCCTAATTAATCTTTTTTACTCTTTTTCCAGATGCATCTTAAGCAGACTTTCGATTGGAGGAGGCACCTGTAAATAAAATCCCTGCTCTTCAAGCGCGGCCTTCACTTTGGTGAGATCCGCGTTAGCCAGCTTTTTGGTGCCGTCCAGCGGCAGCAGCATCGCCAGCTGCGGTTTACCAAAACCTTGCATCAGTTCCGCAGGAACGCGGGAGAAATCGTCTTTTTTTTCGACATAAAGATAAGTCTGGTCACGCTTGGGGCTTCTGTAGATCACACAAAACATATTTTTTACTCGAATTAACCTGGATGGTGACTTGCCTGGATATAGTAGTAACTATAACATGCTTGCAGAACTTCGGAATATTGTCCCAACGCGATTATATGTTCGTTTAACGACATAAATTAGCCGGGACCAGAATTAACAGGACTGAGCCGGGACAGATGTCACAAACGCCAATCGAGTTAAAGGGCAGCAGTTTTACTCTGTCTGTTGTGCACCTTCACCACGCTGACCCAGACGTGGTTCGTCAGGCGCTTCAGGATAAAGTCAATCAGGCTCCGGCCTTTCTGAAAAATGCTCCGGTGGTGTTGAACGTAGCTTCACTGACCAGTGAGGTTAACTGGAGACTGATGCAACAAGCCGTCACCTCTACCGGTCTGCATATCGTTGGTGTCAGCGGCTGCAAAGATGAACCGTTAAAACGCATCATTACTCGCGCCGGTCTGCCGCTGTTATCGGAAGGTAAAGAGCAGAAACAAGCCGTCGAGGTGATTGAACCGGTTAAACCCGCTGAACTCCCGCCTGTTAAAACCCGGGTAATCAATACGCCAGTCCGCTCTGGCCAGCAGATTTATGCCAAGAATTGCGATCTGATCGTGACCAATAGCGTCAGCGCCGGTGCAGAACTGGTCGCCGATGGCAATATCCATATTTATGGCATGATGCGTGGCCGTGCACTGGCTGGTGCCAGCGGTGACCGTGATTGCCAGATTTTTTGTACCAGTTTGTCAGCTGAGTTGGTCTCTATCGCCGGTGAATACTGGATGATGGATCATATTCCGGCTGAATTTTTTGGAAAAGCGTCACGCCTCTGTTTAAGAGACGGCGCCCTGACTATACAGACACTGAACTGAGCCAGGCTCACGAGCCCTTTCTTTTCTTAAGGAAATCATTTTATGGCACGCATTATTGTAGTTACATCGGGTAAAGGGGGCGTTGGCAAGACCACGTCCAGCGCGGCCATCGCTACCGGTTTAGCCCAGAAGGGCAAAAAAACCGTGGTTATCGACTTTGACATCGGCCTGCGTAATCTCGATTTGATTATGGGTTGTGAGCGTCGCGTGGTGTATGACTTTGTGAACGTGATTCAGGGTGATGCCACGCTGAACCAGGCGCTGATCAAAGATAAGCGTACTGAGAACCTGTTCATTCTGCCTGCGTCACAGACACGTGATAAAGATGCATTAACGCGTGATGGCGTTGAAAAAATCCTGAATGACCTCGGTAAGATGGATTTCGACTTTATTGTCTGTGACTCACCGGCAGGGATCGAAACCGGCGCACTGATGGCGCTGTATTTCGCCGATGAAGCTATCATTACCACTAACCCGGAAGTCTCTTCAGTTCGCGATTCAGACCGCATTTTGGGCATTCTTTCGTCCAAATCCCGCCGTGCGGAAAATGGTCAGGATCCGATAAAAGAGCACCTGCTGCTGACGCGTTATAACCCGGGTCGTGTGAACCGTGGCGACATGCTGAGCATGGAAGACGTGCTGGAAATTTTACGTATTCCACTGGCGGGTGTGATCCCGGAAGATCAGTCGGTGCTGCGCGCCTCTAACCAGGGTGAGCCGGTGATTCTGGATGCCGAATCCGACGCAGGCAAAGCCTATGCTGATACCGTTGACCGTATTCTCGGTGAAGAACGTCCCTTCCGCTTCATTGAAGAAGAGAAGAAGGGTTTCCTGAAACGCCTGTTTGGGGGATAAACCATGGCCTTACTCGATTTCTTTTTATCCCGTAAAAAGCCGACAGCCAATATAGCCAAGGAACGGCTGCAGATCATTGTGGCAGAGCGCAGGAGGGGCGACAGTGAGCCCCACTATCTGCCACAGCTGAAAAGGGATATTTTGGAAGTTATCTGCAAATACGTGAAGATCGATCCGGAAATGCTGAGCGTTAAGCTGGATCAAAAGGACGATGATATTTCGATTCTGGAGCTCAACGTGACGCTCCCGGAGGCAGAAGAAGCACCGAAATGATCCTCTCCTGCTCCTGATTTTCCCCTGCTCTCAGGCAGGGGAAAACCTCGGTCAGTATGCCTTCAGGATTTCAGCGATCCCGTCGTGAAGCAGCTCGCCCCGCCATCCATCAATCAGCTCGGGTTTTCTGTCCCGTGGTTTTAATTTCCAGTGCCAGCTCAGCAGTTGGTTAATCTGACGACGTGACGCCAACAACTCCTGACTAATACCCTCTTTTTCTGCCACTTCCGCCATCAACGCTTTCAGCTCTTTGAAGACTTTCTTGTAGTCAGAATTATCAATCAGGTTAGCGACCGGTTCCGGCAACTCGCTCTCTTCCAGCGCATTCGCCTGAGCAACCATCGCCACCAGCGCTTTACCGTGGAAACGAATTTCCTGACCGGCAAGCCCAAGGTGATCCAGCTCGCCGAGGGAACCAGGCATATAGCGCGCCACTTTCCACAGGTTCTCTTCGCGCACCACGAAATTCACCGCCATGTCCTTTTCACGTGCCAGCTCCAGCCGCCATGCCGCCATCAGACGCAGTGCAGCAAGCTGACGCGGACGCAGTTGCCAAGCATTGGTAATGTCACGGTAAGCCTCTTGTGGGGCCACCACCATTTGACGGCGTTGACACAGCAGGCTGCATTCGTTCAGTGCGGCATTAATCCTGCCCGACTCTTCGGCTTCCGCCAGCAGCTTATGGGCAATCGGCAGCAGGTAGAACACATCAGCGGCCGCATACTGACACTGCTTCTCGGTCAGCGGACGCGCCAGCCAGTCAGTGCGTGATTCGCTTTTATCCAGCGCGATACCGGTAAAGGATTCAACAATGGTGGCAAATCCGCAGGAAAGTGGACGGCCGGTAAAGGCAGCCAGAATCTGCGTATCAATCATCGGCACCGGCAGCACGTCATATTCATGCAGGAAGACTTCCAGATCTTCACTGCCAGCGTGCAGGAACTTGATCACCTTCTCATCGAGCAGCAGATCGCGGAATGGCGCCCATTCGGTGATCGGCAGAGGATCGATCAGCGCGATATTCTCGCCGTCATACATCTGGATCAGGCCAAGGCCAGGATAATAGGTGCGGGTTCTGACGAATTCGGTATCCAGCGCCAGCGCCGGAAACTGACGGGCGGTCAGGCAAAGTTCAGCCAGCGCCTCGTTGGTGGTTATCATGGTGTAGTTCAAAATGATCCTCTCGCTGTGGCCTTTCCGGCCTCAGTCTAATCACAATAAAAACGCCGGCATGACCGGCGTTTTAGCATTCTCGGAAAGCGCAGCGATAATCAGCTGGCTTTAGCCGCTATTATCGCTTCATCACGCAGTTCACGGCGCAGAATTTTGCCGACGTTAGTTTTCGGTAACTCATCCCGAAACTCAACGATTTTAGGCACTTTATAGCCCGTCAGGTTCTTTTTGCAGTGTGCGATCAGCTCTTCTTTAGTCAGTGAAGGATCTTTCTTCACGACGCAGATTTTCACCGTCTCTCCTGCCACATCGTTAGGAACACCAATGGCGGCAGCCTCACGCACTTTCGGATGCAGCATCAGAACATCTTCGATTTCGTTAGGATAGACGTTGAAACCGGAAACCAGGATCATGTCTTTTTTGCGATCGACAATGCGAATAAAACCTTCCTGGTCAACGGTAACAATATCACCGCTGCGAAGCCATCCATTTTTTAACACTTCATCAGTTGCATCAGGCCGTTGCCAGTAACCGAGCATCACCTGCGGTCCTTTGATGCACAGTTCGCCGGGTTCGCCTTCAGCGACCTCATTGCCTTCATCATCCACCAGCATGATGTCAGTGGAAGGCACCGGCAAACCAATGCTGCCACTGTGATAGCGAATGTCGTAGGGATTGACGGAAACCAGCGGTGAGCACTCGGTCAGGCCGTAACCTTCCAGCAGATAGTGCCCGGTCAGCTTTTCCCAGCGTTCGGCGACCGCTTTCTGCACCGACATGCCGCCACCGGCTGATAAGCTGAGGCTGGAGAAGTCGAGCTTCTGGAAATCTTCATCGTTCAGCAAGGCGTTAAACAGCGTATTCACGCCGGTAATCGCGGTGAAGCGCACTTTGGACAGCTCTTTCACCAGGCCAGGAATATCACGCGGATTGGTGATCAGCAGGTTTGCGCCGCCCAAATCGATAAACAGCATACAGTTCACCGTCAGCGCGAAGATGTGGTACAGCGGTAAAGCGGTGACCACCGTTTCTTTGCCCTCTTTCAGCAGCGAGCCATAGGTGGCTTTGGTCTGCTCAAGATTCGCCTGCATATTGCGGTGAGTAAGCATCGCGCCTTTGGCGACGCCGGTAGTCCCGCCGGTATATTGCAGGAACGCCAGATCGTCGTTAATGATGTCCGGGCGCACATACTGCATGCGATAGCCCTCATGCAGCGCGCTGCGGAAGGAGATCGCATCGGGCAGATGGTATTTCGGCACCATCCGCTTGATGTATTTGACAACAAAATTGACCAGCGTGCCTTTCGCCGGCGTAAGTTGATCGCCCAGTCGCGTGAGGATTACGTGCTTCACCTGGGTTTTGGCCACCACTTTTTCCAGCGTGTGGGCAAAGTTCGAGACAATGACGATGGCACTGGCACCGCTGTCGTTCAGCTGATGTTCCAGCTCGCGCGGGGTGTAAAGCGGATTGACGTTAACCACAATCATTCCTGCCCGCAGAATGCCAAACAGCGCGATCGGGTACTGCAACAGGTTAGGCATCATCAGGGCCACACGATCGCCCTTTTTCAGGCCCAGCCCCTGTTGTAGATAAGCGGCGAAAGCACGGCTGCGCTCTTCCAGCTTACGGTAGGTCATCGCCTGCCCCATATTAATGAAGGCGGGCTGGTCTGCGTAACGTTTAACTGCGTGTTCAAACAAATCAATCAGCGATGTATAGCGGTCAGCAGTGATCTCTGCCGGAACATCTGCCGGATAGCGGTTTAACCAAACCTTATTCAAGGAAACACCTCGGAAAGTCGTATTTGTTGTCATCGCAGCCTCAAACAGTCGCATCTTTTAACATTATTTTAACTCAGCGTACCAGTTTGCTCTGTTCTCTGTTTTGAGGTTGCGAAGCCCATCACTAAAATAATCTCATCCTGAGATCGGCAATAAAAAACGACCCGAAGACGTAAGCCGTCGGGTCGTAAGAGAGTCTGCTATCTGTCTATTCCGTCAGGATAGTTTGTACCTGTGCTGGCCCGGTATTGTAGTAACCGAACGGCGGCGGTCCCCAGTATCCACCATGGCGACTACCGCGTGGTGGACCGTACCAAATCCACGGATCGATCGGCTGTGGTGGCGAAACAATTTGCTGGGTCAGATGCCAGCGCTGATAACCGGTCACATCGACAGTAATAAAGTTATACGACGCCTGGCCGACTTCCCCTTTCTCGGTGCCTTTTATCGGCCCGACCACGGTCACAATCTGATTGTTAAAGTCGATGGGATCGACGAACCCTTTGATATCGGCATAAATACGGCCAATAGACGGCGTCCCTAATATAGGTCTGGCGGTGTCATCAAGACGCTGAGCGGCAATTTCCAGCCGGGTCATACCATCTTTATTCACCACTTTGACCACTTTCCCGCCGAAGCGAGATTCCTGACCGACATAGATTTGCGGAGCGTTCATCACCCGCACCAAATCCTGCTGTGGGGTGGGAGACGTGCCTTTCACTGAATCTGGCACGCTCATGCAGCCAGAAAGCAGTGCAGAGGCCAGTAACAGACTACCTAACTGCAATAAAACGCGTTTACGCATAAAGTTCTCCAGGATACTGATTACTCTGACTGCTTCCCTGATAAATAGTTGCCCGGATTACTCGCGGCCCGGCAATTTTTTCCATGTCACTTCATTACGCAAATAGGTCGGTTCAGCCTGTTCCACCGCCACCGTTCGACCCGCGGCGTAAGCCAGGGCGGCCAGCGATAACATATCTTCCGCGCAAGGCAGTTCGACGTCCGTAGCGGTAAGCTCCAGCCCGCTGTTTTCGGCCAGCTGCGGCCAGGCTTTCCAACCGGTTCCTACCATCGCCCAACGCCCGGTCAGCGCGGCCATTCTGGCTTGCGCGGCTTCTGGTTTCAGCACGGCTTCGGTTTCTGCACCCTGCCAGTCGCCCTGTGCGTCACGCTGATACTCGGCCCAATACACTTCACCCATGCGGGCATCAATGGCCGCCAACACGCGCGTCGCGCCGTGCAGACGCCAGGCACTTTGCGCCATGGTTTTCAGCGTGGAAACGCCGATCATCGGCAGTTCTGCACCAAACGCCAGACCCTGCGCGATGCCGATGCCGATACGGACGCCGGTAAAGCTGCCCGGCCCCTGACCAAAGGCCAGCGCGTTTAATTCCGTAAGCCTGGTGTTTTCTTGCTGAAGCAATGCCTGCACCATCGGCAAAATACGCTGGGTGTGCTCACGGGCACACAGCTCAAAATGGGCCGTGACGTTTTCGTCATTCAGCAACGCAACTGAACAGGCTTCGGTAGCCGTATCAATCGCTAAAATACGCGGGGACATACACACCTCTGGCGGGATAGATTTTTCGGCGCGCAGCATAGCACAGTGCGCCGCAGATTACTGTTGTGCCGACGGTTTAAGAAACTCAACCGCCTGCTGAATATCGCGCGTTCTGGGTGTCGGGGGCAGGCTGTTGAGGAACACTGCGCCATAAGGCCGCATCACCAGCCGGTTGTCGCAGATCACCAGCACGCCCCGATCGTCCACATCGCGGATCAATCGACCCACACCCTGTTTCAGGGTGATCACCGCGTCAGGAAGCTGAACCTCATCAAAAGGATCGCCGCCGCGCAGCTTGCAGTCTTCCATGCGCGCTTTTAACAGCGGGTCATCCGGCGAGGTAAACGGCAGCTTATCGATGATCACCAGCGACAGCACGTCGCCGCGCACGTCCACGCCTTCCCAGAAGCTGCTGGTCGCCACCAGCAACGCGTTACCGGCAGCAACAAACTGCTTCAGCAACTGACCTTTACTGGTTTCCCCCTGCAGCAGCACCGGCAGCGTTAACATCGCACGGAACTGTTCAGCCAGATCGCGCATCATCTGGTGCGACGTGCAGAGGAAGAAGCAGCGGCCATTGTTGGCTTCAATTAACGGTAGCAGCATCCGCGCCATCTGCTTTGCCCCACCCGGTTGATTGGGTGACGGCAGATTACGCGGCACGCAGAGGAGTGCCTGGCTGGCGAAATCAAACGGGCTCTCGAGGATCATCGTTTTCGCACTGCTGACGCCAAGGCGCTCCACAAAATGCGTCATCTTCTCGTTTACCGCCAGCGTGGCGGAGGTAAATATCCAGCTTGCCGGACGTTCGTCCATCACTTCGCGAAAACGATCTGATACTGAGAGCGGCGTCAGCGCCAGAATAAAGTGGCGGGAATTGCATTCGTACCAGTAGCTGAAACCCGGCTGCGTGACGTCTTTCAGACGCTTCAGACGTCCCCGGTAAAGGGCCGCGCGGTCAAAGGCGGCATCCAGCAGCGCAGAACGCCCCAACGACATTTTTGCCACGTCATAACAAAGCTCCAGCGCATCATCCAGCAGCAACAGTGCACGCTGAATGTTGGGATTGTTCATGATATCGCGCAGATTACCGCGGAAGCCGGGGTCGCCCAGCGCCAGGCGGAAATCCTGTGCGCTTTGTGATAATCGGTCGGCGGATTTTTGCAGCTGCTGAACGTCACGCACTTCGGTGCGGTAGGCAATCGTGATGTCTTTCGCCAAATCGATAAGCTGTTTGCTGGAGAGCTGCTGGCCAAAATACTGGCTGGCAATGTCCGGGACCTGATGGGCTTCATCGAAGATCATCACGTCGGCTTCCGGGATCAGTTCAGCAAAACCACTCTCTTTCACCACCATATCCGCCAGAAACAGGTGATGGTTAACCACCACCACATCGGCATCCATCGCTTTGCGACGGGCTTTCACCACAAAACAGTCTTTATACACCGGGCAATCGCTGCCCAGACAGTTGTCATTGGTGCTGGTCACCATCGGCCAGATGGTGCTGTCTTCCGCGACACCGCCACAGGTGCTGATATCGCCATCGACCGTTTCACTGGACCAGCCGCGCAGATGCACCAGATCGCTCATCGCCTGCACGGCCAACTCGCCGCCGACCATCGACTGCTGCTCCAGCCGCTCCAGGCAGAGGTAGTTCGATCGCCCCTTTAACAGCGCGACCTGCCCTTTGAATTTGAGCGCTCTTGCGACGGTAGGAAGATCGCGACTGTAGAGCTGATCCTGCAACGCTTTCGATCCGGTAGAGATGATCACTTTTTTACCGGATCGCAGCGCCGGCGCCAGATACGCGTAGGTTTTCCCGGTGCCGGTTCCCGCCTCTACCACCAGTTCATGCTTATTTTCGATAGCTTCACTGACCGCCTGCGCCATCTGTCGCTGCGGTTCACGCGGTTTGAATCCTGGGATTGCCAGCGCCAGCGCGCCATCTGCTGCAAAATCGTCTGCCACACGTCCTCACTACGTTTTAGAAAACACTGTAATTATGTCAGTATCCGCGCCCACGCTCCACCCTTTAGGTGACAGCCCGTCAGAAACGGTGCCTCGCGCCTGGCTGTTGGGCACATAAAAGGAATTAACCTGCTCATTGTATTGACCTTTACGTTCGGCGATTCTATTTTGAATGTCAGTCAGCGCGCTGGTTTTCCTGATAATTTAACCGTGGAGGGGCTATGTCAGACGAAGAGAGAATTAAAAAGCTTGAGGAGACCGTCAACAGGTTGAACGTTGAGACCCTGGTGCTGAGGGAAATTCTTGGGCAGCAAATCGCGCTCAACAATCTTAACTACAAGGGTAAATTTGATGACGTTCTCGAGGCGCTGGCAAAAGAGTATGCCGGCCGAGGGCTGGAGGAAGGCAGCAACCGTGAGATCCACGACACTATCCGCCAGTACATCAAATATCAGGATCCCGCTGTCGATTGATACCGGTTCCGACCAGGCCGCTTCATGCGGCCTGCCAGTTTAACGAGTTCCTACGTTGTTGGAAAAGGCCCTGTGCAAGCAGCCTTATAAACGCTTATTTAGGGCAACACCTCAGGCACTTAATTGCCCCAGGCCGTCTTTTTATCGCAACATTCAACGCATCATTGCTGGTGTAAAATGTTCCCAGAAAAAGTCTGTCGTTTATAATCCGCGTCATGTCCATGCAACCCGTCTTATGCACAACTCTCCTCGCTCTTGGTCCGTTTAAGGTTTCCAGATAGTAGTAATCGCCCATGATTTTTCCTGATGTTACGGAGTCCGTAAGCCGACAGTAACAGTCAGGGTGTGAATTGTTTTAACCTGCGTCATGAAAGCCATACATTCGGATATGTCTTGAACGGGATGGGTTACGCTGGCGTGGCTTAAGGCCATTTGTCTCAGCATGTTAAGCGGAATGATGATATTTTTAACCAGAATGTTCCAAATATGCCCTGCAGCGATGCGAAGCGTGGCACCAATGATGAGTAAGGTATTAAAATGTCGAAAGAAATCACAAGAGTTGAGCCTGTAGAGCACCGCATGTCCGAAGCGGTGATCCACAATGACACCGTCTATTACACCAGCGTGCCGGAAAATCTGGATGAAGACGCGGAAGCGCAGACCGCCAATGCTCTGGCGGTGATTGACAGTCTTCTGACCCGCGTGGGTTCAGATAAGAGCAAAATTCTTGATGCGACGATTTTCCTGGTGCACAAAGAGGATTTTCAGGCGATGAACCGTGCCTGGGATGCCTGGGTTTCACCCGGTAATGCCCCGGTGCGCTGCACCGTTCAGGCTAACCTGATGAACCCGAAGTATCTGGTCGAAATCAAAATTATTGCGGCTCTGTAAGCCGTTGGCAGGCGGTGTCTAAGGCTTAAACAGCGCCTGTCGTCCTTCCGCTGAAGGAAAGACGCAACGCACATCATGCGCACAGCCGGCGACTATCGCCAGGGTGTGTGGCCGGGCAGGTTTCAATACATCCCGATCGTAGCGGGCGTAATTCTCTCCGCGTTCCAGCCTCGACGCGCCCTGTGCCATCGCCGCACACGACTTATCCAGTATCCGCCAGTAACGCCCTTTTCCTTTACCCCGATCGTCACTCCCTTCAAGATAGCGAACCTCTGCGGAACGATAACGGTCTCTCGCCTTAATGGGATTGTCCGGCAGCCAGGCCGGCAGATTGTGCATGCCGTATTTATAATCGCTTACGGCAGGACAAGCGTCCGCGTTTAAAGCATCAAAATAGAGCCAGCTTCCTGGATCGGCCACCACATAGCGCAGCGTCACGCCTGCGGGAGGATGGGAAAAGGCGATGTAGTGCTGCACAAACTGGCCACCGGCAGAAAAACCCGCCACGGTAATTTCGCTCAGAGCCGGCCAACGCTGTTTAAGATCGCCGATAGTCTCATCCAATGCGCTAAAGGCCGACAGGTTCCCGGCGTTATCCTTTCCGCCATCTAACCAGGAATGACAATTCCACAGAGCGTCATCCGGTAAAGCCTCAGGCAGGCCGTCCGAGTGACAATGGCTGGCATCCGTGCTGGATACCTGGAAAAGCGGAGCAACAATGGCGATGTTTTGGGCGTCTGGTGTATTGCTGGCTGCTTGCGCAGCCGCGGTGAGCGTGTTGCCCACGTCACGAGGATGACCGTGCAGGACAATCAACGCCCGGGTCACCTTGCCACCGGCAGGCGCGAGCGTGAAGTAATGGAAGTTGCCCGCGTTCTCAGCCAGTGCAAACGTGTGTTCGCGGGCGCTGGCAGGCCACGCCTGCGAAGCAGCTAACGCTTGCGGGACGACGGGTAGCCAGCAAGCCAGCAGCACCATCAGCCGCGAAAGCGTTTTACCGACTGTTCGCAGCAGGCGCATTAATAGTTTTCGTCTTCTTCGTCTTCGTCGCCGTAATCCTGATTGATCTCTTCATCTTCATTGTTGTCTTCATCATCGTCGTCATCGAATGAAGCGGTGATCATTTCGCCGGTGTGGTTTTCACGGATTTCGGCGGCAACCAGTTGGATCGCCTGCCCGCTACTCATGCCTTCAGACATCAGCTGCTGGATGCGTTCAACGGCCTGTTGCTGCTGCTCATAGGACAGCGAAGGTAAACCTGTAATCATATCCACTCCTGGTCGTGCGCGCGGCGTATTCCACGCGCAACAAACAGATGCCAGCAGCAAAAAAATATGCCAGGCTTAACGCCTGTTATTGGTCTGGTTTGCTGAATCATCATGTCACCTGTCTGTTATCCCCTTAAGTATACGCCGGAAGCCCTTGGGAATCTGTTTGGTTTTGTTGCTCATCAACCCTGGGCGATGCTGCTGCATTCAGGTTTTGCCGATCACAGCGATAACCGCTTCGATATTATGGTGGCCGATCCGCTCACCACGCTGATTACGCAAGGGAAAACCACTCGTATCCAGCACGGCGATGGCGTGGAAACCAGTGAAGACGATCCGCTCAGCTTGCTCGATCAGACGCTCAAACAGAGTGGATTGCAGGCCGAAGAACATCCGGATTTTCCTTTTCAGGGCGGTGCGTTAGGGTTATTTGGTTACGATTTAGGCCGCCGTTTTGAGCAACTGCCGCAAGTGGCATTACAGGATTTACAGACGCCGGACATGGCTGTCGGCATTTATGACTGGGCGCTCATCGCCGACCACCATCTGCAGGCACTGACCTTAATTGTGCATGGTGATGGGGAAAACCGCCTCAACTGGCTGAACGCCTTGAGCGCAGGTAAACCCACCACGCCCTTCCGTCTGACCAGCCCGTGGCGTTCCAATCTGACGCGGGAAGAGTACGGTGAGAAATTCCGCCGTGTTCAGCAGTGGTTACACAGCGGTGACTGTTATCAAATCAACCTTGCTCAGCGTTTCCAGGCCAGCTACAGCGGTGATGAGTGGCAGGCGTTCAAACGGTTGAATGAGCAAAACCGTGCGCCTTTCAGCGCTTTCCTGCGCCTGCCTGGCAGCGCTATTCTCAGCCTGTCACCGGAGCGCTTCCTGAAAATGACCGGCGACAGCATTGAAACCCGGCCGATCAAAGGCACGTTGCCGAGGCTCAGCGATCCCGAGGCCGATCGTTTACAGGCGGAGAAGCTGGCAAATTCGCCTAAGGACCGCGCGGAAAACGTGATGATTGTTGACCTGCTGCGCAACGATATTGGTCGCGTTGCCCAGCCTGGCAGCGTTGCCGTGCCGGAACTGTTTGTGGTCGAACCTTTCCCGGCGGTACATCATCTGGTCAGCACCATCACCGCCAGACTGAAACCGGCGTTAAGCGCCTGCGATCTGCTACGCGCCTGTTTCCCCGGCGGCTCAATTACCGGCGCGCCGAAGGTCAGAGCGATGGAAATCATCGATGAGCTGGAACCGCACCGACGAAATGCCTGGTGTGGCAGCATTGGCTATCTCAGCGTGTGCGGCAAGATGGATACCAGTATTACCATTCGCACGCTGACCGCCGAACAGGGAAACCTCTACTGCACGGCTGGCGGCGGGATCGTCGCAGACAGCCAGGAGCAGGCTGAATACCAGGAGACGTTCGATAAGGTAATGCGGATTCTACCCTGTCTGGAGCAAGCGGATGTCTGATGCGCACCTGACGCTCAACGATTTTCTCAGTCGGTTTATGCTGCAACGACCCGATGTGACCTCAAATCAACTGCCCACCCGCCGGGCTGCCGTATTGGTGCCAATCGTCGATCGCCCCCGCCCGACCCTGTTGCTCACCCGACGCTCCGCCACATTGCGTAAGCATGCCGGTCAGGTGGCATTTCCCGGTGGAATGATGGACCCGGAAGATCCTTCTTTAATTGCCACCGCGCTTCGTGAGGCGCAGGAAGAAGTGGCTATTCAACCGGACAGCGTGCGGGTGGTGGGCGTTTTGCCCGCCGTGACCAGCAGCACCGGTTTTCAGGTAACGCCGGTCGTCGGCATACTTTCGCCGTCGCTCGACTGGCATCCTAATGAAGGCGAAGTTGAATCCCTGTTTGAGATGCCGTTGCAGGAAGCGTTACGGCTTGGCCGCTATTCACCCCTGGATATCCAGCGCTATGGCACGTCGCATCGCGTCTGGCTCTCCTGGTTTGAAGACTATTTTATCTGGGGGATGACCGCCGGGATCATTCGTCAGTTGAGTCTGCAGGTGGCAAACCACGCCCGAACTGACTAATTTTCCGACACAACGGCTACACAATCCCCCTCAGGCAGTTTTTTTCACCAACCTGGCGCACATTCTTCGCGTCAAATCACTGCACAACGCGCGGGAATCATTTATATTGCACCGCATTAACACCGCAAGATGTGCGTGCAACGGCCAGCCACTATTTTTGCCCTAGCTGTAATTGGGCAAATATCAGCCGCAATACCAACTGGACCCGCTTCTGTCATCACATTTTTGTCTGATAATGATTAGTTAATTTCATGCGATCATTCGTCTCAGGATGATTACTATTAAAGCAGTATTTTACCGAACTTCAGGCTCAGTTAAGGAGCGTAGTGTGATTAGCGTTTTCGACATGTTTAAAATCGGCATTGGTCCTTCCAGTTCCCACACCGTGGGGCCGATGAAAGCCGGTAAACTGTTTGTCGACGATTTAGTTGCTAACGGCATGTTGGATAGCGTGAAGCGCGTTGCCGTGGACGTTTATGGCTCTCTCTCCCTGACCGGCAAAGGTCACCATACCGATATCGCCATTATTATGGGGCTCTCCGGCGCCTCGCCGGAAAGCGTCGATATCGATGGCATTCCCGCGTTTATCCGCGATGTCGAACAGCGTCAGCGCCTGTTGCTGGCGAATGGCCGCCATGAAGTCGACTTCCCACGGGAAGGTGGCATGGTATTCCGCAGCGATAATCTGTCGCTGCATGAAAACGGCATGCGGATCACTGCGCTGGCGGGTGACAACGCCATTTTCAGCAAAACCTATTATTCCATCGGCGGCGGTTTTATCGTTGATGAAGAGCACTTCGGCCAGTCAACGCTGGATGAAGTGACCGTGCCCTATCCGTTCAATTCCGCCAAAGAGATGCTGGATCACTGCCATCATACCGGGCTGTCTCTCTCCGGCATGATTATGAAGAACGAGCTGGCGCTGCACAGCCGTGCCGAGATCGAAGCCTATTTCACTGATATCTGGCAGAGCATGCGTGACTGTATCGATCGCGGCCTGAATACCGAGGGCGTGTTACCGGGTCCGCTGCGCGTGCCTCGTCGTGCTTCTGCCCTGCGCCGTCTGCTGGTCTCTTCCGATAAGCTGTCTAAAGACCCGATGAACGTGATCGACTGGGTCAACATGTTTGCGCTGGCGGTAAACGAAGAGAATGCGGCGGGCGGTCGCGTGGTCACCGCACCGACTAACGGTGCCTGTGGCATCGTGCCTGCCGTGCTGGCCTACTACGATCATTTTATTGAGCCGGTCAGCCCGGATATCTTTATCCGCTATTTCCTTGCCTGCGGTGCCGTGGGTATCCTGTATAAAATGAACGCCTCTATTTCCGGCGCGGAAGTCGGTTGCCAGGGCGAAGTCGGTGTCGCCTGCTCAATGGCCGCTGCCGGTCTGGCTGAACTGCTGGGTGCCAGCCCGGAGCAGGTTTGCGTGGCGGCCGAAATTGGCATGGAACATAACCTGGGGCTGACCTGTGATCCGGTGGCAGGCCAGGTTCAGGTTCCCTGCATAGAGCGCAATGCCATTGCTTCGGTTAAAGCGATCAACTCTGCGCGTATGGCGATGCGCCGTACCAGTGAAGCCCGCGTGTCATTAGATAAAGTGATTGAAACCATGTATGAAACGGGCAAGGACATGAATGCCAAATACCGTGAAACGTCTCGCGGTGGTCTGGCAATTAAGGTTCAGTGTGACTGATTCCAATCAGCTGCTGCCCCGCTGATTTTCGGTGCCGCCATTCCGGCGGCACTTTTACCCGTTTCGCTAAATAAATTTCTTCCCCCCGCTATCCGATATTGCCGGAAACCGCTAGAGTGTTCAGGCGAATAAAGCAGGATAAGTGACTGTTTTACTTAATTCTGCTTTTATCACTTCTAAGACTAAACTTAATTTTTCATTTGCCGATAACAACGATTCGGTCTCTGTGTGCGCGTCTTGATCTAAGGGTGGTTACTGATGCAAATGTCCCAGGAAGTTTTCGGACAGTTTCGCCGTAAGCGATTATTAATTGCTGTGGTGGTTGCCGCGTTGGTGCTCATTCTTACGTTGACCTTCCGTTTTATGGAAGAAAAAGGGCGGAATGAGCAGCATTCGCGTACGTTTGCGGACAATGCAATTCAACGTTTCGATAGACTGTTTTCCCCGCTCGATGTGGCGGCCAACAATACGCTTGGCCTGGTTGGCTTGCCTTGCGAACAGATCCGCTTCCCGCTGATTGAAAAGCTGGCATCGTTACAAACCGTGCGTTCCATTGTGCTGGTGGATAACGACGAGATGTATTGCTCCAGCATCTTTGGCAGAAGCAGTCTCTCCTTTAGTCAGTTCTATCCTGAGTTGGCGGTAAATAACCAGCGGATGATCCTCAGCACCGATGAACATTTGCTGAAGGGATCGCCTATCATGCTGCTTTGGACGCCTCACGATAACAACAACCGTTCCGGGATCCTGCAAATCATCAATATCGAGATGATGAGCACCTATTTGCTTGAGCCAACGCTGCCATGGGTTGAACGCGCGGTGATCAATGTTGGCGGCAAAAGTCTCGAATACGGTAACCCGATGATTGAAGAGGCCTTACCGTCCGACGATGAAGTCAGCTATGAGAAGGCGTCTTTGCGCTACCCGTTCTCAATCACCCTTTTCGGTCCGTCGCCGACCCGCCTGGCGCTGTCGACCTTGCCATCCCAGTTACCTCTGGCGCTGCTGTTAAGCCTGTTGATGGGCTATATCGTCTGGCTGGCAACCGCCAACCGTATGAGCCTTTCCTGGCAAATCAGTTACGGCATTACCGCCCGGGAATTTATGGTCTATTGCCAGCCGCTGATCAACTCAAAGACCGGCGATTGTGATGGTATAGAGCTGCTGCTGCGCTGGCACAATCCACGTCAGGGCTGGATCCCGCCGGATGTGTTTATCCCAATGGCAGAAAGGCAGAATCTTATCGCGCCCCTGACCCGCTTTGTGCTGCGTGAAATCGTGCGCCATTTGCCGCAGATGCCGAACTGCCCCACGTTCCATATCGCGATAAACGTTGCCGCCAGCCATTTCCATAACCGCGAGATTATTGACGATCTGCAAAGCCTGTGGTGGCCAGCCAATCCGGTGCCGCAGCTGGTGGTAGAGCTGACCGAACGTGATTCGCTGCCAGAAATGGATCAGCGCGTGGTTTCCCATCTGCATAAGATTGGCGTGAAGCTGGCAATTGACGACTTCGGCACCGGACACAGCTCGCTGTCATACCTGAAAACATTGAGCCCGGATGTGCTGAAGATCGATAAAGTCTTTACCGCGGCGATTGGCACCGATGCCATCAATGCGACGGTAACGGATATGGTGATCTCTCTGGCCCAGCGCCTGAATATCAGCCTGGTGGCTGAAGGCGTGGAAACGGCTGAGCAGGCGGAATATCTGCGGGAGAAAGGCGTGGATGTCTTGCAGGGGTATTTCTATGCGCGTCCGATGCCGTTAGGCGACTTCCCGGAATGGCTGAGCCAACACAAGTTGTCTCTTACAGCCTGAGTGTCAAAGGGGGGGATCCTTCCCCCCTGTTCTCAACGATTACTCGTCTTCATCTTCTTCATGACGTTCCCGCGCCCGAGTCACACGCACCAGATCGATACGGTAATCCGTCGCTTCGATAATCTGAAAGCTGACGGGCGGTAACTCAATCACTTCACCGGCAACCGGCAACTGCCCTTTCTGCGCGATCAGCAGACCGGCCAGCGAGGCATGATCGTCTTCCGGATTGACCAGCACCTGGGTGTTCAGCAGCTGTTGCAGCGAGTGCAAATCCGTTCCGCCCTTCACCAGCCAGCCGTCACCGTCAGCAATAATGTCCGGGGTTTCATCTTCATCCGGGAACTCACCGGCAATGGCTTCCAGCACGTCCAGCGGCGTAATCAACCCCTGCACGACGCCAAATTCACTGGTGACCACCACGAAGCTGCCCTTCGCTCTGCGTAACACGCCCAGCAGATTTATCGGGTCCAGCGTTTCCGGCACGATGATTGGCGGCGTGGCGGCAGCGAAGGTTGCCACGTCAATGCCGTGATCCAATGCCACCAGCAGCTCTTTCGCACGCACCACGCCGATAATTTCATCCAGCTCTCCACGGCAAACCGGGAACAGGCTGTGCGGCGTATCCAGCAGCTGCATGCGCACTTCGTCCAGCGGACGATTGGCATCAACCCAGGAGATTTCACCCCGCGGCGTCATGATGCTGCGCACCGAGCGCGAGGCCAGCGTCAGCACGCCGTTAATCATGTAGCGCTCTTCGTCCTTAAACGCTTCCTGCGGCATGATGGCAGCCACTTCACTGCCTTCCGCACTGACGTTTTCCTGGCCACGACGGCCGCCCATCAGACGAAGGATCGCTTCTGCCGTGCGCTCACGCATCGGCTTTCTCGCCTGATGACGCATAAAGTTAACCCGTGCAATCTGGTTAAACAGCTCAATCAGGATAGAGAAGCCAATCGCTGCGTACAGGTAGCCTTTCGGAATATGGAAACCAAACCCTTCTGCAACCAGGCTCAGACCAATCATCAACAGGAAGCTCAGGCACAGTACGACCACCGTTGGATGCTGGTTGACGAAGTTGGTCAGCGGTTTCGAGGCCAACAGCATCACGCCCATGGCAATCACTACCGCGGTCATCATAATCGCCAGGTTGTTCACCATACCGACAGCGGTGATCACCGCATCAAGCGAGAAGACGGCATCGAGGATCACAATCTGGACCACAACCGCCCAGAAGCTGGCGTAGCCTTTGTTGCCATCCCCTTCATGCTCACGGTTTTCGAGCCGTTCGTGCAATTCCATGGTGGCTTTGAATAACAGGAATATCCCGCCTGCCAACAGGATCAAATCCCTGCCGGCAAAGCTGAAGTCACCTACACTGAACAACGGACGGGTTAACGTCACCATCCAGGAAATCAGTGACAGTAAGCCCAGGCGCATGACCAGCGCCAGCGAGAGTCCGATCAGCCGGGCCTTATCACGCTGCTTCGGCGGCAGTTTTTCCGCCAGAATGGCAATAAAGACCAGGTTATCAATACCCAGGACGATTTCGAGCACGACCAGCGTCAGCAGACCGGCCCAGATCGAGGGGTCTAAAAGAAATTCCATTACAGACTCCGGAAACAGGTACGGGAAAGCGCAGCAGGCGTTCGAACGGACACGATGCGGACATTAACGCAGAGGGGATGAATATTGTCGTCAGAGGACAAGGTAAAACTGGCCGGTTGAACCGGTGAGGTGATTAAGCGACGTCGGTGACAGTCCATAGGGAGGGCTGAGGCCCGTTACTCCTGTGTTAAATAAGGATCACTACTGTAAACAGGCACCTGCACTTCGTCAAAATATTTTATTACATTTACATTCAAAGTCTGCTTTTCGTGCTGCTCTTTTGAGCGATAGCGCTTAAGCGGGCACCCAGCATCTAAATAGCTGAGCACGGTCACATAATTTATTTTTTCGCAGACTAAAATAAATCCCGTCTTAACCATGGGTCAGGTAAAAGCCGCTAACCACTTTAGGGGTTTTGCTCACTCACCAGAATAACAGCACGTTCAATCCACGTTGAGGGTAAAACCTGAAACCGGATACTCGCGCGGCTCATCTGTGTTACCGGGTCGCTGAAAATTGGATAAGGAGGGTAGCAAGTGACTATTGCTATTGTGATCGGCACGCACGGCTGGGCCGCGGAGCAGCTGATAAAAACAGCTGAAATGCTCCTTGGGGAACAGCAAAACGTTGGGTGGATTGATTTCGTACCCGGCGAAAATGCGGAAACCCTGATTGAGAAATATCAGGCGAGACTGACCGATTTAGATACCAGCAAAGGCGTCCTTTTCCTTGTCGATACCTGGGGAGGCAGTCCGTTTAATGCCGCCAGTCGTATCGTCGTGGACAAGGAGAATTATGAAGTCATTGCCGGGGTCAATATCCCGATGCTGGTCGAAGCCTTTATGGCTCGAGATGATGATCCAAGCTTTGATGAGCTGGTCGCCGTCGCTGTTGAGACCGGCCGCGAAGGCGTCAGAGCGTTAAAAGCGAAAGAGCCTGAGCCCGTTGTGGCAGCGGTCGCTGCTGCACCGATAAAAGCCGCACCGGTAGCCCAGAAACCGATGGGGCCAAAGGACTATATGAACATTGGCCTGGCGAGGATCGATGACCGTCTGATCCACGGACAGGTGGCAACTCGCTGGACCAAAGAAACCAACGTAACCCGCATTATCGTGGTCAGTGACGAAGTGGCTGCCGACCATGTGCGTAAAACACTGCTGACTCAGGTTGCTCCGCCTGGCGTGACTGCCCATGTGGTAGATATCGCAAAAATGATCCGCGTGTGGAATAACCCGAAATATGGCGGCGACCGCGTAATGTTGCTGTTTACCAACCCTACCGATGTAGAACGCCTGGTTGAAGCAGGGGTTAAAATCCCGAGCGTCAATATTGGTGGTATGGCATTCCGTCAGGGTAAAACGCAGGTTAACAATGCCGTTTCCGTTGACGATAAGGATATTGCGGCTTTCAAGAAGCTGAATGAACGTGGCATTGAACTGGAAGTGCGTAAAGTTTCCAGTGACCAGCGCCTGAAGATGATGGACCTGATAGCCAAAGTGGCTCAGTAAGTTTCACTTATTATTGCCTGATCTGTCAGGTTTAACTCAGTTCACGAATGTCAGAGGAGAAGTACAATGGAGATAACCACTCTTCAAATTGTGCTGATATTTATTATTGCCTGTATTGCAGGTATGGGATCTATTCTCGATGAATTTCAGTTCCACCGTCCGCTTGTGGCTTGTACCTTAATTGGTGCCGTTCTGGGCGATATGAAAACCGGTATTATTATCGGTGGTACGCTGGAAATGATCGCCCTGGGTTGGATGAACATCGGTGCCGCCGTGGCCCCGGATGCCGCCCTCGCCTCTATTATTTCTACCATCCTGGTTATTGCCGGCGGACAAAGCGTAGGTGCCGGTATTGCTCTGGCAATTCCACTGGCCGCTGCGGGTCAGGTACTGACGATTATCGTTCGTACCATTACCGTTGCCTTCCAGCATGCTGCCGATAAAGCCGCCGAAAAAGGGAACCTGACCGCGATTTCCTGGATCCATGTCTCGGCACTGGTTCTGCAGGCGATGCGTATCGCTATCCCGGCCATCATCGTGGCAGTGTCAGTGGGTACCAGCGTCGTTCAGGGCCTGCTTGAATCGATCCCGGATGTGGTGACCAACGGCCTGAATATCGCCGGTGGTATGATCGTTGTCGTCGGTTATGCGATGGTGATCAACATGATGCGTGCGGGCTATCTGATGCCTTTCTTCTATCTCGGTTTCGTTACCGCGGCCTTCACCAACTTTAACCTGGTTGCGCTGGGTGTGATTGGTGTGGTGATGGCGGTGCTGTATATCCAGCTGGCACCGAAATATAACCGCGTGGCGGGTGGTCAGGCTTCCGGGCCAGTGACCAACGACCTTGATAACGAATTAGATTAGGGAAAGGGTGAGTAAAATGGTTGATACCACTACAACTACAACGACCTCAGCTCCGCTGAAAAAACTGACGCCAGGCGATGTGCGTGGTGTATTCCTGCGCTCTAACCTGTTCCAGGGTTCGTGGAACTTCGAACGTATGCAGGCGCTGGGTTTCTGTTACTCCATGGTTCCGGTGATCCGTCGCCTCTATCCTGAGAATAACGACGACCGCAAACAGGCAATCAAACGTCACCTGGAATTCTTCAACACCCACCCTTACGTTGCTGCACCGGTTCTGGGTGTGACCATGGCGATGGAAGAGCAGCGTGCAAACGGTGCCCCTATAGATGACGCCGCAATTAACGGCATCAAAGTGGGTCTGATGGGTCCTCTGGCTGGCGTAGGCGACCCGATTTTCTGGGGTACGGTGCGTCCGGTATTCGCGGCACTGGGTGCCGGTATTGCCATGAGCGGCAGCCTGCTGGGTCCGTTGCTGTTCTTCGTGCTGTTTAACGTGGTGCGTTTGCTGGTGCGTTATTACGGCGTGGCCTATGGCTACCGTAAAGGTGTCGATATCGTTAGCGATATGGGCGGCGGCTTCCTGCAGAAACTGACCGAGGGGGCATCGATCCTGGGCCTGTTTGTGATGGGGGCGCTGGTCAACAAGTGGACGCACGTAAACGTACCGCTTGTTGTCTCGCGCATTACCGATCAGACCGGTAAAACCACCGTGACGACCGTGCAGTCGATTCTCGATCAGCTGATGCCGGGCTTAATCCCGCTGTTACTGACCTTCGGCTGTATGTGGCTGCTGCGTCGTAAAGTGAACGCGCTGTGGATTATCATCGGCTTCTTCGTGATTGGGATCTTCGGCTACTGGATTGGGCTGTTAGGTCTGTAAGGTTTGCAGCCGGGGGAAACCCCGGCTTTCCAGAGACCAGCCGGCATCGCTTAGCCTGAACGATGCCGGCTGTTCTTTTAGGGGAAGATAAGATGTCACTCACTGATTACGTCATCGTGTTGTTTATCGCACTGTTTCTGGCTTATGCGATTTACGATGAGTTTATAATGGACCGGCGGAAAGGGCCGACACAATTAAAGGTGCTGCTGAAGCGCCGCAACAAGCTGGACAGCCTGATTTTTGTTGGCCTGGTGGCGATTCTGATTTATCAGAACGTCAACAATCAGGGCCCGAGGATCACCACCACACTGCTGATGGCGTTGACCTTCCTGTCTGTTTATCTGTTCTGGATCCGCCTGCCTAAGCTGCTGTTCAAACCCGAAGGGTTTTACTACGCCAATATCTTTATCGACTATAGGCGGATCAAAGCGATGAATCTGTCTGAAGACGGAATTCTGGTGATCGAACTTGAAAACCGTCGGTTGCTAATCCACGTCAGAAAACTGGATGACCTGGAAAGCATTTATCACTATATGGTGCAACAGCAGTAGCCACAGGGCTGCTGCTTACGCTACGCCCTCACCCTCGGTATCGTCGTCAGTGGCTGGAGCCTCGACGACGGCTTCCTCAGCGGACGCCAGCGGCGCGATAACTTCCGCTTCGACGCTCTTGCGCTGCCACAGTCGCAGAGTAAAGTCGGTTTCACAGTCAAACTGCGTGGTGGTCGCCAGCACGCCCCACACTTCCGGACGGGCACGCCAGGCAAACGGCGTCATCTGCAACAGAGCGCCGGACTCCTCGCTGGTCAGCTGCATTGGATAATTCAGCGAGTGCTGTTCGACCAGCTCAAAACCGGCCATCTCTTCTGGCGTCTCGTCATGTAGCTTCACGTCCTGATAAATTAACGCCTTAAACTGGATCAGATGACGCGGGCCAGGAGTAACGGTCAGCACGTAGCCACTCTCTTTCACTACGCGCGCCAGCTCTTCAGCTTTACACGGGGCGTATATCCGCAGCACGGCATCAAATTGCTGTTTGGCAAAAGGCAGACGGTGGCTGGAGGCGACGCAAAAGTCTACATTGTGATAACGCCGGGCACCAAAGCGTACCGCCACTTTAGAGACGTCGAGGCCGAACACCGTACTCTCTCCCCTCGCCTGCAGCCTGCTGGCGACAGCGTGGGTGTAGTAGCCCTCACCACAGCCAATATCTAATACTGACGACGCGTGCACAGGCAGGATCCGTTCGAAGATTTCGCACACCCTTTCCTGCAACGGCTGATAATGCCCGGCATCGAGAAACTCGCGGCGGGCCAGCATCATATCAGCACTGTCACCGGGCTGCTTCGAACGCTTGTGTTGTACCGGCAACAGGTTGATGTAGCCCTCCTTCGCCCGATCAAACTGGTGCTGATTATCGCAGCGCAAACCCGTTGCCAGTGGCAGCAGGGGCAGATGACAAAGGGGGCAAAGGTAAGACATAACAACTCTCCATAAACGGTCCGGGCGGCAGTTTACCGGAAAGTGACGTTCAGCGGCAGACCTTATTGGCCGCAGAATGGAAAAAGCTCTGCCATTGCTGGCAGAGCTTTTGCATTCAGATTCGTGCCTGGATTACGCGCCACGCGGGCTGTAGCAGGCTCAGATCGAAAATTAGATAGCGGTGACGTTCACTGCAGCAGGGCCTTTCTGGCCGTCCTGGATTTCGAACTCAACGTTCTGGCCTTCAGCCAGAGTTTTGAAGCCATTACCCTGGATTGCAGAGAAGTGTACGAACACGTCTTTGCTGCCGTCTGCAGGGGTGATGAAACCAAAACCTTTAGACTCGTTGAACCACTTAACCTGACCTTTAATCTTTGCCATTTTGCAAATTCCTTAGAGTGTTTATTCGCCCGTGGGCTTTACGTACAGAAAAACCAGAAAAAGTTACTGCATGAGGCACGATATAAAAGCTCGGCAAGGAAGTGGTATTCAACGTCAACGTCTTTACTCAAAACTTCTTTACTGAAGATGCCATACATAAACAGAACTGTACCTCGTTTTACCCAAAAGCGTTATCACATATTCGTTTATTAATGGCAAGTCATTTTTAAACGCTGATAGAGATGTCGCACACTATTGAAACGGCTTAGGCACATATTGCACATTACGTATGGAGAGCTGAAACGTTTAACGCGAAACCTGTTAACCCCGGGTCTCATTCATGCTCAAAACATAGGGGTGTATCATAGCCTGCCGCTTTGCTTAAGTCTATTACCTATACCGCTATAGCGCAGAGTATAAGCTGAATTCATTGCATAAATGTGGCATAGCTTACTCAAAATTCTTCATTATCCTGATACGGTCAGGGGATAAACGTTTGGAGGATCAACGGATGCAAAAAGAAGCTATTGGTACAATATGAATTTTAATTGCACCAAAATCAGGAAACTGTATTCCCGCCTGCCCCATTTAAACGCATCTCGCGGCATCAATTAATTGCCGGTCGTACCATCAGTCTATTTGCTTTATTAGACGCTGCTCTCATTTTAGCCAAATGTTAAATTAACCGTTTTAGGATTAATCCTGGGCAATATTATTCAGGGACTTTTTCGCACCTATTCGCCATGCCTGGAAGCGGCTTTCATCCAATCCTGCTGCGCGCATCGCCTCTGACAGCACAATCGGCGGCTCATCCAGGGATTCGTCAGCCAGTTCAAACACACCCCAGTGAATGGGGATGCTCAGCGGTGCGCCAAGTGATTGGTGCAGGGAAACGGCATGATCGGGATCCATATGTTGACCGCGCATGAACCATTTTGGTGCATACGCGCCGACCGGTAAGGCGGCCAGATTGAACGGCCCCAGCCTGCGCGGGATTTCCAAAAGGTTTTCGCTGTAGCCGCTGTCTCCGGTAAACCAGAAATTCAGTTCACCGGCCTGGATCACCCAACCGCACCACAGTGAGCGATTGCGATCCCACGGCGTACGCATGCTCCAGTGACGCGCAGGCACAGCATGAACAGACATTCCCGCGACCTCTTTATTGCCCCACCAGTCGAGGGGCGTGACGTTCACCGCGCCCAACGCCTTAAACCAGCGTTCAAGCCCTAATGGCACCACAAATTCAACCTGCGGAAAACGCCTCAGGATTTTTTTGATAGTGGGCCTGTCGAGATGATCGTAATGGCTGTGAGAAATCAGCATGCAGTCCAGTGCAGGCAAATCGTCAATCTCGAGTGCCGTGGGGGTTTTACGTTCCGGGCCGAAGAAACTGACCGGCGAGGCTCTGCGCGATAATACCGGATCAATCAGCGTGTAGCGGCTGTTAACGCGCAACAACAGGCAGGCATGACCCAGCCACCAGATGGCATCGTCAATCCCCGTCAGGTCAGCGCGCTGCCACCAGCGTTGGGTGAAATGGTCGTAACCTTTAGCCGGCGGGAAAGGTAATCCCGCCGCCTTGCGCTCTTTACGCCAGCGCTTCAGATCGCCATTCTGTCGCAGCTCAGGCTTGGGATTGCGGAATCCGTCAGGCGTATGGTGCGATTTATCGGCATCGTACCAGGGATTTTTCCAGGCCATAGTCACGCTTCCTTGAGTGAATACTTAACGTTCAGGGATCAGTCGGGTGAAATCTTTGTTATCCGGCTCGGTGCTGGCGGCTTTCTCTTTTCCGGCAACCGAATCGGTCAAACGGCGTAATAACACATTCTGACGCTTCTGCTCTTCCAGCAGGGCCTCAAGTAACTGGACCTGCTGGCTGGCCTTGACGCTGGCGCGATTGACAAAATACCATGCAATCAGCCCGACGATCACCAGCGCTACACTAAACCCCATCGATGCCAAGCCCATCGCGCCATTTGTTATTTCGTTCATACATGCCTCAAAAATGCGGGTGTTACTGCAATACTGACTGATGCAGACCTGCGAAGATTCTACCAGGTCAGACGCGAATTGATAGCCAGCTCACACAAATTTAAGAACCTTCGCGCAGCCGTTGTCCCAGGCTTTGTGTATCCTCAGCGCTAAGTACGTACAGGCTCGCAGCTTACTGCTATGATAAACGCTGGCAGCGAGGTGGAAACGCCAGGATTGCTGTCTGACAAACAATAAAGGGGAATACATGAGATTTTTAATTCGCATCGTTGCGCTGCTGGTCATTATCTGGCTTGCCCTGTTAGTCACCGGTTACGGTGTTCTGGCAGGAAGCACTAAAAATGTGGCTGGGTTGGGATTACAGTGTCAGTACATGACCGCGCGCGGCATGGTAACCGCACAGTACCTGCACACTGACAGCGGTGTTGTCGGCGTGACCGATTGCCCGTTGCTGAAGAAAAGCACCGAAGTCGTCGATAACTGAGTGAATAAGGGCCAGAAAACTCTGGCCCTTTTGTCAGAACGGGTAGTCGTGATAGCCCATCTGCTCTGAAAGCCGTTTTGCAGAACGATGCAGCATCGCCACATAGCTGCTTTTCTCTTCCTCAGAGAAACGGATGGTCGGGAAGGAGATACTCAGCCCGGCAATCACCACGCCAAAACGGTCAAAGACCGGTACCGCGATACACCGCAGCCCCTCTTCCTGCTCTTCATTATCTTCCCCATACCCCTGCGACCGGACTTTATCCAGCACCGGCAGAAGCGCTTCGGTGCTGCCGACCGTTCTCGGCGTGCTGCGGTTATAGGTCACGTTGGCCATGATGTCTTTCACTTCTGAGACGTCACGCCAGGCAAGTAGCACCTTGCCGATAGCCGTGCTGTATAACGGATTACGGCGGCCAATGCGCGAATACATTCGCAGATTATACAGGGAGTCAATTTTGTGAATATAGACAATGCTGTCTTCTTCCAGCGCGCCAAGATGGATGGTTTCTTTGGTCTGGCGAGAAATGTCGCGCATCTGGATGTCCGCGCTACGGATCAAATCGACATTTTGCAGCGCCTTGGCGCCCAGTTCGAACAGCTTTAAGGTCAGCGAATATTTTTCTGACTCGCCTTCCTGATCAACATAACCGAGGGATTTCATCGTTTGCAGAAAACGGTAAACGGTACTTTTCGACATCATTACCCGCTGTGAAAGCTCGGTAATGCCATGCTCACGCTCCTCGCCCAGAGCCTGCAGGATACCGAAAACCTTCAACACCGATGAGACTGAATCCGGCTGTTTATCCACATCGCCATTCGCCATGACAGGACCTTATTTTTGTTTTATAAAAAATGGAACGGTATTTCTAGTATACGTTTTGCGGCCTGGCAGGTGCAATGCTCAGTGGGTAAATTGCCCTGACATATCTGCTGATAGTTTTCGCCGCGTAACAACCTGGAATAGTCAGTGAAAAATCATTAGCATAATGATATTCACTCTTCTGACTAATTTGGTCCATGCCGCAAACAACTCAACCCGACGGATTACCCATCCCGCAGCGCTACGGCGCAATAATGGCGATTGCCTTAGGCATCACCGTTGCTGTGCTTGACGGTGCCATTGCCAACGTGGCACTGCCGACCATCGCCCGCGAGCTGCACGCCAGCCCGGCAGAATCCATCTGGATTGTTAACGCCTATCAGCTGGCCATTATCATCTCGCTGCTGTCACTGTCGTTCCTCGGCGATATTCTGGGCTACCGCCGTATCTATCAGGCCGGTCTGGTGCTGTTCACCTGCACCTCGCTGTTTTGCGCCCTTTCCAGCTCGCTGGAAATGCTGACCTTTGCCCGCGTATTACAGGGCTTTGGTGGCGCCGCGTTGATGAGCGTCAACACCGCATTGATTCGGATAATCTATCCGCAGCGCTTTCTCGGGCGCGGAATGGGCATTAACTCGCTGATCGTGGCCGTATCCACCGCTGCCGGACCCACCGTGGCGGCCGCGGTGCTGTCGGTCGCCTCATGGAAATGGTTGTTCCTGATTAACGTACCGGTCGGCCTGGCGGCGCTCTATCTCGCCTTCCGCTTCTTGCCCGATAACACGCAGAAATCGAAAGAGCAGCGCTTTGATATTCCCAGCGCAATTATGAATGCCCTGACCTTTGGCCTGTTAATTTCGGCTTTAAGCGGCTTCGCGCAGGGACAAAGTGGCAAGCTGGTGCTGGCCGAGCTGGTGGCGCTGGTCATCGTCGGCTTCGTCTTTATTCGCCGTCAGTTGAAAATGCCTTTCCCACTGTTGCCGGTGGATTTGCTGCGCATTCCCATCTTCTCGTTGTCGTTGGGCACCTCGGTCTGTTCTTTCTGCGCCCAGATGCTGGCGATGGTCTCACTGCCCTTCTTTATGCAAACCGTGTTACACCGTGGCGAAGTGGCCACCGGACTGTTACTGACTCCCTGGCCACTGGCTACTATGGTGATGGCGCCCATTGCCGGCCGACTGATTGAGCGCTATCACGCCGGTCTGCTGGGAGCGATTGGTCTGGCGATGTTCGCCAGCGGTCTGTTCTCGCTGGCGCTGCTGCCTGATTCTCCGTCAGATCTGAATATCATCTGGCGCATGGCGCTTTGCGGTGCGGGTTTTGGCCTGTTCCAGTCACCGAACAACCACACCATTATCACTTCCGCCCCGCGCAACCGCAGCGGTGGTGCCAGCGGCATGCTGGGCACCGCGCGCTTGCTCGGCCAGACCAGTGGTGCCGCGCTGGTCGCGCTGATGTTCAACCTGTTTGGTGGCCACGGTACCCATGCTTCTTTATTACTGGCAGGCAGCTTCGCAACGCTGGCTACCGTAGTAAGTGCGATGCGAATGACGCAGCCCGGCACCCGTAGCTGAGTGCTTTTCAGGCATAAAAAAACCGGGCAATGCCCGGTTTTTTCATTACAGCTGTCGGTTACTTCAGATACTGACCGCTGCGCAGCGCTTCAATGCGCTTATCCAGCGGTGGGTGAGACATAAACAGCTCACTCAGTGACTTCGACTTACCGTTAATGCAGAAGGCCATCATGGTGCTGGCTTCCTGCGGCTCATAGCTGGTTTTCAGACGTTGCAAGGCTGCAATCATCTTCTCACGACCAACCAGTCGCGCAGAGCCGGCATCGGCATGGTACTCACGGTGACGCGAGAACCACATGGTGATGATGCTGGCCACGATACCGAAGACCAGCTCCAGCACCATCGACACGGCGAAGTAGACCATTGGGTTGCCGTTATTGCCTTCACCTTCATCACGGTTGCCGGACAGGAAGCCTGCGGCAACCTGCGCCAGAATGCGCGAGATAAAGATCACGAAGGTGTTCACGACACCCTGAATCAGCGTCATGGTGACCATATCACCGTTAGCGATGTGGCTGATCTCGTGAGCCAGCACCGCTTCGGCTTCGTCACGGCTCATGTTCTGCAACAGGCCGGTAGAGACCGCCACCAGTGACGCATCACGACGGGCACCGGTCGCAAAGGCGTTGATATCCGGCGCATGATAGATAGCCACCTGCGGCATGGCGATACCCGCCTGCTGTGCCTGCTGAGCAATGGTCTGCATCAACCAGCGCTCGGTCTCATTGCGCGGTTGCTCAATAACCTCACCACCGACGGATCGCAACGCCATCCACTTCGACATCAGCAGTGAGACAAACGCACCGCCGAAGCCAAACAGACCCGCCATGATCATCAGGCCCTGTACACTGCTTGACTGGATCCCTGTCAGGCTGAGGATCAGCCCAAAGACCAACATAACGCCCAGGTTGGTCAGCAGGAAAAGCGCAATACGCATCATAGAATTTCATCTTCCTCAGTTAACAAATTCGCTTATAGCGGATAACTATCCTATGGGCAAAGCAAAACATTTCAAGCACCCTTAATCTTTAAGTGTCTAAAAAGACATAACTTTACACTTTGAAGCATCTTGGGATGCATCAACAGGAAGAGTTAAGTGAAATGGCTTTGCCGGCAGGCGTAAATCAGCGACAGGCGAGAGGTGCGGGATAAAAAAAGGGCACAGACTAAGCTGTGCCCTTCGGGTTTATTTTGCTGCCGCTGGCGGCGTTTGTGCTTTTTCAAGCTGCGCCAGGTCGTTAGCAATGTTGACCGTTTCGTCGAGGTACGGATCCGGTTCTTTATAGTCTTTCGGCAGATCGTCCAGCTTAGCCAGTGGCTTTTTGCCTTCCTGCTGCAGACGGGCGTTAATCCGCTCCAGACGCAGTGCATCATCCTCGTGGTTCTCTTTCTCACGCTCGGCGAGGTTCAGAGAGATGATATTGCGCTTGTCCTTCATTGCATTGAAGCGCGCGATATCTTTGATGATGTACTGGAACTCACGATCCTTGGCGATGCGATCCTGATGGTCCTGAATCAACTTCGGCTCAAGTGAGGTTAAGTCACCTGACTTGGTGTAGCTGGCCGCATTGATGCTGTCCCATGGCAGGGCGTTATCTTCGAACTTCTCGCCAGTCTCAACCGCTTCCACGCCGGTTGGCATCAGCAGGTCAGGCGTCACGCCTTTACGCTGAGTACTGCCGCCGTTGATACGGTAGAACTTCTGGATGGTGTACTGGACAGAGCCCAGCGCCGGCCATTCAGGACGCAGCATCTGATCGTAGATCCGGTTCAGTGAACGGTACTGCTGCACGGTGCCTTTACCGAAGGTCGGCTCACCGACAATCAGCGCACGTCCGTAGTCCTGCATCGCAGCCGCAAAGATTTCTGAAGCCGAGGCACTGAAGCGGTCAACCAACACCACCAGCGGACCTTTGTAATAAACGATGCCATCGTTATCACTGTCTTCACGAACCTTACCGTTGTTGTCACGAACCTGAACAACCGGGCCGCTTGGAATGAACAGACCAGACAGGGAAACCGCTTCGGTCAGTGCGCCACCGCCGTTGGTACGCAGGTCAATGACCACGCTATCCACGTTCAGCTTCTGCAATTTCTGCAACTGCACTTTCACATCGTCAGTCAGGCCAACATAGAAACCAGGGATATCCAGCACGCCCACTTTCTTATTGCCGACATTCTGCACGGTCATTTTGACCGCGCGGTCTTCCAGACGGATTTTCTCACGCGTCAGGGAGACGATGCGGGTTTTGGTGCCCTTCCCGGCCGGTAACACTTCCAGGCGCACTTTGCTGCCCTTCGGTCCTTTGATCTGCGCGACCACGTCATCAAGACGCCAGCCAATCACATCCACCATCGGTTTGCCCGGCTGAGCGACACCCACGATCCGATCGCCAACGGTGATCGATTTGCTCTTGGCTGCCGGACCACCGGCGACCATCGAGTTAATCACCGTATAATCGTCATCCATTTGCAACACCGCACCAATACCTTCCAGAGAGAGGCTCATTTCGGTATTAAACTGCTCGGTGTTACGTGGAGAGAGATAGTTGGTATGCGGATCGATTTCGTGCGCGAACGCGGTCATCGCCAGCTGGAAGACGTCCTCGCTGTTGCTCTGCGCCAGACGGCGGATAGCAAACTGATAGCGCTTGGTCAGGACTTCGCGGATCTCTTTTTCATCTTTGCCGGTCAGCTTCAGGCTCAGCTCGTCATATTTGACTTTCGCGTCCCACAGCTGATTCAGCTCCGCCGTGGTTTTTGGCCACGGCGACTTGCTCCGGTCGATATCAATGGTATCGGTACCGGTGAAATTCATGGGCTTATTCAGCACGGACAATGCGTACTGATAGCGCTCAAAGCGGCGTTTCTGCGCCAGATTATACAGGTCGTAAAATACATCCAGCTTACCGCTCTTCAGCTCATCGCTTAAGGTGGTTTTTTTGCTGGCGTATTGTTCGATATCCGAGGTCAGCAGCAGGTTGTGGCTGTAGTCCAGCAGATTCAGATAGCGTTCGAAAATCTTAACGGAAAAATCCTGATTAAGATCGAACTGGCGATAATGCGAGCGGGTAAAACGTGAGGTAACACGTTCACTGACTGTCGCATGCTGAGGTTCCTGATGCAGCTGAGGAATTTGATCGGCACGCGTAATGTTATCGGCGGCGAAAACGTTCCCTGCCAGCAGCAGTCCTGCGATCACAGTAGTTCTGAAAAAATTGTTCATGCCCTGATTGGCCTCCGTATCAGAACTGCAAGTGTTCTGCGCGTACTATCATTGCCAGGCCGGAAGCCAACTGTACCCGGACGCCATCTTTGGTAATTTCAAGAATGGTTGCGTCCATCGCACTTTTGCCCGCGGTGACTTTGATATTCTGGCCGACTTGCAGTGCTGCGGTATCGGTAACGGGTTTAGTGGGAGCTGGAGCTGCTGCTGGCTGACGCTCTGCGGAAGGTGCGCGCTCGGTGCTACGCTGAGGTTTGCTGCGAACCTGGCGTGGCTGCTCACCTTCGGCAGAAGGTTTACGCGCGGGTTTACGAGGACGGCGTGGTGCCCCCTCTTCTCCAGCTTCGCGTTTCTTCGCCTGCTGCTGCTCACGCTGTGCCTGAACACGCGCTTTTGCTTCTTCGAGTTGCTTACGGGCATGTTCAACATGCTGCTCGTCGAGGACGCCACAGTCGTTACCATCCAGATCAACGCGGACTGCACCGGCTTTGATGCCGTACAGGTAGCGCCAGCTGGACGTATAAAGACGGAGTGCGGAGCGGAGCTGAGTTTTACTCAGGCTCATTTCGCCCTGAACACGATCGACTAAATCCTGAAAGATGCCGACCTTAAGTGGTCGTGCTTCGCCTTCGGCGCTAAAGCATTTCGGGAAACGCTCGGCCAGAAAGGCAATGACTTCTTTACTACTATTCAACTTGGGTTGATTTTCCATGAAATTTCCTGATTACAACGGGTTTGCCAACCAGCGCAGGCATGAACAGGCGTCATTATAATGACCCCATCGGCAATTGCTACGTGATCCAGCGCTTTAGCTGCGTTTCATGTGAATAAATTTTTCCACATCAGACCCGGCAAGCACCTCACACAGCCCGTCAGTGAGGGTTTTTAACCCCGCTTCGTCTTCGCTGTCGAAGCGTTTATATTCGATACTATCGATGTCCAGCACGCCAATTGTCTGGCCGTTCACTACCAATGGCAGCACGATCTCAGCATTACTGGCCGCGTCACACGCGATGTGACCCGGGAAAGCATGGACATCATCCACGCGCTGAACCTGACTTTCGGCCACGGCCGTACCGCACACGCCGCGACCTACCGGAATACGCACACAGGCGATTTTTCCCTGGAAAGGTCCCAGAACCAGCGTATCGGCTTCGGTCAACAGATAGAAACCTGCCCAGTTAACACCGTCAAGGCGCTCATATAACAGCGCGCTGCAGTTGCTCATTGCCGCCAGGAAACTTGTTTCTCCAGCGATAAGCGCGCGCAAATCACGGTTCAGGTCCGAATAAAACTCAGCTTTTGTCATTTTTTAACCATTGTGAAAACGTGTCATGAGGCCCATGATGACCCCTTGCTAAAATAAGCATTAAATGCCCAGACGGACAAGGTGAATCATTCCGTTAGTTAATATACCCTTAGTCAGTCCGAAGCCTTAAGCATGACCTTGACGTGTCATTATCGTTTTATGGCGAAAAAACTTAACCCTGCCCTGCACCTGCGCTGCCTGGGCCTGAGACGATCAGGATTATGAAAATACACGCCATTAGCCATGCTCTGCCTCAGGCACGTTATCAGCGTTGCCCCCAATGCGATACCCTTTTTTCCTTACCAGATGTGAAATCCAACCAGTCTGCGCACTGCCCTCGCTGCAATGCTCGCATTATGAATGGCCGTGACTGGTCGATGACCCGGCTGTGTGCGATGGCCGTCACCATGCTGCTGTTGATGCCCTTCGCCTACACTGAATCGCTGATGAGCATCCGCCTGCTGGGCACCAACATTTATGCCAGTCTGCTGGAAGGCATCACTCAGATGGCGCAGCAAGGCAATGTCATTACCGCCTCGATGGTGGCCTTTTGCACCATTGGTGCCCCCGCGACGCTGGTTGGGTCTATTGCCTATCTCTATTTTGGCCATAAATTGGGCATGAACCTTCGTCCGGTATTATTGATGCTCGATCGCCTGAAAGAGTGGGTGATGCTGGATATCTATCTGGTGGGGATTGCCGTTGCGTCAATTAAAGTGCAGGACTATGCGGCGATTACGCCTGGCACCGGGCTGATTGCGTTTATTTCGCTGACGCTGTTGAGCCTGGTGACCTTGATTCATTTAAACGTTGAGCAGCTCTGGCACCGCTTTTATCCGCAGCCTCACCCTAACGTTGCCCGGGAAAAGTTACAGGTTTGTCTGAGCTGCCACCACACCGGTGTTGCCGATGCCCGGGGCCGTTGCCCACGCTGCCACACGCCGCTCTATTTCCGTCGTCACTTCAGCTTGCAGAAATCCTGGGCCGCTTTGATTGCCTCTATTGTGCTGCTGATCCCGGCCAATCTGCTGCCAATTTCCATCATTTATCTCACCGGCTCCCGCCAGGAAGACACCATCCTTTCGGGGATTATGTCGCTGGGTTCCGGCAATATTCCGGTGGCCATCGTGGTATTTGTGGCCAGTATTCTGGTGCCGTTTACCAAAATTATTGTGCTACTGACGCTACTTCTCAGTATTCACTTCAAGTGTGAACAGGGACTGAAAACCCGCGTCCGCCTGCTGCGGGTCGTTACCTGGGTAGGCCGCTGGTCTATGCTGGATCTGTTTGTTATTTCGTTAACCATGTCGTTGGTCAATCGCGACCAGCTTCTCTCTTTCAACATGGGACCGGCAGCTTTCTATTTTGGCTCGTCAGTCATACTCACTATTCTTGCCGTTGAGTGGCTGGATAGCCGTTTATTATGGGATGCACATGCAACAGGAAACGCCGACTACACCGACTAACGCGCGCATTACCAGCCGGCGGAAAATTTCGCCCTTCTGGTTATTGCCGCTGATTGCGCTGCTGATTGCGGGCTGGCTTATCTGGTCAAATTACCAGGAGCGCGGGACCACCGTCACTATTGATTTCGCCACGGCGGACGGCATTGTGCCGGGCAGAACGCCGGTCCGTTATCAGGGTGTTGAAGTCGGTCTGGTGCAGGGCATCAGCATGACGGACGATCTGCGCACCATCAAAATCAAGGCCAGCATCAAAAGCGATATGAAAGACGCGTTACGCGACCAGACCCAGTTCTGGCTGGTGACGCCGAAAGCCTCGCTGGCGGGGGTTTCAGGCCTTGATGCGCTGGTCGGCGGTAACTACATCGGCATGATGCCGGGTAAAGGTCAGCCTAAAGAGCACTTTGTCGCGCTGGATACTCAGCCGAAATACCGCGTCAATACCGGCGAGATGCTGATCCATCTGCATACGCCGGATCTTGGCTCGTTGAATACCGGCTCGCTGGTGTATTACCGTAAAATTCCTGTTGGCCGTGTTTACGACTACAGCATCAATCCCGGTAATAAAGGCGTGACGGTGGATGTGCTGATTGACCGTCGCTTCACCAATTTGCTGAAAAAAGACAGCCGCTTCTGGAACGTATCAGGCGTTAAGGCCGATGTCGGGCTGAACGGCGTGAAGGTACAGCTGGAAAGCGTGGCGGCGTTGGTGAACGGCGCTATCGCCTTCGATTCGCCGGCCCAGTCGGAACAGGCGAAGTCGGAAGACAATTTCGATCTCTATCCTGATTTAGCGCACAGCCATCGCGGCGTGATCATCAGCCTGGACCTGCCGAGCGGCAAGAATCTTAAGGCCAACAGCACCCCGCTGATGTATCAGGGCCTTGAAGTGGGCACCCTGACCGCGATGACCTTACAGCCAGGCGGCAAGGTAACCGGAGAATTGACCATCGATCCTTCTGTCACCGGCCTGATGCGCACCGGCACCCGCATTGAAATGCGCAGCCCGAAAATCAGCCTGAATGACACCAGCTTAAGCAGCTTACTGACCGGCAACACTCTGGAGCTGGTGCCAGGTGAAGGCGCGCCGCAGGATCATTATCAGGTACTGGAGAGCAACGAAGCACTGCTGCAACAGCCTAACTCGCTGGAGTTGAAGCTGACCGCCCCGGAGAGCTACGGCATCGATGCGGGCCAGCCGATCATGCTGCATGGCATGCAGATTGGTCAGGTGGTTAACCGCTCGCTGAACGAGCAAGGCGTGAACTTCGTTATCGCCATCGCGGGCAACTACCGCGAGCTGGTCCACGGTGACAGTAAATTCATTATCAACAGCCGGCTGGATGTGAAGCTGGGTATTGATGGCATGGAAGTGCTGGGTGCCAGCGCCAGTGAGTGGGTTGATGGCGGCATTCGTCTCGATCCCGGCAGCAAGGGTGCGGTGAAGCAGAATTACCCGCTCTATGCCAATGCTGAGAAAGCGGCAGAAGGCATCACCTCAAACCAGCTGCCAACCACCCTGACGCTGACCGCGAAAAGCCTGCCGGATGTACAGGCCGGTTCGATTGTGTTGTATCGCAAGTTCCAGGTCGGCGAGATTGTTGAGGTGATCCCGAAAGCCAATGAGTTTGACGTACGGGTGCATATCAAACAGGAATACCGCAAGCTGCTGACCGAAAACAGCGTGTTCTGGTCAGAAGGCGGTGCCCGCGTGCAGCTGAACGGCAGCGGCTTAACGGTTCAGGCCTCCCCGCTTAACCGCGTGTTAAAAGGTGCGATCAGCTTTGATAACCTGACCGGCGCCGGCGCCGGGCTGACCAGCAAAGATAAGCGCGTGCTGTATAACTCTGAAACCGCCGCACGTGCGGTAGGTAGCCAGATCACCCTGCACACTTACGATGCCACCAAACTTTCTGCCGGCATGCCGATCCGCTATCTGGGCATTACCATCGGTCAGATCGAAGACCTGGCGTTGAATCAGGAAAAAAATGAGGTTGTCGCCAAAGGCGTGCTGTATCCGCAGTATGTGGATGACTTTGCCCGCATTGGCAGCCGCTTCTCGGTCGTTTCGCCGGAAATATCGGCGGCGGGTGTCAATCATCTGGAAACCCTGTTGCAGCCTTACATCAACGTCGATCCGGGCAAAGGCCGCGCTCAACGCAGTTTCGAACTGCAGGAATCGACCATTACTGACGCGCGCTATTTGGATGGCCTGAACGTGGTTATGGATGCGCCTGAAGGCGGTTCCGTTTCCGTCGGTACGCCGGTGCTGTTCCGTGGCATTGAGGTCGGTACGGTCACCGGCACGTCGTTGGGTGCCATGGCTGACCGCGTCCAGATCACCCTGCGCATCAGCAAGAAGTACCAGCATCTGGTGCGTAACAATTCGGTGTTCTGGCTGGCTTCCGGCTATAACCTGAAATTCGGTCTGATTGGTGGCGTAGTGAAAACCGGCACCTTCCAGCAGTTTATTCAGGGGGGGATTGCCTTCGCCACGCCGCCGACGATCCCGTTAGCGCCGCAGGCCACTTCCGGCAAGCACTATCTGCTGGAAGACGAAGAGCCAAAAGACTGGCGTAAATGGGGAACCGCGCTCCCTGCGAAATAACCTGAACGGGCAGCCTTGAGCTGCCCGTTTTTTTTCAGCTATCAGGATGTGATAAACTCGCCCCACTTATTTCCAGCGGAATTTTTCAGTGTCCTCTTCCTCACGCGTGTACTTCCCCGACTCTTTCTTAAATCAGATGCGCGAATTGCTGCCAGATGTCGCAGAATTCGAGCGTTTTATCGCTATCAGCCAGCAGCCGTTACGCCGCAGCCTGCGGGTGAACACGCTCAAAATCAGCGTCGCGGATTTTCTGGCATTGGTTGCCCCATATCAGTGGCAACTGACGCCTATCCCATGGTGTGAAGAAGGGTTCTGGATTTCCCGTGACGATGCCGACACGCTGCCGCTGGGCAGCACCGCTGAGCATCTCTCTGGCCTTTTCTATATTCAGGAAGCCAGCTCAATGCTGCCGGTCAGCGCCTTATTTGCCGGCTGTCCGACGCCTGAAACGGTGATGGATGTCGCCGCCGCACCAGGCTCTAAAACCACGCAGATCGCAGCAAAGATGGGCAATCAGGGCGCCATTCTTGCCAACGAATATTCTGCCAGCCGGGTGAAGGTGCTGCATGCCAATCTCAGCCGCTGTGGCGTCAGTAATACGGCGATGACCCATTTCGATGGTCGGGTGTTTGGTGCCGCGTTGCCGGAAATTTTTGACGCCATTCTACTGGACGCGCCGTGCTCGGGCGAAGGGGTGATCCGCAAGGATGCCGATGCGCTGCGCAACTGGTCCGTTGAAAGCACCGCAGAGATTGCGGCCACGCAGCATGACCTGATCGACAGTGCCTTTCATGCCCTGAAGCCCGGTGGCACGCTGATTTATTCCACCTGTACGCTTAATCGAGCTGAAAATCAGCAGGTGATCGCCTGGCTGCAGCAGCAATATCCGGGTGCGGTAGAGATTGAACCGCTGAACGAGCTGTTCCCCGGCGCAGAGCAGGCCGTGACGCCAGAAGGATTCCTGCACGTCTTCCCTCAGATCTTTGACAGCGAAGGCTTCTTCGTTGCCCGCCTGCGTAAGCTGGAAAGCGTGCCGGCATTACCGACACCCAATTACAAACTGGGTAAATTCCCCTTCTTCCCGGTAAAACGCAAAGAGCAGCAGGAAATTATCGCCGCCGCAGCCAAATCTGGCCTCAGCTGGGACAGCAAAACGCATACCTTATGGGAGCGTGACAAAGAGATCTGGCTGTTCCCGTTAGCCATCGAGCCGCTGCTGGTCAGAGTGCGCTTCTCACGCATTGGTCTGAAGCTGGCTGAGACGTTCACTAAAGGCTATCGCTGGCAGCACGAAGCGGTGATTGCGCTGGCTGAGCCTGACGCTAAAAACCGTTTTGAGCTGACGTTAGCGGAAGCTGAAGAGTGGTATCGCGGGCGGGATATTTATCCGGAACGGGATCTGCCTGCGGATGAGTTGATCCTCACCTGTCAGCAGCAGCAGATTGGTCTGGCGAAGAAAGTCGGCAGCCGGATTAAGAACAACTATCCGCGCGAACTGGTGCGTGATGGCAAACTGTTCGCCTGATTACTGGATCTGCACCAGCGTTAACCGGTTGCCATAAACGGCGCCGGTATCAATGTAGTGCTGATTGTAGGCATCGAGCTGTCTCTGGACCGGCGTGTGACCAAAATAGAACGCATCGGCTCCGGAAATGGCCTGCCCTTTTCCCTTCTGTAATTGCTCAATGCGCTGGCGGCTCCAGACAACCTCATTGCCATCAACTTCGGCGCCAAACGCATAATGATTTGCCGGATAATCGGCATGCGCAACCACCACGATGCGCTGGTCCAGCTGCACATGCATAATCAGCGGTAGCGTCCGGCAGTGATTGATCGCATGCTTAGCCGCAATCATGTCGACGCCTTTCAACTTATAGAACCAGTCACCGCCGTTAAACATCCACTGCTTATGCAATCCACTGGTCAGCGCGCTGAGTGCCATCTCTTCATGATTGCCGCGCACGCTGCGAAACCAGGGTTCCTGTAATAGTGCCAGACAGGCCGGACTGTCCGGGCCGCGATCGATTAAGTCACCGACGGAAATCAGTAAATCTTTCTCTGTATCAAATTGACGGGCTAGCAGTTGTTCATCCAGCAAGGTTCTGCAGCCATGCAAATCACCTACCAGATAAATATGACGCCAGTTTTCACCGTTAAGATATTGGTACAGCATGATCCACCCTGAGCACATTTACTGGAAACATTGACAGTCCGTTTAGGAAATAACGACTACAGTATAGGCTATTCGGGGATTGGGACTTCTCACACTCATGAGCAATCGCAAACAGTTTTATATCACGCTGTCGTTAATTACGGCTGGGAGCCTGTTGATTATTGAGGTATTAGCCCGGCTGGTGCATTTGATTATTGTGGGGTAATGCTGACAGCGTCAGACGCTCGGGGCTGGCACCCGGCTGACGCTGTAGCGGGCGGCACTATTTGGCTTTTAATGCGCGCGGGTTTTTGCTTAGTGAAGCTGACCAGTTGAACTCTTTAACTTCACTCTCTTTAGCCGAAGACGCCTTGCGTGGTTTCTTCGCTATCACGGCTTTGGTGGTCTCTTTTACCACACGATCCTTCATCACCAGACGCTTGGCCTCTTTCTGAATTTCCTTTTCTTCTTTCTTACTTGGCACATGGCTCATCTTTAACGTCAGGGTCTTAACCTTTGCCGCCACCAGCTCCTTCTCTGCATCGGTAAACTGGTCTATCGAAATCTCTTTGTCGCTTTTCATCAAGTTGGCTCCAGGCCGAACGGTGGACGCGTCACTCGCGTATCGTTGTTGCCCACTGAGGGTAGAGTGTTGGCGCGGGATAAACAAGATAAAGGGTAAAAACCTGTGGCTTTGGCTGGATTGTGAGCTCAACAGTGTGTTTAGGTCCCCTGCAGACGAGACTTTCGACCTGTGCGCCGTCATCAAACGTTAAATATCATTATTTACGCTTACGGGGAATCCAGGCGCATTTACGCTGTCTGACCCTGCAGGATATTTCAGCGTCATCACCCGGGCCATCCGGGGGGTTTACCATAACGGAGTAAATTAATGACTGAGCAGGCGTCTTACACTATCGGCAAACTGAAAATCACCCGCCTGACTGAACAGATGTTCAGCGTGCCGCAGGGGAAACTGTTCCCCACGTCGGGTGATGAGTCGCCTGCTGAGCAAGCCGATATGCTGGTGAACATGAGCGTTCACAGCTGGCTGGTCGAAACCCCTAACCGCATCATGCTAATCGATACCGCCACCGGTAATGGCAAAGATCGGCCTTTCAGTCCGCTGTTCCACCAGCTAAATTCCCCGTGGATGGAGAATCTGACTGCCGCCGGGATCGATCCGGCAGACGTGGATTATGTGCTGCACACGCATCTGCACACCGATCATGTTGGCTGGAATACGGTGCCGAATGGCGATAGCTGGATACCCACCTTCCCCAACGCAACCTGGGTTTGCCCGCAGGCAGAAGTCACCTTTATGACCTCTCCAGCCGCAGCGGCACGCAGAGTGGTATTTGATGATAGCGTGCAGCCGATCATTGATGCGCGCCGTCTGGTTACCCTGCCCGATGAAATCACCGAATACCTGCCCGGTATCGTCTTCTATCCAACGCCGGGACACAGCCCGGGACATATGAGCATCGCCTTCGTCACCGAAGGTGAAACGGCGATCTTTTTGGGCGACGTGATGCACTCAGCCATTCAGGTGGCCCATCCGCAGTGGAACTCAATGTTCTGCGGAAACGGTCCACTGGCCGCCGAATCCCGCCGCTGGCTGCTGGAATTTGCCGCAACTGAAAACGCGACGGTGTTTACCAGCCATTTCGATCGCACATCTGCCGGACGCATTACCAAAGACAACGACCGCTTTATCTGGACGTTTTTGTAGCGCGTTCGGCGTTTAGCTTGCCATCGGCGCTGTCAGCAATTGATGCGCCAGCCATTCAGCAGGAAGCAACCGGCGATAACATCAAAGGTATTCGCCTGATGACTTTGCAACGGTGAAAAGCTATTGTTTAAGGCTAACCTGTTGGAAAGTCGCATATAAGGCACACCTCCCACGATGACTATTTCGCTGCAAACGCCCCTGATTTCTTCCCTCCCGCTGAGTCAGTTAAACCAGTGTAACGTCTGGCTAAAGATGGAGTCGGCCCAACCGAGCGGCTCATTCAAACTGCGCAGCGCCAGCCACGCCTGCCAGTTTTATGCGGCCAAAGGTGCCAAAGGGTTTGTCAGTTCGTCAGGCGGAAATGCCGGGATCGCGGTAGCGCACAGTGGCCGACAGCTAAATATCCCGGTGACGGTGGTGGTGCCCGAGACGACCTCTTCCCGCGCTCGGCAGCTGATCCAGCAGGAAGGCGCCCAGCTGATTGTGCATGGCCGCAACTGGAGTGAAGCAAACGATCATGCCTTGTCATTAACTTCCGACACCAACGTCTATGTGCATCCATTTGATAACCCACTGTTGTGGCAAGGCATCAGCACCCTGATCGATGAAGTGATTGAGGCTGGCGTGATCCCGGATGCTGTGGTGCTTTCGGTGGGTGGCGGCAGTTTGCTATCGGGTATCGCGCTGGGGCTGGAAAAACATCAGCTTAAAAACATCCCGATATATGTTGCGGAAACCTTTGGTACGGCATCGCTGAATGCGTCGATGCAGGCGAAGAAATTGGTCCGTCTTGAACAGGTCAGCGGCATTGCCACCACGTTGGCGGCGAGTCAGGTTTGCGAAAATGCGTTTAACGTTAGTCAGCAGTTTGATGTAAAGAGTTTGCTGGTGTCCGACGACGAAACGGTCGAAGCCTGCAAACTGTTCCTTAACGATCATCGCGTATTGGTTGAACCTGCGTGTGGCGCGTCTTTATCGTTGATGTATAAAAACCGGATCGGCTTCAAGCCTGAAGATAACGTGTTGGTGATTGTCTGCGGCGGGGCGTCGGTTACCCATGAAATGCTGATGGAATATCAGCCTACTCGTTGAGTTATTGAGCCCCTGCCGGATGCATTATTCTTCAGGGGTTTTATAGCGGCGATTTGCATACCACTGTATTGCCGCACCGAGTAACAGCATGACGATAGCGACAAGCATCTTATTGATATCCTCACTGCTCAGCCCACCAAATGCCAGGAAGTAGAATGCGGCAACGAAAGATTTAACCAGCTTCTTGATGTTGCTTTGCTGCTTGATGCAGATACTGCGAACAGACCATGCGCCCAAAATCAAACCCAATAGCGCTAAAACGGTGATCATCACGTGCTCCCTGAAAGACGATTTTCTTGGCTGTTAAAAGACACTATTTGTGGGGAAAGATCCATAAAAAAAGACCGAAGACGATTCCTATCTTCGGTCCAGGGAAATGGCTCCTTGTGGGAGCCGTGCGCTAAAAGTTGGCATTTATGCAGGCTATGTCGCCTTGCCCTTTAAAAGGTAGTACAGGCGCGGGGATTTTCCAGCCAGTTGTAAACGGCTTGCTATAAACTTGTTGGCTCTGTGATCATGGCGGCAGAAACAGGCGAACTGCCTTGCCAGGCGGCAAGACAGCGTAATGAAGTGAATCTCTGGCGTGACTTTTTCGGCTTAGTTACACAGCTTCTGAGTGCGCTCGATAATCGGCGTCAGGCTCTTTTTCTGGCCCGGATGCTGTGGGTCGTCGCTCTGGATAATGCTGATGTTCTGCCCTTTCGCCTGCCCGCTCTTCACCAGAGCGCTGGCGACATCGTTGATTGGGTACTGCGCCAGCGTGCTTGGATTGATAACAAACAGCGCATTGCCTTTGGCACAGGTCAACATCACTTCTTCGCGGTCGAAAGGCCAGGTATCCTTGCCCATTTCAAAACGACTTACGGTGATAATCTCCGCCGCCATGGCGCTGGAACAAAAACTCAGTGCAATCATCAGACTGGCCAATTTTTTCATGGTGGTGCGAACCCTCTCTGGATAACGCCTGCCGTGTGCAGGCGGTAGAAATAATCAGTATCAGGCCGGTTCAAGCGTGGCAAACACGCTAACCAGCAGCAAAACCAACGCCGAGAGCAACAGCTCAGCCAGCGTGGTCAGCAGGAATTTATGTTGGGCATTCTCACCGCTACGCTGAAATCGTGGCACCAGCCAGTAACGGTTAAACAGGGCGACCGCACACATCAACGCCACCAGCAGCGTCTTAATCAGTAGCAGCTGACTGTAGAGCTGAAAGCTGGCCGGTGGCCAGCCCAGCAGCAATAGCGCGTTGATCACGCCACTGATCACCACCAGCGCCACCGCCAGATGCCCGTAGCGTGAAAAGCGCATCAGGGTGCGGATCGCGTCATAGCGTGTCGCCATCTGTCGCGCGTCTTTCATCAGCAGTGCCACCGGCAGCAATCCACCGGCCCAGAAGGCCGCCGAGAGCAAATGCACGGCCTGATTGGTGCGTTGCAGCATGCCCATCGCGGCATGTCCGACAAAGGCCAGGCCCACCAGCTGCCCTACTCCACTCAGCAATAACAGCTGCTGACGAATACGGCCCTGAAGCAGCAATGCCGCCACGCCCAACAAGGCGGCGATCAGCTGCCATTGCCAGGCCTGACCAAAACGGGTCTGCAATACCGCCAGCCAGACGTCCGTATTGCCGAGATCCTGCCAGCCATCGCCCATCAGCCCGGTTTGGGCGGCGAGCAGCATAACGGCGGTAATCAACGCCGTTATCGCGCTGCAACTCAATAACAGGCGAAAACGTCCCGCCAAATAGGATCGAAAACGGGCCGGCGCCATCAATGCGGTATACAGGCTGCCGCTTGCCAGCGACATCAGCGCGGCAAAGTGCAGCCAGCGGCAGAGTATATAAAAGGTGCTGAGGGACATCTTACTTCACGCTAAAGCTGTAATTCCCGTTGGTTTTATGTCCGTCTACCGAAAGCACATGCCAGTTCACCAGGTAATGACCCGAGAGCAACGGCTGCTGTAAGGGCGCAATCAGCTGGTTATGCTGTTTTGGTGCGCGCTCAGCTTTGGCGGTAGGGATCGCTTTCTGATTGCCGTCGAGGATCACCACGCCGCTGAAAGCAGGTTCGATATCTTCAGAGAAGGTTAGCGTTAACGCCTGAGGAGAGGCTTCAACATTCGCATTCGCGGCGGGATATTGGCTCTTCAAATGAGCATGTGCAGAAGCTTGCTGAGAGAAGGCGGCAGCGGTCAACGCCAGAGCAAAAACCATAGAGAACTTACGCATAATAGTCGTATCATCCTGTCCTTGGCAGCCCGATAGCTGCGATGAGGCCGAAAGGATACCCCGCTTAAAATAATGTGTCGAGCCGATAACTGCGCTAAGCAGACCCAGGCTTGCGAAAGTGCACTAACTGCTATATTTTTGCCGCCGTAACAGGAGAAAGCTGATGACTCAAAATCTGGCCAACTGGCCGCAGGAAGAAAAAGATAAGGTTAACGTTGACCTGGCCGCTGCAGGTGTGGCGTTTAAAGAACGCTATAACATGCCGGTAATTGCCGAAATGGTTGAGCGCGAGCAGCCGGAAGCATTACGTGACTGGTTCCGTCAGCGTCTGACGCAATATCGCCAGGCTTCACTGAGCCTCTCGCGCTTACCTTACGAACCAAAACTAAAATAGCCGTCAATTTGACTTAATATCTCTTGTCTTTATTCACCGCTTCGGTTGTGATGATGGCCTCAATGAGGCCTTGCTGGAGAGCTTATGTCTGTCTGGAGTATCGCTGCTGCTCAATCAGGTTCGCGACCGGGTGACATCACCTGGAACATTTCCCGCCACCTTGAATTCATTCTTCAGGCTGCATCCCATCACATCGATTTACTGATCTTCCCTGAACTTTCCCTCACCGGCTATGAACTCTCCCTGGTGCCCACTCTGGCGATGACCCTGGACGATCCGCGTTTGCAGGTGTTTGCCGATGCCGCAACTGCCCATCAAATGTCGATTGTCATCGGCCTGCCGCTGGTTAACGGCGAGGATATTCTGCTCAGCGCCGTGGCTTTCCTGCCGGATGGCACCAAGGTGGCCTACGGCAAACGCAATCTGTTTGGTGATGAGAAGCTGTTCTTTACCGCGGGTGAAGGCGTGCCGCTGTTTGGTTATCAGCGTCATCATGTCGCCATGGCGATCTGCGCGGATATCAGCGTGGAAGAGTATGCCCGCGACGCGGCAAGACGTGGCGCCAACCTGTATGCCACTGGCGTACTGGTTTCGGAAAAGGGCTATCACAATGATTGTGAATACCTGGCGCGGTGGTCACGCGACTACAAAATGGCGGTGCTGATGGCCAACCATGCCCTGCCCACCGGCGGTTATCAAAGCGCGGGCAAGAGTGCGCTGTGGGATGAAAGCGGCAGACAGGTGGTCGCTGGCGGCGAAGGTGAGCAGTTAGTCATTGCCAGAAGAACGGGTAATGATTGGCAAGGAGAGGTGCATTCGTTACGCTACCCGCCAGTTTTTTAAAAGGGACGCATAATGTTACGCGTGATAGATACCGAAACCTGCGGTCTGCAGGGTGGAATTGTGGAAGTGGCGTCGGTCGATGTGATTGATGGCAAGATTGTCAATCCGATGAGTGATTTGATCTGCCCTGACCGGCCAATCAGCCCACATGCGATGGCGATTCATCGCATCACCGAAGCGATGGTCGCGGATAAGCCGCCTATCGAGCACGCCATCGGTCGTTATCACGGCAGTCCCTATTACGTCGCCCACAACGCCAGCTTCGACCGGCGGATGCTGCCCGAAATGCACGGAGAGTGGATTTGTACCATGACCCTGGCACGCGGATTGTGGCCAGGCATCAAATACAGTAACCAGGCACTGCGCGAAACCCTGAAGCTGGAGGTTACCCCTCCGGCCGATCTTCACGCGCACCGGGCGCTGTACGACTGCTATGTCACTGCCGCCCTGCTGATCCGCATTATGGATTATTCCGGCTGGGATGCTGCCGAGATGATCCGCAGAATGCTGGTGAAAGGCTCAAGCACCACCTTCCCGTTTGGCAAATACCGTGGCAGTAAAATTGATGATGTGGCGAAACGCGATCCGGGATACCTCAAATGGATGCTGAAAAATATCCCGGATCTTAAGCCCGATCTGCGCAGCGCGATGGAACGCGCGTTGTCAGCTGAGGATTAGTTTGCGTTGCCCGCGCTGAGCGTTTCCTGCGCCAGCGCGATCAAGAAGGTGTATTCCAGCGCCACGCCTTCGTAAGCCTTGAAGCGTCCTGATTTACCGCCGTGTCCTGAGTCCATATCGGTGCAGATCATCAGCAGGTTATCGTCCGTTTTCAGCTCTCTCAGCTTCGCCACCCATTTTGCCGGTTCCCAGTACTGTACCTGGGAATCGTGCAGACCGGTGGTGATCAGCAAATGCGGATAGGCCTGGGCAGTAACGCAATCATACGGGCTGTATTGACGAATGTAGCGGTAATACTGCTCTTCCGCCGGATTGCCCCACTCGTCATATTCCCCGGTGGTAAGCGGAATGGATTCATCGAGCATGGTGGTAACAACGTCGACAAACGGCACCTGCGCCACAACGCCATGGAATCGGTCAGGCGCCATATTGATCACCGCACCCATCAGCAGGCCACCGGCGCTGCCGCCCATCGCATAAAGCTTATCAGGATGACCATATCCCTGTGCCACCAGCGCATCGGTCAGATCGATGAAGTCGTTGAAGGTATTCATCTTGTTTAACAGGCGGCCATCGTCATACCACTGCTGCCCCAATTCTCCGCCACCGCGAATATGCGTCAGGGCAAAGACGAATCCGCGATCCAGCAGGCTCAGGCGGCTGGCGCTGAAATCGGCATCCATACTGCTGCCATAAGAGCCATAGCCGTACACCAGCAGCGGATTTTTGCCCGGCTGATAGTGGTCGCGGTGATAGACCAGGGAAACCGGCACTTCAACGCCATCACGGGCGGTGATCCAGTGACGTTCACTGCGATAGTTGCTGCCATCAAAGCCCTTAACCTCAGCCTGTTTCAGCATCTTGCGCTCGCCACTGTCCAAATCCAGCTCAAACAACGTGTCCGGTGTGGTCATTGACGAGTAGCCATAACGGATTTTGCTGGTCTCCGGGCTGGGATTGTAGGAAAGCCAGGTGACATAGGCCGGATCGTCAAAGGCGATGCCTGACTCCTTGCCGGTCAGCCAGTGGATCTGGCGCAGGCTGGTCAGCCCACCTTCACGTTCTTCGACCACCAGCCAGTCACGGAACAGGCTGAAATCTTCCAGCACTACGTCAGGCCGTGGCGGGATCAGTGTCTGCCACTTGTCTTCCGCGAAAGCAGCGGTCCGGTACAGACCGAAATTTTTGCCTTCACGATTCGAACGCACATAGAACTGATGCTGGTAATGATCAACGCCATATTCGTGATCCTTTCGGCGCTGGCAGAACAGTTGCGGTTCGGCATTCGGGTCAGCGGCATCCAACAGCAGAACTTCGCTGGTGGTGCTGCTGCTCAGGGAGATGAGGATATAGTCTTCCGAGGTGGTTTTGTGCACGCCGACGTAGAAGGTATCGTCCAGCTCTTCATATACCAGCTGGTCATCCTGCACAGGCGTTCCCAGCGTATGGCGCCAGACCTGATAAGGCAGCAGCGTCTGCTCATCTTTCTTCACGTAATACAGCGTACGGTTGTCGCTGGCCCAGGTCAGGCTGGATGAGACATTTTCCAGCACATCTTCGTACCAGTCTCCGGTTTCCAGATTGCAGAAGCGGATGCCGTACTGACGACGTGAGAGGAAATCCTCTGCCACCGCCATGATTTTATTATCGCCGGTGATGCCGACGCCGCCGAGGGTATAAAAATCGCTGTCCTTCGCACGCAGGTTGCCGTCCAGCAACACGTCCCACTGATCAGGCGTAGTGGTCTCTTCAGGCTGGCGCGTATAGATGGCGTATTCATTGCCCTCTTCATAACGGCTTTGATAGCGGTAACCCTTTCTGACGTAAGGGACCGAGTGATCGCGCTGGGGAATGCGGTCAATAATCTCCTTCAGCACCGTCTCCTGCAGCGCCTGCTGCGACTGCATGATCTCTTTACCATAGGCATTTTCGGCCTTCAGGTAGTCGAGGACCGCAGGATCTTCCCGCTTGTCATCGCGCAGCCAGTAATAATTATCGGTGCGGGTTTCTCCGTGGAGCGTCATATCGAAAGGAATTTTTTTGGCAATTGGTGGTTTATGCATGGTTCAGCCCCGTTGGATCAATCACATAGGCTAAGGGTGGCAGTTGTTATCAAGATTGCCAAGCGCAATGGCAGGAGATTGGAAAAATAGTGTGACGGGGTGACGCAAGCGTCACCCCGAAAGCAGGATCAGGCGGTAAGCTTCAGCTTTTCGGCTTTAATATCTTCTGCCATGCTGTCGCGCACGTCCTGAGGGATTTTCAGTTCATCACCCAGCGCCTGAAGGTAGCTGCGCTCCATAAAGTGGTCGACGTCGATCACCAGGTTGCTGAGGAAATAGACCTCCAGCGCCTCTTCTTCGTTTTTCACGTCCACGGCCAGTTTTTGTGGGTCAAGCGGCATATCAATCGCCTGCTGTATCAGCCGCTCGCCATCTGCGCCAAGCCCGGACTGATGGATATGCTCGTTAATGGCCTGTCGTTCCTGGGTATCAATATGCCCGTCGCTTTTCGCGGCGAAGACCAGCGCCTGCACCAGACGCTCGGCCCGGCGATCAACGGGTGACTGCTGCTGACCGAATTGCGGCTGATCCTGATGGGTTTCGCTTACCCGATCCTTATACTTTTTCCACAGTACGGCACCTGCTGCGGCGCTACCGCCGATGATCAGCGCATTTTTGCCATACTTGGTCAGCAGACTACGAGAGGATTTGCTGGCAATCAGCAAACCGGCCAGTCCGCCAAGCGCGCCCGGTGCCAGCATTTTACTAAGGCCTTCACCGCCGCCTTTGCCGTCTTTACTGCCTCCCAGTACCGTTTGAATCTGTTGCAGCCAGTTACTCATTGCCTTTCCTTCTTCAGCGGAAAACAACCAGCATAGAGCGACTTGCGTCAAGAAGCGTCAAAGCAGGAAAAGCCTGGAAAACCTTCACGGCCAGTAGACGCTAAGCCGTCAGCTATACTTAGCCCACCAGTCGAACCTTCTGGTTCATATTGCCTCGCCAAAAGCGGCGGCTGAACCGACTGGATTTGTTTTTTTAAAGCACTGGCGTAAGGGAAAAATCATCATGAGATTCAATAATAATCCGCTGTTTATCAATACGGTTCTGCTTGGCGGCAGCACAGAAGAGAAGTTGAAGGCTGCCAGCCAGGCCGGGTTTGATCAGGTTGAGCTCTGGCGTCAGGACGTGGAGGCAGCCAGCGGCGATGCCAGTGATGTGGCCAAATTACTGGATAACCACCGCCTGGCCCTGACGGATTACCAGGTGCTGCTGGATTTTGACGGCGCGCCAGACGGTCAGCGAGAGAGTAAACGCCAGGAAGCTCTGCAGATGCTGGATACCGCCGTTGAACTGGGCGCAACAACCTTGCTGACGCCTGCATCTACCCATCAGGGCTGCATTGCAGATCGTGAAGAGGAAGATATCCGCTGGCTGGCCCGCCAGGCAGGCAAACGTGGCCTGCGCGTGGCCTTTGAGGCCATGGCCTGGAGCACGCATATCAACAATACGGCGGCGGCATGGCAGCTGGTGCAAAAGGTCAATGAACCCAATCTGGGATTGGTGGTGGATGCGTTTCACATTTTCGTGCTGAACCGCACGGTGGACGATCTGGCGGGGATTCCGATGGATAAGATCTTCCTGGTCCAGCTGTCCGACCTGGTTACCCTTCCCAGCCACGATCATCTGGTGGATGTGGCACGCCATCAGCGTTTATTGCCAGCCGAAGGAAATTTCCCGCTTTCATCCCTGGCTGACTATCTGCATCAGCAAGGCTATTCAGGCCCGATAGGACTGGAAGTGTTCAGCGATCGTTATCATCAACTGCCGCCGGCAGAGGTGGCCAGCAAAGCGCTGCAGTCGTTGAAAAAGGTGTTATCCGGCGGCGATCGTTAACGGTAGCCGGTGAAGGAAATCACTAACAGGGAAGAATTAAGGCGAGGTTTCTGGCGCGTCAGGGAAAAATACCCTGCGCGCCACAGGCTGTGATGAAGTAAAAGGATCAGGCCGCTTTAACGGTTCGTGCAGCCGACTTTGCTTTGGCCGCTTTGCCCGTTGAGGCTTCCGGCTCTTCCGCACCGGACTCTTCAGTCGGTTGATCTGCTGCAGCTTCAGCGCTGTCTTGTTCAACGTTCGGTTCAGCATCATTGCCAACGGCGGCGGTCTCGCTCGTCTCAGGCATCTTGCTGGTGCGCAGAATATGCTGCACGGCGTCTTTATTCTCCGCCAGGAACATGCCCAGCGCTTCACGCTGTGGTTCTTCCATGTCCAGAGGCGCCACGCTCAACCAGTCAGAAAAGGCTTCTGCCATATCGAGCATTTTATCGTACGCGTCGGCTTCTTTCTTACTGGCGAATGTCATCTTTTCCTCACCTTTTCTGACGACAACATATTTGATTTCAACAGCCATAATCCACACCTCAGTTAACTGTATTTTTATACAGTATATCAGACGTCTCTTTTTCGCTCAACCCTGGAAAGCGGATGTACGCGCAATCGTTTTCGTTTATACTGCGCGCGTTTTTTCCATCCAATCAGGTAGAGATTATGACCACTCTTGGTACCGCGCTGCGCCCTGCCGCAACCCGCGTAATGCTGTTAGGTTCAGGTGAACTGGGCAAAGAAGTGGCGCTGGAATGCCAGCGTCTTGGCGTTGAAGTGATTGCCGTCGATCGTTATGCCGATGCACCCGCAATGCACGTGGCGCACCGCAGCCACGTCATCAACATGCTGGATGGTGAAGCGTTGAAAGCGCTGGTGGCGCTCGAGCGCCCGGATTACATCGTGCCGGAAATTGAAGCCATCGCCACCGATATGCTGATTGAGCTGGAAAAACAGGGTCAACACGTGGTGCCAACCGCCCGCGCTGCCCGCCTGACCATGAACCGCGAAGGGATCCGTCGCCTGGCGGCAGAAGAGCTGGCGTTGCCCACCTCCACCTACCGCTTTGCCGACAGCCAGCAGGCGTTTAATCAGGCGGCTGACGAAATCGGCTTCCCGTGCATCGTGAAGCCGGTGATGAGCTCGTCAGGTAAAGGCCAGAGCTTTATCCGCGAAGCGTCACAGTTGGATGCGGCCTGGGAATACGCGCAGCAAGGCGGACGTGCGGGTGCTGGCCGGGTAATCGTTGAAGGTGTGGTGAAGTTTGATTTCGAAATCACCCTGCTGACCATCAGCGCGGTAGACGGCATTCACTTCTGCGCGCCGATTGGTCACCGTCAGGAAGATGGCGACTACCGTGAATCCTGGCAGCCGCAGCAGATGAGCGCCCTCGCGCTACAACGTGCTGAGCAGATTGCCGAAGAAGTGGTTAAGGCGCTGGGCGGCCACGGCCTGTTTGGTGTTGAGCTGTTTGTCTGTGGTGATGAGGTGGTGTTCAGTGAAGTTTCCCCTCGCCCACATGACACCGGCATGGTGACGCTGATCTCTCAGGACCTGTCCGAATTTGCCCTGCACGTGCGTGCCTTCCTCGATCTGCCGATTGGCGGCATTCGTCAGTATGGCGCCGCCGCATCTGCGGTGATCCTGCCAGAACTGGATAGCGATAACGTGCAGTTTGCCAATCTGGGTGGCGTGCTGGGCGCCGGTCTGCAGGTGCGTCTGTTCGGCAAACCGGAAGTTCGGGGTAAGCGCCGTCTCGGCGTGGCGCTGGCCACGGGCGAGAACATCGATGATGCGGTACAGCGCGCGATTACCTGTGCAGCCGGTGTGAAAGTCAGCGGATAAACGCGCTTTCGTGCCGACAAAAAAGGGATGGCCTGTGCCATCCCTTTTGTTTTATGCCTGATCCAACGTCTTATCGCGCGCCAGCTACCGCTTCTTTGGCCAACTGGGTGATACGATCGTAATCCCCTGCTTCCAGCGCATCAGCCGGAACCAGCCAGGAACCACCAATACAGAGCACGCTTTTCAGCGCCAGATAGTCACGGTAGTTGGCCGGCGAAATGCCGCCCGTCGGGCAGAAACGCACCTGAGGGAACGGGCCGCCAATCGCCTGCAGCGCCTTCACGCCACCGTTGGCTTCAGCCGGGAAGAATTTAAATTCACGCAGGCCATAATCCAGACCGGTCATCAGTTCCGACACCGTGCTGATGCCAGGAATTAACGGCACCGGGCCATCAACCGCTGCGCGTAACAGCGATTCGGTCACGCCAGGACTGATAACAAACTGCGCACCGGCATCGGTCACTTCTTTCAGCTGCTGGACGTTAAGTACCGTGCCCGCACCCACAATGGCTTCCGGCACTTCGCGGATCATCGCTTTCAGGGCATCCATCGCGCAGGGTGTTCTCAGCGTGACTTCTAATACTTTCACTCCGCCCGCCACCAGCGCTTTCGCCATTGGCACCGCGTGCTCAAGTTTGTTTACCACAATTACCGGCACCACAGGGCCAGTGGTCAGGATTTGCTCGGCGCTGGTCTTCCAGTTAGTCATCTTTCTGCTTCTCCAAAGCGACGCGCGTGGCGTCAGGACAGGAATACAGCCTCTACCATACAGGATTGCCCTTCCCTGCGTCCATGCGCTATCGCGGATTTTTAAAACTACGGTTCATTTTCTCTACGTCGCTTTTTGCCCACGCCTGCGCAAAAAAAAGCCCCGTAGCAGAGACGGGGCTTGAGAGCAGGCAGTCATGGGCTATTAGCCGATATCGTTCCAGGAACGGCCATCGCGGGTGATCATCGCCACAGAGGCAACCGGTCCCCAGGTTCCTGCCTGATAAGGCTTAGGCGCTTCGTTATCGCCAGCCCAGGCTTCCATGATGGAGTCGACCCACTTCCAGGCTTCTTCCACTTCATCACGGCGGACAAACAGCGCCTGAATACCGCGCATGGTCTCCAGCAACAGGCGCTCGTAAGCATCTGCCAGGTGAGACTGGTTGAAGGTCTCAGAGAAGCTCAGATCCAGCTTGGTGGTTTGCAGGTTGTGTTTGTGATCCAGACCCGGGACTTTGTTCAGAATCTGAATATCCACACCTTCATCCGGCTGCAGACGAATGGTCAGTTTATTCTGCGGCAGCTCCTGCCAGGAATCTTTGAACAGGTTCAGTGCCGGGTTCTTAAAGTACACCACCACTTCAGAACATTTCACCGGCAGGCGCTTACCGGTACGCAGGTAGAACGGAACGCCCGCCCAGCGCCAGTCGTCGATATCCACGCGGATAGAAACGAAGGTTTCGGTGCTGCTGGATTTGTTGGCATCTTCTTCTTCCAGATAGCCAGGCACTTTTTTGCCCTGCACAAAACCAGAGGTGTACTGACCACGCACGGTTTTATCGCGCACGTTGGTATGGTCGATGCGACGCAGTGAACGCAGGACTTTCACTTTCTCATCGCGGATACGGTCTGCAGAGAGATCCGCAGGCGGTGACATGGCAATCATGGTCAGAACCTGCAGCAGGTGGTTCTGGATCATGTCGCGCATCTGGCCGGCTTTGTCGAAGTAACCCCAACGGCCTTCGATACCCACTTCTTCCGACACGGTAATCTGCACGTGATCGATAGTGCGGTTATCCCAGTTTGAAGCAAACAGGGAGTTGGCAAAGCGCAGTGCCAGCAGGTTGAGGACCGTTTCTTTGCCCAGATAGTGGTCAATACGGAACACCTGGTTCTCTTCGAAGTATTCACCGACCTGATCGTTGATCTCCTGAGAGGTTGCCAGAGAGGTGCCTAACGGCTTCTCCATCACCACACGGGCAGGCTGTGCATTGAGCTTGGCGGTGCCCAGACCTTTACAGATCGCACCGAAGGTACCTGGCGGCATTGCGAAGTAGTTGATGGTGACGCGTTTTTTCTGGTCGAGCATTTTGCCCAGTTTGGTAAAGTGCGCGGCGTCGTTCACATCAAGATTACAGAAATCGAGTCGGCTGCTGAGCTTGTCCCACAGCGCTTCGTCAATCTTCTCCTTCATAAAGGTTTCCAGCGCTTCACGCACTACCTTGGTGTAGGCTGCTTTATCCCAGTCTGCACGACCCACCCCGATGATGCGGGATTCTTCGTGGATCTGACCGGCTTTTTCCAGTTGATACAGGGAAGGCAACAGTTTCCGGCGCGCAAGGTCGCCTTTGGCACCGAAAATGACCAGATCGCATGCCTGGGCCGTTTGTGTAACCGCCATTATATTCTCCTCGTTGCAGGATAAGCCTGACCCGTATAATCCGTAAGCAGTCAGGCTCTTATTGTAATTTTCTTTCAATACAATGTACTGCTTTTGCCGGGTCCACGTAAACCTGGCAGCACGCCTCCAGCACAGAGTATGCAATTGTCTGAACTTTCCCGCGCAGTGAACGGGCAGTTTGTGCGTAATTTTTAAACTTTTTTGTTACTGCATTTACAACTGTGAAAGTTAGACACAGTTCAAAGTCTGATAAAAAAGGCAGGCCTGACGTGCAATGCCGCTGCCCGAAGCCGATCGGCGCGCTGTATATTCTCTACAAATTGACATCGATTTCTCCTGTGATTGAAATCGTCAGAATGTATGAGTGGACGCCGTTATGAATATGCTGGAAAAAATCCAGGCTCACCTGGAACACCTTAGCAAATCCGAGCGCAAAGTGGCGGAGGTAATTCTTGCCGCCCCGGGCTCGGCCATACATGCCAGCATCGCGCTTCTGGCCAGAGAAGCAGAAGTCAGTGAACCGACGGTGAATCGCTTCTGTCATCGCCTGCAAACCAAAGGTTTCCCCGACTTCAAACTGCAGCTGGCGCAAAGCCTGGCCAACGGCACGCCGTATGTCAGCCGCAATGTGGAAGAGCATGACAGCGTGGAAGCCTACTCCGCCAAGATTTTCGAGTCCGCGATGGCCGGGCTGGATCGCGTTCGCAACGGCCTGGACGCCACCGCCATTAACCGCGCGGTGGACCTGCTCACCCAGTCGAAAAAAATTGCCTTCTTCGGCCTCGGCGCGTCTGCCGCCGTGGCGCACGATGCGATGAATAAATTTTTTCGCTTCAATGTGCCTGTCATCTATTCCGATGATATTGTGATGCAGCGAATGTGTTGCATCAACAGCACGGAAGGCGATGTGGTGGTGTTAATCTCCCACACCGGCCGCACTAAAAACGTAGTCGAACTGGCTCAGCTTGCGCGGGAAAATGATGCTACCGTGCTGGCTATCACTTCGGCGGATTCACCGCTGGCCCGTGAGGCCACGCTGGCGCTGACGCTGGATGTCCCGGAAGACACGGATATTTATATGCCGATGGTCTCCCGGCTGGCGCAACTGACATTAATAGATGTGCTCGCCACCGGTTTTACCCTGCGACGTGGCGCAAAGTTCCGCGACAACCTGAAGCGGGTCAAGGCGGCACTGAAAGAGTCGAGATTTGATAAAGAAGACCCGTTAGTGGCCCTGTCACGCCGTTAGCCGGTCCGCAATGGGTCGCTGTACCCGGCCCGATCCTATAAAATAGAGTGAACCTTTTCAGGGATTGCTCAGGCAACCTCCCTTTCAAAGTCAACGGAGTCATACATGTCCAGACGTCTCAGAAGAACCAAAATCGTAACGACCTTAGGCCCCGCTACCGACCGTGATAATAACCTCGAAAAAATCATCGCTGCGGGTGCCAACGTCGTTCGCCTGAACTTCTCACATGGCACCGCAGAAGATCATATTCTGCGTGCAAACAAAGTCCGCGAAATTGCCGCGAAGCTGGGACGCCACGTAGCGATCCTCGGCGATTTGCAGGGTCCTAAAATCCGTGTTTCCACCTTTAAAGAAGGCAAGGTCTTCTTAAGCGTAGGCGATCGTTTCCTGCTCGATGCCAGTCTGGGTAAAGGCGAAGGCGATAAAGAAAAAGTCGGCATCGATTATAAAGGCCTGCCGGCCGATGTGGTGCCTGGCGACCTGCTGCTGCTGGATGATGGCCGTGTGCAGTTGAAGGTACTGGAAGTTCAGGGCATGAAAGTGTTTACCGAAGTCACCGTCGGCGGCCCGCTGTCCAACAACAAAGGCATTAACAAACTTGGCGGTGGCCTGTCGGCTGAAGCACTGACCGAGAAAGACAAAGCGGACATTCTGATCGCCGCGAAAATCAATTGTGATTACCTCGCCGTTTCCTTCCCGCGCTGTGGTGAAGACCTGAATTACGCCCGCCGCCTGGCTCGTGACGCTGGCTGCGATGCAAAAATCGTCTCGAAAGTGGAACGTGCAGAAGCCGTCGCTTCACAGGAAGCGATGGATGACATCATCCTGGCCTCCGACGTGGTGATGGTGGCAAGGGGCGATCTGGGCGTTGAAATCGGTGATCCGGAGCTGGTCGGTATCCAGAAAGCGTTGATCCGCCGTGCCCGTCAGCTGAACCGTTCAGTGATCACCGCGACCCAGATGATGGAGTCGATGATCACCAATCCAATGCCAACCCGCGCCGAAGTGATGGACGTGGCTAACGCCGTGCTGGATGGCACCGATGCGGTAATGCTTTCCGCTGAAACCGCCGCCGGACAGTATCCAGCGGAGACCGTCACCGCGATGGCAAAAGTGTGCCTGGGCGCAGAGAAAATCCCAAGCATCAACGTCTCTAAGCACCGTCTTGACGTGCAGTTCGATAACATCGAAGAAGCCATTGCGATGTCAGCGATGTATGCCGCTAACCACCTGCAGGGCGTGACCGCGATTATCACCATGACCGAATCCGGTCGCACCGCGCTGATGACCTCGCGTATTACATCTGGCCTGCCCATCTTCGCCATGTCGCGTCATGAGCGTACGCTGAACCTCACCGCGCTGTATCGTGGCGTGACGCCGGTGTTCTTTGATAGCAACAACGACGGTGTGGCGGCAGCGCACGACGCCACCAACCTGCTGCGTGATAAAGGCTTCCTGATGTCCGGCGATCTGGTGATCGTGACTCAGGGTGACGTGATGAGTACCACGGGTACGACCAACACCAGCCGCGTGCTTCGCGTAGAATAACCTTCCCCCAAGTTATTGAGCTGCAAGGCTCAATAACTTTTTCTTATCCCCCCGCCGCACTCCCCATAGTCCTTTGACTGGCCTTTTGCAGCCCTTAACGGCTCTTTTGTGATCTGAATCACACTTTTAACATTAACAATGCTTATAACACTCCTGTCACAATAATCCTATTGAATGATAATGATTACTATTTATAATCTCATCCTCAATAACAAACGGTACTTTAACGCCACAAAACCACACAAACAGGAGTTATTTTAGTTAAGTTAAGCTAAAACCACTGGATTGATGTGCCATTAGGGTTTTTACCACCCTGGAAAACCGTTAATAAATCTGAACTGACGCCGTGCCGTCAGGCGCATAACGTCGTCCTTTTTTTGGGATGGCAGGGCTCACTACGTCTTTTTTTAAGGAATTGCTATGGTCTTACGTTCACAAACTCAGCCGGTGCCTCGTCTGCACCTGTCGTCAGAAACTGCTAGAGTCCAGGAGTACATTTTCAACGATCGGCAACTGGACTCGTGGGATCAGCAAACACAGGACGTACTGACGTTGCTGACGAATACCATTGCCAACGTGGAAAAACCGTTCAGCGGCATTCTTCCTCACGAACTGGCGCCAAAATTTAACGCTGTCGATCTGAACTCCCCGCTGGGCAGCAACGAAGCGGCGCTGGAAGAGCTGAAGGAGCTCTACCTGCGTGATGCCGTCTGGTTCCACCATCCAAAATACGTTGCCCATCTGAACTGCCCGGTGGTGCTCCCTTCCCTGCTGGCCGAACAGATTATGGCGGCGCTTAACAGCTCGGTAGATACCTGGGATCAGAGCGCTGGCGGCACGTTGATCGAACAGAAGGTGATTGACTGGACCCTTAGCCGCATCGGCTTACCGCATCATTCTGACGGCATCTTCACCAGTGGCGGCACGCAGTCCAACCTGATGGCGATGCTGCTGGCGCGAGACAGCTGGTGTGCTGAACATCATCCGGGTCATTTGATCAAACATCAGGGGCTGCCGCACGATGCCAGCAAATGGCGCGTATTTACCTCGAAACTGAGCCACTTCAGCATTCAGAAATCGATGGCGATCCTGGGCCTGGGCTACGACGCGGTGATCCCGGTGGATTACGACAATCACTACCGCATGGACGCGATGAAGCTGGAGCAGGAAATTCAGCGCTGCCATCAGGAAGGCCTGATCCCGATTGCCGTGGTTGCCACCAGCGGCACCACCGACTTTGGCAGCATCGATCCGCTGCAAACCATTTCGCATCTTTGCAAACATTACGGCCTGTGGATGCATGTGGATGCGGCCTACGGCTGTGGCTTACTGGTCTCTGAGCAGCATCGCCAGCGCCTGAAGGGCATTGAGAAAGCCGATTCAGTGACGGTGGATTACCACAAATCGTTTTTCCAGACCGTCAGCTGTGGTGCCTTCTTCGTTCGCGACAAACAGCACCTGAGCCATGTGACTCACCACGCTGACTACCTGAATCCGCTCAGCGCGCAGCAGGAAGGCACACCAAACCTGGTAAATAAAAGTATTCAGACCACCCGTCGTTTCGATGCGCTGAAGATGTGGATGACGCTGCGCATTATGGGCCCTGCCGCCCTGGGTGAAGCGTTCGATTCGATCATCGATCTGACGCAAACCGCGCACACCTTGCTGAGCGCTCATCCGGCCATTGAAGTGCTGCATGCGCCGGAACTGACCACCCAAATCTTCCGCTATGTGCCGCGTCCCGGCATGAACGAGGCCACCGTCGATGAGATCAACGCCAATATCCGTAAAGCGCTGTTCCGCTCCGGTAATGCGGTGATTGCTGGCACCAAAGTCGACGGCCGCCAGTACCTGAAATTTACCCTGTTGAACCCGACCACCACAGCCGCAGACCTGGAAGATGTTATCGCGCTGATCGTTCATTACGGTCGCGAACAGGTTCGCCATTCTGCGCTGAACGCGGCTAATCAGTGAGATCCCTACTATGACTACCATTTATGATTTTGTTGGTATCGGCATCGGCCCCTTTAACCTGGGTCTGGCCTGCCTGAGCGAACCGGTTGAAGGCCTGAACGGGGTGTTCCTCGACCAGAATCCTGGCTTTGACTGGCACACCGGCATGATGCTGGAAAGCGCCCATCTGCAAACGCCGTTTATGGCCGATCTGGTGACGCTGGCCGATCCGACCAGCCGTTACAGCCTGCTGAATTACATGAAGCAGAAAGGCAAGCTGTACTCTTTTTATATCCGGGAAGACTTTTTCCTGATGCGCAAAGAGTACAACCAGTATTGCCAGTGGGCCTGTTCGCAGCTGAGCAACCTGCGCTGGAACACCCGTGTGGAATACGTCAGTTATGACGACAGCCAGCAGTGCTATCGCATCCGTTCGGTGGATTCGCAAAGCGGAGAGCCGAAGGAGTGGCTGGCACGCCATCTGGTACTGGGCACCGGTCCTGCGGCGTGGATGCCAGACTGCAGCCGCCCGTATCGCGAACGCTTTACGCACTCCAGTGAATACCTGGTGAACAAAGCGGAGTTGCAGAAGAAGAGCTCAATTACCGTCTTGGGCAGCGGCCAGAGCGCGGCAGAGATCTATTACGACCTGCTGACGGATATCGACAGCCACGGCTACCAGCTGAACTGGGTGACGCGCGCCCCGCGCTTTTACCCGCTGGAGTACACCAAGCTGACGCTGGAGATGACCTCGCCAGAGTGGATCGACTACTTCCACGATCTGCCGCCAGAGAAACGTGACGCGCTAAATGCACGCCATAAAAACCTCTATAAAGGCATCAACAGCAGCCTGATCAATGACATCTATGACCTGATGTATGTGAAGCAGCTGGATGGTGAGCTGAACGTCAACCTGTTCACCCATTCCGAACTGAAGGATATGCGCTGGCTGCCGGGCGGTGAGTTTGAGCTTTCCTTGCATCAGCAGGAGCAGGACCGGCCGTTTACCCGCCGGACGGAAGGTCTGGTGATGGCGACCGGGTATCACTACCGTCCGCCGATGTTTATTGAAGGCATTTCCAGCCGCTTACGCTGGGATGAAAAAGGCCGCTACGACGTGCAGCGCAACTACAGCATCGACCACAACAATCAGGTCTTTGTGCAGAACGCCGAGCTGCATACCCACGGATTTGTCACACCAGACCTCGGCATGGCGTGCTACCGCAACTCCGTTTTACTGCGCGAACTGGCTGGCCGGGAAGTCTACCCGGTTGAACGCCAAATCGCTTTCCAGACCTTCCCGGCCAAATCGGAACGTTGATATGTCTCAAATACTGTTTAGCAAAGCCCGTCCGGCGGGCCAGTTCACCCTTCGTCCGATGCAGGCTGACGATGCGTCCTTAATCCACAGCTGGGTCACGCGTGATTATGCGCGCTTCTGGGGAATGCAGAGCGACAGCCTGGAGCAGGTCGCCACCTTCTATCGCAACCTGACCGCCAACAATCCGCGTGCGGCGTTGATCGGCTGCTGTGATGACAAGCCGGTGTTCCTGATGGAGTTCTATCAGGCGGGTGAAGATGAGGTCGGTAAGTTCTATCCGGCGCAGCCGGGTGACTACGGGATGCATATCCTCATCGCGCCGGCTAATCGTCCGGTGCGTCAGTTCAGCTGGCAGGTGTTCAGCGTGGTGATGGACTACATGTTCAGCCAGCCGGAAGTGCAGCGCGTGGTGGTCGAGCCTGATGTGCGCAATGACAAAATCCATCCGCTGAACAAGCGTGCCGGCTTCCGCTACCAGCACACCATCGATATGGGCCACAAAACCGCCTGGCTGGCTTTCTGCCAGCGCGATGATTATCAACACGCTTTATTGCAGGAAACCCTGACTATGACCAATGACAACCCGCTTCTCTCAGGATCGCATCTTTCCGGTGACAACTGGTCGCTGGCAAACCGTATGCTGATCCGCAAAGCCATTGCCGAGTTCGCCCATGAGAAAATCATCGCGCCAACCGATCTGGGCAACGGTCGCTTCAGTCTGGCCGTTCCGGGTGGCGAAGCTGACTATCAGTTTACGGCACGTCGACTGGCGTTAGATCATTGGGAAATCGCCGCCGATTCCCTGCTCAAGCAGGAGAACGGACATCCGCTGACGCTGGATGCGCTGCAATTTATCGTCGAGTTCAATCAGCAGATTGGCATTCCTCCGGCGATGCTGGCCACCTATATGGAAGAGATCACCAGCACGCTTTGCAGCAGCGTGTTCAAGCTGCAGAAGAACAATCCCGACAGCGCCGCGCTGGTCAGTGCGGATTTCCAGACGGTTGAAGCCTCAATGACCGAAGGCCATCCGTGCTTCGTGGCGAATAACGGCCGTATCGGTTTTGATGCGCGCGATTATCTGGCCTTTGCTCCCGAAGCGGCGACACCGATTAATCTGGTGTGGGTGGCGGTTCATCTGCGCAATGCGCATTTTTCCAGCCTGAGCGATCTGGAGTATGAGCAGCTGATGCGTGATGAGCTGGGTGATTCGGTGATTAACGGCTTTAACCGCCAGCTGACCGAAAAAGGCCTGGCGACCGATGACTATCTGTTTATGCCGGTGCACCCATGGCAGTGGCAGAACAAACTGCTGACCGTCTTCGCGCCGGATATCGCCAATAACGACATCGTTTACCTCGGTACCGGCGACGATCACTATCAGGCCCAGCAGTCGATCCGCACCTTCTTCAACCGCAGCCAGCCGAACAAGCGCTATGTGAAAACCGCGCTGTCGGTATTGAATATGGGCTTTATGCGCGGCCTTTCGCCGTATTACATGGCTACGACGCCGGCGATTAACGAATGGCTGGACGGTCTGGTGGCGAAGGATGAATGGCTGCAACGCTGTGACTTCCGTATTCTGCGCGAGGTGGCTGCGGTCGGTTATCACAACCGTTATTATGAAAAAGCCATCACCGGCGACTCGGCGTATAAAAAGATGTTTGCCGCACTGTGGCGTGACAACCCGGTTGCCCAGCTTCAGGCCAATCAGCGTTTGATGACCATGGCGTCCTTCCTGCATGTCGACCAGCATCAGAAAGCCCTGCTGCCGGCCCTGATTGCGGATTCTGGCTTGCCAGCGGACCAGTGGATTGCCCGCTATCTGACCTGCTACCTCAGCCCGCTGCTGCACTGCTTCTATCAGCACGATCTGGTGTTTATGCCGCACGGCGAAAACCTGATCCTGCTGCTGGAAAATAACGTGCCGGTCAGCGCCTATATGAAAGACATTGGCGAAGAGATTGCGGTGATGAACCCGGACGCGGTATTGCCTGAAAAGGTACAGCGTCTGGCGGTGGACGTGCCGGAAGAGCTGAAGCTGCTGTCGGTCTTTACCGACGTGTTCGACTGCATTTTCCGCTTTATCAGCGCCATCCTCGACGAGTCCGGCACCCTGCCAGAAGAGAAATTCTGGCAGGCGGTGGCTAACTGCGTGAAAGAGTATCAGCAGGCGCATCCGCAGCTGGCCAGCAAGTTCGAGCGGTACGATATGTTCACGCCGGAGTTCACCCGCTCCTGCCTGAACCGCCTGCAGTTGGCGAACAATCAGCAGATGATTAACCTGTCCGATCCGGCGGAAAACCTGAAGTTTGCCGGCACGCTGGTTAACCCGATTGCGGCTTTTCGTTAAGGGTTGCGTGCTTCGGGCAAGGGCAGCGTCAGGCGGTGAGCAACCTGACGCTGCGCCTTGCCCGAGATAATTCATCAATCCGGCATAAAACTGGTGTATGTTGGCGCGGTCGCTTCGGTGACCGCGTCTTTTGTTTTTCTTATCCTTGCTGGAAGGAGCCAGAATGGCCTCATTTATTCCGGTGTCGAGCCTGACCCGCCGACATCTGATTTTCCCTCTCTCCCTTGTGCTGTTTGAGTTTGCTACCTACATCGCCCACGACATGATCCAACCCGGCATGTTGCTGGTCACCAGCGAATTCAACGTCGGACCCGAATGGGTTTCCGCGTCGCTAACGGCCTATCTGATCGGTGGCATCGTGCTGCAGTGGTTACTGGGCCCGCTTTCCGACAAGCTGGGTCGCCGCCCGGTGATGCTGTCTGGCGTGGCGTTCTTTATGCTGACCTGCTTCGCCACCCACTGGGTGCAAAGCATCGAACAGTTTATCCTGCTGCGATTTTTACAGGGGATAAGCCTGTGCTTTATTGGCGCGGTGGGTTATGCCGCCATCCAGGAAGCCTTTGATGAGTCGCTGAGCGTGAAGATTATGGCGCTGATGGCCAACGTGGCGCTGTTAGCGCCGCTGGCCGGACCGTTGGCCGGCGCGGCGTTTCTGTCGGTGGGCCAATGGCGCACCATGTTCTGGCTGTTTGGTGGCGTAACGGCGGTGGCGTTGATCGGCCTGTGGCGCACCATGCCGGAAACCTCGGGCGATCGGAACACGTCACTTTCGCTTAAATCCCTCGCCAAAGGCTATTACGCGCTGCTGACAGACCGTCAGGTGATGAGTGGATCGCTGGCCATCGGCCTGGTAACCATTCCCTGCCTGGCCTGGGTGGCGCTTTCACCGGTGATCCTGATCCATGACGAAGGGTTAACCCGCATGGATTATGCGCTGCTGCAGCTGCCGGTCTTTGTGGCGATGATTGCCGGAAATCTGACGCTCGGTCGGCTTTCTGGCCGCATGGCGATTGAGCAGCCGCTGAAGCTGGGCGCATGGCCGATTGTGATTGGTCTGGCGCTGGCTGCGCTGTGCACCTCCATCAACCCGCACAGCTATCTGTGGCTGACGGCCGGTCTGAGCCTGTATGGCTTTGGCACCGGGCTGGTCAACGCCGGGCTGTATCGCCTGACCTTATTCTCCAGCACCGCCGGAAAAGGCAGCGTGGCGGCAATGCTGGGCATGGTGAGTATTGTGGTGTTTGCGTTGGGGATTGAGCTGGCGAAAAGCGCCTACTTCGGTGGCGGAAGCTTTATGTTCAGCGTGGTGAACCTGGCGTGTGGGCTGGCATGGTTGCTGCTGGTGCGTGCTTTCCTGCGTGAGCGCAAGCGCCGGACAACCATCACTGCGGTGAACTGATACAGCGCCGGGACGTAATAAACAAAAAGAGCGGAGTGTTCATCACCCCGCTCTTTTTTTATGCTGCTCAACCTTACTTTTTACCGTAGAGATCTTTGCGTTTATACGGCTCGATATCGCCCTCTTTACGCGTCTTCAACAGTTTCAGGATCCAGGTGTACTGCTCCGGATTCGGCCGCACCAGCATTTCCACTTCTTCGTTCATCCGGCGCGCCAGCGTATGGTCATCGACATTGACCAAATCATCCATCGGTTCACGCAGATAAATATCCATCTGATGGGTTTTGCTGTTATACACCGGGAACAACGGGATCACGCGCGCGCGGCAGACCTTCATCAGGCGACCCACGGCGGGCAGCGTGGCTTTATAGGTGGCAAAGAAGTCGACAAACTCGCTTTGCTCCGGGCCGTGGTCCTGGTCCGGCAGATAATAGCCCCAGTAACCCTGACGGATTGAACTGATAAACGGCTTGATGCCGTCATTACGCGCGTGCATCCGGCCACCAAAGCGGCGACGGATGGCATTCCACACGTAGTCCATCAACGGATTGCGCTGGTTATGGAACATTGCCGCCATTTTCTGGCCCTGATAAGCCAGCACCATCGCCGGGATATCCACAGCCCAGCCGTGCGGCACCAGGAAGATCACGTTGCCACCCTGCTCACGGATATCGTCGATAATTTCCTGATTGTGCCAGTGGATGCGGCCGATCGCTTTGTCCGGGCGTAACGCCAGCTCGGCCATCATCGCCATTGACTGAGGCGCCGTGGCGAACATCTCATCTATGATCGCTTCCCGCTGCGCTTCAGGCACTTCGGGCATGCAATACAACAGATTAATCTGCGCGCGCCTTCTGGCACTTTTGGCCATCTTTCCTGCCAGACGCCCCAGTGCGCCAAGCAACGGATCGCGCATCCCTACAGGTAACCATGCCAGTCCGGCAAAGGCGCCAATGGTCAGCCAGTTGCCCCAATATTTCGGCAACAGAAAGGATTTCTGAAAGGTAGGAATGAACTCTATATTACTTTTTTTGCTGTTTTCCATGCACTCGCCTCAAACAATAACGGGCTAATGATAGTGCTGACGGGCAATTTTGCAATCCCCGTATCATTCCGTCGATAAAATGAAAAAGCCGGCGGGAGATCCCGTCGGCTTAAAGATGAACGATTGAACTGACTTAGTTAAAGCGTAACTGCGGCATAACCTCACGCACCTGTTTCAGGTAATCGCTGCGATCTTTGCCACTCAGACCTTCCATCCGCGGCAGTTTCGCCGTCAGTGGGTTAACCGCCTGGTTGTTGATCCAGATTTCAAAGTGCAGGTGCGGCCCGGTGGAACGCCCGGTGCTGCCGGACAAACCAATACGCTCGCCACGCTTCACTTTTTCGCCGGGTTTCACCAACAGCTTCTGCATGTGCATATAGCGGGTCATATACTGACGACCGTGGCGGATTGCCACATAGTTACCCGCACCCCCGCTACGCTTGGAGACGATCACTTCACCGTCGCCGACCGCCAGCACCGGCGTGCCAATCGGCAGGGCAAAATCGACGCCTTTATGCGGCGCAATACGGCCGGTCACCGGGTTAACGCGACGCGGATTAAAGTTGGACGACACGCGATACTGTTTAACGGTCGGGAAGCGCATAAAGCCTTGCGCCAGCCCGGAACCGGTGCGGTCGTAGAACTTACCGTCATTGGCGCGGATAGCGTAATAGTCTTTGCCGCCAGACTGCAAACGAACGCCGGAAAGTTGGCTTTGCTCGCTCTTGCCTTCCAGCATTTCGCGCGACATCAATACCGAGAATTTGTCGCCATTGCGCAATTTTCGGAAATCCATCTGCCACTGCAACGCTTTAATTACCGCGCTGATTTCCCCGCTGGTAAGGCCAGCCTGTTTTGCACTGTTAACAAAACTGCCGTTCACCGTGCCCGACAGAACGGCATCTTTCCACTCGCCCTTCTGCACTTCAGAAGAGGATTTAAAGGTGTCGCCAGAACGATCATAAGTGCGGGTTTCGCGGCGGGAGGCTTCCCAGGTCAGACGTTGCAGCTGACCATCATCAGTCAGCGTCCAGCTCAGCTGTTGGCCCACACCGAGGTTGCGCAGATCCTTATCGACCTTAGCCAGTTGGTTGATATCACTCATATCAATGCCATACTGATTTAAGACGCTGCTTAAGGTATCGCCGGAAGAAACGACATAGTCATGGGTGCCGGTTTCATTCGGCACATCCTCATCTATCTCATCTTTTGGCACATCATCTTCTGGCGCGGGCGTGTCCTGATCGAGCGGTTCGCTGGCATCGGGCGTCACGGTGCGCAACTGGCTCTTGTCGAGGATAATGCTCTTAACGATAGGGTTAGTTTCACCGGTTTGATGATAAACAAATGGCCGCCAGACGGAGACGGCCAGTGTCACTACGGTGAGCGAACCCAGCATGATGCGGTGGGTTCGCGGTAATGTGTTAAACGCCATGCTGACAGCGCGGGCAATCTGCTGCACTTATGAATTTCCTCTAGGCTCCTTTCAGGCAGCTCGTGTACTGGCTGGACAACTGTGAGAGGAATTTCACATAGCTGTCTCTGGCTACAGTAATGTCCGTTCCCAGTGGATCCAGCGTACCTGAACGGACGTTGGTGCCTCTGGCAACCGCATTTATCACGGCCGGCCTGAACTGTGGTTCAGCAAAGACGCAGACGGCCTTCTGCTCAACCAGCTCTGTTCGAATTTGATGTAATCGCTGGGCGCCCGGTTGGATCTCAGGGTTGACGGTAAAATGACCTGTTGGGGTCAAACCGAAGTGTTTTTCAAAGTAGCTATAAGCATCGTGAAAAACGAAATACCCTTTACCTTTAACCGGCGCAAGCTGAGTTCCTATTTGCGTATCGGCCGATGCCAATTCATCCTCAAAATGTTTGAGGTTCGCGTCTAGTTTGTCTCTGCTTTGGGGCATAAGTTCCAATAATTTTGCATGGATTGCAACCGCCGATTGCCTTGCGATCTCTGGGGACATCCACAGGTGCATATTATACTCGCCGTGATGATGGTGATCCTCAGCCGCATCATGGCCCTGAGCGCTTTCCCCATGGGCCTCTTCATCCTCTTCTCCACCCTTGATCAGCAGGGGTTTTACGCCCGGTAATTCGGCTAATTCTATTGATTTTTGGGCCGGTAATTGCGCCACCGCTTTCGGCATAAACGCTTCCATTTCTGGCCCTACCCAGACCACCAGATCCGCGCCCTGCAAGCGTTTAATATCGGATGGACGCAGAGCATAATCATGCTCGGAGGCACCGTCTGGCAACAGCACCTCGACTGGCGTAACGCCATCTGCGATCGCCGCCGCAATAAAGCCCAGAGGCTTAACAGAAGCCACCACGGCAGCATGGGCAGGCGCCGCAAGCGAGGCGGCTAAACCCAGCGCAGAAATGAGGGTAAAAAGCGGGGCTTTATTATGTAACATCATATTTCCATCCATCGTGAGAAGTCGATGGAGTGTGATATTATAACATTCTAAAACTTTGGCAACCTGTAATGATTATGTCCCCACTGATTAGTCTGGAAAAAGTGTCTGTCAGCTTTGGCGCGCGTCGTGTGCTTTCCGACGTCTCGTTAACCCTGCAACCCGGTAAAATTTTGACCCTGCTTGGCCCGAATGGCGCAGGCAAGTCGACGCTTGTGCGCGTGGTGCTGGGCCTGATCCAACCGGACCAGGGCAAATTACTCCGCCCGTCTCAGTTACGCATTGGCTACGTGCCGCAAAAAATTCATCTGGATGCCACCCTGCCCCTCACCGTCGAGCGCTTTATGCTGTTGCGCGGCGGCGTCAAGCGCAGCGATATTCTGCCGGCGTTAAAGCGCGTGCAGGCGGCACAGCTGCTGAATTACCCGCTACAGAAACTGTCCGGTGGCGAGATGCAGCGCGTGCTGCTGGCCCGTGCGCTGCTGAATCAGCCACAGGTGCTGGTGCTGGATGAGCCGACGCAAGGCGTGGACGTCAATGGTCAGGTTGCTTTGTATGATTTGATCGACCAGTTGCGAAACGAGCTGAACTGCGCGGTGCTGATGGTTTCCCATGATCTGCATCTGGTCATGGCAAAAACCGACGAGGTACTGTGCCTTAATCAGCATATCTGCTGCTCCGGCACGCCAGAAGTGGTGTCGAAACACCCCGAATTTATCTCGATGTTTGGCTCCCGTGGCGCCGAACAGTTAGCCATCTATCGTCACCACCATAATCACCGTCACGATTTACAGGGACGTATTGTTTTACGCAGAGGACAGAATCAGTGATTGAACTGCTGTTACCCGGCTGGTTTGCCGGTTTTTTACTGGCGCTGGCCGCAGGCCCGCTGGGTTCATTCGTGGTGTGGCGCAGGATGTCTTATTTTGGCGATACGCTGGCGCATGCTTCACTGCTGGGCGTGGCCTTTGGTCTGCTGCTGAATATCAGCCCGTTTTATGCCGTGATTGCTATCACGCTGCTGCTGTCGCTGCTGCTGGTCTGGCTGGAACGCCGGCCGCATCTGGCCATTGATACCCTGCTTGGCATCCTCGCGCACAGCGCGCTGTCGCTGGGTCTGGTGGTAGTCAGCCTGATGTCCAACGTGCGGGTCGATCTGATGGCCTATCTGTTCGGTGACCTGCTGTCGGTGACGCCAACCGATCTGTATACCATCGGCGCGGGCGTGGCGATTGTGTTGGCCGTGCTGGCGTTTTACTGGCGCTCGCTGCTGTCGATGACCATCAGCCCGGAGTTAGCGCAGGTTGATGGCGTTAACATTCAGCGGACCAAAATGGTGCTGATGCTGGTGACCGCGCTAACTATTGGTGTGGCGATGAAATTTGTCGGTGCGTTAATTATCACTTCGCTGCTGATCATTCCTGCCGCCACCGCCAGACGCTTTGCCCGTTCGCCGGAGCAGATGGCGGGGATTGCCATCCTGGTGGGGATTCTAGCGGTGACCGCCGGCCTGACCTTCTCTGCCTGGTACGATACGCCCGCTGGCCCGTCAGTGGTGCTGGGCGCGTCACTGATGTTTATGCTGAGCATGATGAAACGTCCGGCGGTATAACGTTGCCGCAGAGGGCCGTTTTTATCCCGCCCACTTACCGCAGCCATAAAAAAAACCGGGAATTCCCGGTTTTTTTTCGTCTGGACCACGCGGATTACTCTTCCCGCTTGATGCCAAAGTGTTTATACGCGTGATTCGTTGCCATGCGGCCGCGCGGAGTGCGCTGAATAAAGCCCTGCTGGATCAGATAGGGTTCCAGCACGTCCTCAATGGTTTCCCGCTCTTCGCCAATGGCGGCGGCGAGGTTATCCAGTCCGACCGGCCCGCCCATAAACTTATCGATGATCGCCAGCAGCAGCTTGCGGTCCATATAGTCAAAGCCTTCGGTGTCGACGCTGAGCATATCCAGCGCGCGTGACGCCACATCCCCGCTCAGACTGCCGGCAGCACGCACTTCGGAGAAGTCACGCACGCGTCGCAGCAAGCGGTTGGCGATGCGCGGCGTACCACGCGCACGACGGGCGATTTCCAGCGCACCTTCGTCGCTCAACGGCAGCCCAAGACAGGCCGCGCTGCGTGAGACGATGTGGCGCAGATCTTCCACCTTATAAAACTCAAGGCGCTGAACGATGCCAAAACGGTCGCGCAGCGGCGAGGTTAACGAGCCCGCGCGCGTGGTGGCACCAATCAGGGTAAACGGCGGCAAATCGAGTTTAATCGATCGCGCGGCCGGCCCTTCGCCAATCATGATATCCAGCTGATAATCTTCCATCGCCGGATAGAGCACTTCTTCAACCACCGGCGACAAACGGTGGATCTCATCGATAAACAGCACGTCGTGCGGTTCGAGGTTGGTCAGCATCGCCGCCAGATCGCCTGCCTTCTCCAGCACCGGGCCGGAGGTGGTACGCAGGTTCACGCCCATCTCGTTAGCCACGATATTGGCCAGCGTGGTTTTCCCTAAGCCTGGCGGGCCGAAGATCAGCAGATGATCGAGTGCATCACCGCGCATTTTGGCCGCCTGGATAAAGATCTCCATTTGTTCACGCACCACCGGCTGCCCGACATACTCCTGCAGCAGCTTGGGACGAATGGCGCGGTCAATGACCTCTTCTTCGGTGATGGTTCCCGGCGAGACCAGGCGATCGGCTTCTATCATGCTTACCTCAAATTGCGGCGCGGAGTGCTTCGCGGATCAGCGTTTCACAATCAGCGTCCGGACGACCCAGTTTGCTGATCATCCGGCTGGCTTCCTGAGGTTTATACCCCAGCGAGACCAGCGCAGCAACGGCTTCGCCTTCGGCATCGTTGGCGGCATCCGCAGGCTGCACTTCGCTGGTCAGCGCAAATGGCGCATCGGCGGCGAACAGGTCGCCATGCATGCCTTTAAAGCGGTCCTTCATTTCGACCACCAGACGCTCGGCGGTTTTCTTGCCCACGCCTGGCAGCTTAACCAGCGCCGCAATCTCTTCGCGCTCGACGGCGGTGACAAACTGTTGCGCCGACATGCCGGACAGAATGGCCAGCGCCAGCTTCGGTCCGACACCGTTCACTTTGATCAGCTCGCGGAACAGCGCACGCTCCTGCTTGCTGTTAAAACCAAACAGCAGCTGCGCATCTTCGCGTACCACAAAGTGGGTGAACAGGATGGCTTCTTGATTCAGTTCAGGCAGCTCATAAAAACAGGTCATCGGCATATGCACTTCGTAGCCTACGCCATTGGCTTCCAGCAGCACTAACGGCGGCTGTTTTTCTAAAATAATGCCTCTAAGACGACCAATCACATTCGCATCCTTCACAAAAGAGTAGTGGGATTTTATACCATAAAAAAAGCTGGATGGATATCCAGCTTATCAGGAACGGAGACGACCCCGTGCTAGGCTTAGCGGCCCTTCACCCAGTCGATTGACGTTCTGGCTCACGTGGCAGTGAGTGATCGCAATCGCCAGCGCATCGGCGGCATCCGCCTGAGGATTCGCCGAGAGCTTGAGCAAGGTGCGCACCATATGCTGCACCTGGCTTTTCTCTGCGCTACCGGTGCCGACCACGGTTTGCTTCACCTGACGTGCCGCGTATTCAAAAACCGGCAAATCATGATTCACCGCGGCCACAATCGCCGCGCCGCGCGCCTGCCCCAGCTTTAGTGCCGAGTCGGCATTTTTAGCCATAAAAACCTGCTCAATGGCAAAAAATTCCGGCTGAAACTGGGTAATGATCTCGCTAACGCCCGCGTAAATCAGCTTCAGACGTGAAGGCAGATCGACCACGTTGGTGCGGATACAGCCGCTGCCAAGGTAGGTCAGCTGGCGGCCAACCTGACGAATAACGCCGTAACCGGTGATGCGTGAACCTGGGTCAATACCAAGAATGATCGTCATCACGCACCTCCGGTCAGCGGGCTGTGCAGACACAACCCGATCAAAGGGTTGCCGCCACCTCGTCGGAGATCTCACCGTTATGGTAGACTTCCTGCACATCATCGCAGTCTTCCAGCATATCGATCAGACGCAGCAGTTTTGGTGCCGTCTCTTCATCCATATCCGCTTTGGTAGACGGGATCATGGTCACTTCAGCCGATTCCGCCTTCAGGCCCGCGGCTTCCAGCGTATCCTTCACCTGACCGACGGTTTCCCAGGCGGTGAACACATCAATGGTGCCATCGTCATAGGTCACGATGTCATCCGCGCCCGCTTCCAGTGCCGCATCCATCACGTCATCTTCTGCCAGACCCGGTGCGAAGGTGATGACGCCTTTGCGGGTGAACAGGTAAGCAACAGAACCGTCGGTTCCCAAGTTGCCACCGGTTTTGCTGAAGGCATGACGCACTTCAGACACGGTACGGTTGCGGTTATCACTCAGGCATTCAACCATCACGGCAGTGCCGCCCGGGCCGTAACCTTCATAGATGATGGTTTCCATGTTGCTGTCATCATCGCCACCCACGCCACGTGCAATCGCACGGTTCATGGTGTCACGCGTCATGTTGTTCGACAGCGCTTTGTCCATTGCGGCACGCAAACGTGGGTTGGAGCCGGCATCGCCGCCACCCAGTTTTGCTGCAGTCACCAGCTCACGGATAATCTTGGTAAAGATCTTACCGCGTTTGGAATCCTGCGCCGCTTTACGGTGCTTGGTGTTAGCCCATTTACTGTGGCCTGCCATAAATTCAATTCTCCAGAAAAGACTAAATAACAAATTCTTCAATTGCCTGGCGATTACTCCAGGACTTGGTGAGCACGGCGGCCTCTGCAGGCGGAAGCCACTGTAGGGCGAGATGTTCGCTGAGCGACACCTCCCACTCTTCCGGCAACGCCAGGCTGAACCAGTGCTCACTGTTGTGCGTCACGTCCGGCGCATAGCGATGGCGGAAATGGGCGAAGATCTCGAATTGTATCTGACGCTGGCAGTCGACGACTGTGAGCTGCCTGGCGTTGACGTCAATTCCCAGTTCTTCTTTCACTTCCCGCATCGCGGTTTCTGCCAGCGTTTCGCCTGGCTCCTGGCTGCCGGTTACCGACTGCCAGAAGCCGGGATCGTCCCGACGCTGGAGCATCAGCACCCGGCCGGTATCGCGGGCGTAAATCACCACCAGTACCGACACGGGATGCTTAAACGCCATTACTCGTTCTCTGACGGCTGCTGAGTCTGGTACTTCTTCATCACTTCAATACCCAGCTCGGACAGTGAAGCCGGATTGGCGAAGTTAGGCGCTTCCGTCATCAGACAGGCGGCGGCAGTGGTTTTCGGGAACGCGATCACATCACGGATGTTATCGGTGCCGGTCAACAGCATCACCAGACGGTCCAGACCGAACGCCAGGCCAGCGTGTGGCGGCGTACCGTACTTCAGCGCGTCCAGCAGGAAGCCAAACTTCTCGCGCTGTTCCTGCTCGGTAATGCCGAGGATGCCAAACACGGTCTGCTGCATCTGCGTGTTGTGGATACGGACCGAACCGCCACCCACTTCATAACCGTTGATCACCATATCGTACGCATTGGCGATGGCGGTTTCCGGGATGGACTTCAGTTCTTCCGGCGTCATATCTTTCGGCGCGGTGAACGGATGGTGCATGGCGCTCAGGCCGCCTTCGCCGTCTTCTTCAAACATGGGGAAGTCGACAACCCACAGCGGTGCCCAGGCATTGCCGGTGGTGATATCCAGGTCACGACCCAGCTTCAGGCGCAGCGCACCTAACGCATCGGCCACCACCTTGGCGGAATCCGCGCCGAAGAAGATGCTGTCGCCATCGGCGGCATTGGTGCGGGCCAGAATCGCTTCAACGATATCAGCGGTGAGGAATTTAGCCACCGGGCTGGTGACGCCTTCCAGACCTTTCGCACGCTCGTTGACTTTCATCCACGCCAAGCCTTTCGCCCCGTAGATTTTCACGAAGTCAGTGTACTCATCGATCTGCTTACGGGTCAGCTTTTCGCCGCCCGGCACGCGCAATGCGGCAACACGGCTTTTGGCATCGTTCGCCGGTCCGGAGAAGACGTTAAACTCAACGTCTTTCAGCAGGTCAGCAACGTCCACCAGCTCCATTGGGTTACGCAGGTCTGGCTTATCGGAACCGTAGCGACGCATCGCTTCTGCGAAGGTCATCATTGGGAAGTTGCCCAAATCCACACCCTTCACGTCCTGCCACAGCTCGCGCACCAGCTGCTCCATGATTTCACGCACCTGAGGCGCGGTCATAAAGGAGGTTTCGACGTCGATCTGGGTAAATTCAGGCTGACGGTCCGCACGCAAGTCTTCGTCACGGAAGCACTTAACGATCTGATAGTAGCGATCGAAGCCGGACATCATCAGCAGCTGTTTGAACAGCTGAGGAGACTGTGGCAGCGCATAGAATTTGCCTTTATGCACGCGGCTCGGCACCAGATAGTCACGCGCGCCTTCCGGCGTGGCTTTGGTCAGCATTGGCGTTTCGATGTCGAGGAAGCCGTTGTCATCCATAAAGCGACGGACAAAGCTGCTGATTTTGGCACGGGTCTTCAGGCGCTGCGCCATATCCGGACGACGCAGGTCCAGGTAGCGGTATTTCAGGCGCGCTTCTTCGGTGTTGGCGTGGTTTGAATCCAGCGGCAACGGCTCGGAGCGGTTGATGATGGTCAGATCGGTGGCGAAAATTTCGACTTCACCGGTGGCCATATCGCTGTTTTTATTTTTGTCGTCACGGGCACGGACGGTGCCCGTAAGCTGAATGCAAAATTCGTTACGCAGTTCAGAGGCCAGCTTGAAGGCTTCCTGACGGTCCGGATCGAAAAAGACCTGCACGATGCCTTCACGGTCACGCATATCAATGAAGATCAGGCTACCCAGGTCGCGGCGGCGATTGACCCAACCGCAGAGTGTCACTTGTTGGCCTACGTGAGACAGGTTGATCTGTCCGCAATAATCAGTACGCATAACGATATCCTTTAAACTTCGCCGCATCGCCGCAACATAAAGTCTGCTGCCGCGAAAAAAGGCGGCCATTATAATGGAAAAAGCCCGGCACGATAAGAGCCGTGAGCGCATCAGGCGCGTCGTTTCGCGGCAAATTTGTTCACAATCTGCCGGCTACTCACAAAAGCTAACAAATTTCACCCTTTCCGAACATTGTTGTTGTCGCGTATAAAATCAGATTGCTTGTATTCTCAATGATTTCCCCCCTTTCACCGGAGAAACTATGTTGGAATTAAATGCTGCAAAAACGGCACTGGTACTGATCGATTTGCAGGAAGGTATTCTGCCTTTCGCTGGCGGCCCACACGCAGCGTCTGATGTGGTTGCCCGTTCAGCGGTGCTGGCTGAAAAGTTCCGTGCCGCCATCTCACCCGTCATTCTGGTGCGTGTTGGTTGGGCAAAAGACTTTGGCGATGCGCCAAAGCAACCGGTCGATGCCAGCCACAGCGGCGGACTGCCGGAGAACTGGTGGGTGTATCCGGCAGCGCTGGGCAAGAAAGACAGCGATATCGAAGTGACCAAGCATCAGTGGGGCGCGTTCTACGGTACCGATCTGGAGCTGCAACTGCGTCGTCGTGGTATCGACACCATCGTGCTGGGCGGCATCTCCACCAATATCGGGGTGGAATCCACCGCGCGTAACGCGTGGGAGCTGGGCTTCAACCTGATTGTTGCAGAAGACATCTGCAGCGCCGGCAGCACCGAAGAACACGAAGGTAGCTTCAAAAATATCTTCCCGCGCCTGGGTCGCGTTCGTCAGTCCGCCGAGATCATCTCCGCACTGTAACCCCGTCAGCCCGGCGCTCGCTGATGCGATTGCCGGGTTGGTTCTCCGGCACTTCGCCTTGCACTCCCTCCTTTCGCTCGCTACATTTCAGGCCAGACCGTCAATCAGGGACAGCCGATGAAGCCTTTTTACCTTGGATTGCCACAATGGCAGCATCCTCAGTGGAAAAAACTGGGTATGACCACCCTTACCGACTACGCACAGCACTTTAACTGCGTTGAGGGCAATACCACGCTTTATGCCCTGCCCCGACCTGAAATCGTGCAGCGCTGGCAGGCTATGACCCACGATGAGTTTCGCTTTTGCTTTAAATTCCCGGCGACCATCAGCCACCAGGCTGCCCTGAAGAACTGCGGCGATTTAACGGCCGAGTTTTTTGCTCTGATGGAACCGCTGGCTGCCCGCCTCGGCCAGTACTGGCTTCAGCTTCCGGCCGCGTTCAGCCCCGCCGATTTGCCCACGCTGTGGGCCTTTCTCGATGGCTTGCCGGACAGCTTCAGTTATGGCGTCGAAGTGCGTCATGCGGATTTTTTTGCCAAAGGCGAGGCTGAGCGCGAGCTTAATCGCGGTTTACATCAGCGAGGCGTTAACCGGGTGATCCTCGATACCCGTGGCGTACACTCCGCAAAACCCAGCAATGCCGCGATTATTGACGCGCAGCGCAAAAAGCCTCAGCTGCCGGTGCATGCGGTGATGACCGCAGATCGGCCGATGGTGCGGTTTATCGGCGGTGACGATGCGGACGCCAATCTCAAATGGTTCCAGTCCTGGCTCAGCAAGTTGCCGCAGTGGCAGGAACAGGGCCAACCCTGGCTGTTTATCCACACGCCGGATATCGCGTTTGCACCGGAACTGGTTTTGCATCTGTGGAGTGCGCTACAGCAAGCAATACCCGCCGTTGGCGATCCGCCCAACTGGCCGCAACAGGACCAGTTATTCTGAGCTAATTCGTAAGATAATTCTTTAACTGTAGGGGTAACGCACTGACAGTCCGGGTTTTCACGGCTATGATGACGCCTTAAAATATTTGTGCCTTTGGGAGTCGGGATGGTCAGCGCCCTGTATGTCGTGCTAGGAGCACTTTTCATTATCAAGTTTTCGCTTGATGTGGTTCGTCTTCGACGCCTGTACCGTGTTTCTCACGGTGACGGCGGTTTTTATGAACTTCAGACCGCCATTCGTATTCACGGCAACGCGGTAGAATATATTCCGCTGGCGGCACTGCTGCTGGTGTTGATGGAGATGAACGGCGCCGATATCTGGATGCTGCATCTGGTGGGCTTATTTTTCTTCCTTGGCCGTCTGCTGCATGCCTACGGTATGCGTACCAGCACCATTTTGTGGCGTAAAAACGGCATGATCATCACCCTGCTTTCGCTGCTGGGAATGATTATCCTGAATCTGATCTACCTGCCGTGGGACCTGGTTCTGACCCTGCATTAATCTCTCTGCCGCAATTTTTTCACCTTCCTGCCCGGCAACCGTGGCAGAAAGGGTGCAGCCCGCGCCGCTTTCTGCCAAAATAGCGCCTTTCCGTTTTTCTCCCGGACTGACCACTATGCCTAACCGCGATACGTTGTTCTCCGCGCCAATTGCCAAACTGGGTGACTGGACGTTTGACGAGCGCGTTGCAGAAGTTTTCCCTGATATGATCCAGCGCTCGGTGCCGGGTTATTCAAATATTATTTCGATGATCGGCATGCTGGCCGAGCGTTTTGTGCAGCCCCACACCCAGGTTTACGATCTGGGCTGTTCGCTGGGGGCGGCCACGCTTTCCGTGCGCCGCAACATCAAAGCCGAAGGCTGCAAAATCATCTCGGTGGATAACTCGCCGGCGATGGTTGAGCGTTGCCGTCGTCATATTGATGCCTTCCGTGCGGACACGCCGGTAGACGTGATTGAAGCCGATATTCGTGACATCAACATTGAGAATGCCTCGATGGTGGTATTGAATTTCACGCTGCAATTTCTGGAACCCGACGAGCGCCAGCAGCTGCTGAATACCGTCTGGAAAGGGCTTCGTCCCGGCGGCGCATTGGTGTTGTCCGAGAAGTTCAGCTTTGCGGATGCGGATGTCGGTGAGCTGTTGTTCAACATGCACCACGATTTCAAGCGGGCCAATGGCTACAGCGAGCTGGAAATCAGCCAGAAGCGCAGCATGCTGGAAAACGTGATGCTGACGGACAGCGTGGAAACGCACAAAGCGCGCCTGCGCACCGCAGGGTTTGAACACGCTGAGTTATGGTTCCAGTGTTTTAATTTTGGCTCGTTGATAGCGCTTAAAGCAGGTTCGGTCTGATGGATTTCGGTAATTTTTACCAGTTAATAGCAAAACACCCGCTTCTCTCTCACTGGTTAGAAACCCTGCCCGCGCAGATTGCCAACTGGCAGCGCGAGCAGTTGCATGGCCATTTCAAGAACTGGGATCGTGCCGTTGAGTACCTTCCGGCTCTGCAACCGGAGACGCTGGATTTACTGCACAGCGTCACCGCCGATGCCAGCCATCTGACCGATCGTCAGCGCGGCGGTATTGAGAAGCTGTTAAGAAATCTGATGCCGTGGCGCAAAGGGCCGTATTCGTTATACGGCGTGCACATTGATACCGAATGGCGTTCAGACTGGAAGTGGGACCGCGTGTTGCCGCATATTTCGCCGATGGCGGGCAGAACGGTGCTGGATGTCGGTTGCGGCAGCGGCTATCACATGTGGCGGATGCTGGGTGCGGGTGCCAGACTGGTGGTCGGCATCGATCCGATGCAGCTGTTCCTGTGCCAGTTTGAAGCAGTGCGCAAGCTGTTGGGCGACGATCAGCGCGCCCATTTGTTGCCGCTGGGGATTGAGCAACTTCCGGAGCTGAAAGCCTTTGATACCGTGTTTTCGATGGGGGTGCTCTATCACCGCCGTTCGCCGCTCGATCACCTCTACCAGTTAAAAAATCAGCTGGTCAGCGGTGGCGAACTGGTGCTGGAAACGCTGGTGATTGAAGGTGGCGACCAGGAAGTGCTGGTGCCGGGCGAGCGCTATGCGCAGATGCGTAACATCTATTTCCTGCCTACCACCGGTGCCTTAAAAAACTGGCTGGAGAAGTGTGGCTTTGAAGACGTGCGGATTGCGGACTATTCGGTCACCAGCACCGACGAACAGCGCCGCACCGACTGGATGACCAGCGAATCACTGGCCGAGTTCCTTGACCCCAACGATGCGACGAAAACCATTGAGGGTTATCCGGCACCGCTGCGCGCGGTTCTGGTGGCGCGCAAGCCTTAACCACCGTCACGCTCAACGGTCTCAGCAGAGGTCAACACCGCAGCGGTGTTGACCTCTGCGCCTTACTTCGCAGCACCGTTACCGCCGCGACATCGCCAGCTTCGCGGCAAAGCCAAGAAACACGCAGCCGGTCAGACGATCCATCATCTTCATCACCGCCGGGCGACGCAGCTTTTCGGCAAAATAGTGCGTCGAGGCAATCAGCACGGCGTTCCACAATGTGCCAACCATCACATGGATAAACGCCAGGCCGATACTCCACAGCGCGACGGAACCCCCCGCGGGAATAAACTGCGGCAGGAAAGAGACGTAAAACACCCCCACCTTCGGATTCAGCATATTCCCCAGAAATCCACGCATATAGACGGCACCATAGCCGCTCTGCTTTTTGCTGACGGCCACATCAGTATGAAAATGGGAACGCGGCTTCAGCAGTAACCCTACGCCTAACCACAGCAAATAGGCGGCACCCACCAGCTTAAGAATGTTGTAAGCCATCTCAGAGGCCAGCAGCAGCGCCCCTAATCCCAGGCCCACCGCGGCGCCCCACGCCATACAGCCGGTATTGATCCCCATACTGGTGATGACGGCTTTTTTCCAGCCGTTGGCGGCAGACGTGCGCAGGATCAGCGCGGTATCGAATCCGGGTGTCAGCGTCAGAATGATGATGGCGAACAGAAAGGTCAGCAGTGAAGCGGTCATGGCAGGGTCCTTAACAGGAAATTCATATTCTAGCGACATCCTCACCACAATCAATCCTTTCGTGGGCGGAAATCAATCACCTGGCGCAACAAATGAGAATGTGAATTTTTTACGTTATGCCGTTTTTTAACAAACCCTGTCACCCCTTAGGGTTCACACTGGCGCAGTCAGACATCTGTTTCATTTCACTGAAAGGAGTCCCACATGAGTAAATTCGTTTTCTCTTCACCGCGGAAATATGTCCAGGGTGCGGGTGTGTTAGCCCAGCTAGGCGAGTACGTCGCAGAGCTTGGCAATAACGCCTTTGTGGTTGCCGATGAGATTGTCTGGGGGCTGATTGGTAAAGAAGCACAGGCTTCCCTTAACGAACACAATATTGAGTTTCACTATCAGCAGTTTAACGGCGAAGCGTCCAGCAACGAAATCAGCCGGCTGGCGGCACTGGCTAAACAAGGCGGTGCAAGCCTGGTGATTGGTCTGGGCGGCGGCAAAACGCTGGATACCGTCAAAGCCGTGGCCGATGAACTGAAACAGCCGGTGGTGATTGTCCCGACCATCGCCTCAACCGATGCGCCTTGTAGCGCCCTTTCGGTGATCTATTCCGATACCGGCGTATTCGAAAGCTATCGCTTCTACAGCAAAAACCCAGACCTGGTGCTGGTCGATACGCAGGTGTGCGCCCGTGCGCCGGTTCGCCTGTTTGCTTCCGGCATCGCCGACGGCCTGGCCACCTTTGTGGAAGCGCAGGCGGTGAAACGCTCTCACAGCAAATCGATGGTGGGTGGCGATCCGACCATTGCCGGTATGGCGATTGCGGAAGCCTGTGAAAAAACGCTGCTGACCTACGGTTACAGCGCCTATCAGGCGGTGGAGAAAAAAGTGGTAACGCCTGCGGTGGAAGCGGTGGTCGAAGCCAATACCCTGCTGTCAGGACTGGGCTTTGAAAACGCCGGTCTGGCCGGCGCGCACGCGATCCATAATGGCTTCACCGCCATCGACGGCGATATTCATCACCTGACGCACGGCGAGAAAGTGGCCTACGGCACGCTGACGCAGATGGTGCTGGAGCAGCGTCCGGATGAAGAGATCGCGCGCTATATCCGCTTCTACCGCTCAATTAACATGCCAACCACGCTGAAAGAGTTGCATCTGGAGAAGGAGAGCTGGGAAAACCTGGTGAAAGTCGGCGCGCTGGCCAACAGCGAAGGCGATACGCTGAAAAACCTCAACACGAATCTGAGTGCGGAAGATATTGCCAGTGCCATTCTGGCGGTGGATGCTTTTAGCCTGACGGTGAAATAATCGCGTCACCTCACCCTGTAACAAGGCGGCGGGATCCTCACGCCGCCTTTTTTATTACTTGTTACTTCTCCCAGTATTCAAACCGGTAGGCGGCGCTGATATGGCGGTTAATTTCGCCCTGCGGAAACACTTCCTTCTCATGGGCGTAGCTTAAGGTACAGTTCCCCCGATCGTCCCACAGCTGACACTCATCAACCGAGGTCAAATCGCTGTTGGCGGAATGGGTCAGCGTCAGCAAACGCTGCTCGCGATCCTGCTTATCATACGACCAGCTCATTTTGCTGTTGCCGGAGCTGGAGTTGACTAACTGGTTCTTATTGTTCCACTGATAGCGAAACACACCGTTAGCCTGCTCGTCGGAGCCTCTGGCCACGCTTTTGATCAACCGCAGACGGGAATCAAAGCTGTTGGTGGTTTCGGTGAAGCCCTTCTCGCCCTTCAGTAAAAAGGCATCGGTTGAACTGGTGATAGTACCCTTGTTGCCGATCAGATAGTTTACGGTGCCCTGTTTGCGATTCACTTCCACCGGCTGGCCGTCTTTGATCATGAACACCGACATGTCATACACCGACTGCCAGCCGCTGTTAACCCGGGCGATATTCTGCACCATCCGCAGCATCATGTTGCCTTCGCTCTTGTCATAGCTGATGTCCGCCCTGAGCAACGCGCCACAGCGATCGAACTGGCCCAGAATGCGTTTCTGCTGATTGACGTCCTTACCAAACTCGCCAACCACCACCTGCTTGATCGGCCCTTTGGCGGTGCCACCCAGCAGCACCAGGCTGTTGCTGTCATTGATCTGCTTCGCCTGCGCAGGACAGCTCTCTGCGGCATACGCGGCCGAGACGCCTGCCCACAACATAAAACACCCTGCGCCCAGCATGATGATTTTCATGAACAATCTCGTCAAAGAGGAAAGGAATAGCCTAAGTGTAAGGGGAATTTCTGCCTTGCGGGCAGTTTGGGGTGAAAAAAAGCCCCACCAAAACGATGGGGCTTGGTACTTGCAAACATCACGTCGTTTAGTGGCGTGCTGCGCGGCAAAATCGGGTCAGGCAACTCGCACCGGGGGACTGAGCGACAGCGCGACTTTCATCGCTTCGACCATATCACTGTCCACACAGGTGCGACTGAATTCATCGGTTTCTGTCACAGAACTCATAGAGACACCGGCTTTACGGTAGCGCATCGGCGAGGCCACTCTCTGGCTGGCCGAGCTGTGTATTTCGCTCAGACCTGCATCAATGAACTTCTGCAAATTGCCGAGGCGGACGCCCGCCCCAGCCATAATGATTGGACCGCGCGTCATTCGGTTAAGTTCCTTGAGCAGCGATAATCCGCTTTCGGCACTCTGTTGCTGTCCTGAGGTAAGGATGCGCGCCACGCCAAGGTCGGTCAGTTGCTGCAGGGCCATCAGCGGGCTGTGGCACAGATCGAAGGCCCGATGGAAGGTGACCGCCATGCCATCGCACAGCGCCATAATCTGTTTCATCCTTGGCAGGTCAATGTGGCCATCAACATCCAGCACGCCGACCACCACGCCCGGAAAGCCCAGTTCGCGGATCAGCGCGACGTCTGATTTTATCTCATTAAATTCGTTGGCTGAGAAGCAAAAATCGCCGCCGCGTGGGCGAACAATGGGGTGGACGGGCAGCGTCAGCTTTTCACGCGCCAGTTTAAGGCTGCCGGCGGACGGGGTTAACCCACCCTCGGCCGGTGCAGCACATAATTCAACCCGATCGGCTCCGGCTTGTTCAGCAGTCAAAGCACAATCGACTCCATAGCAGCATACTTCCAGTTTTAGCATCCCATCCTCCTGTTAATGACTGCTGGCTGGTTGTGAAAATCTTTGCAGGTGTTTAGTCTGACTCAATAACTTCGATTTAATATTAACGGGAATCACTAACATGGCATCCAATTTTAATGAACGGATCGATCGCCGTCACAGCGATAGTCTCAAATGGCAAAAATATGGTGATCAGGATATCCTCCCGCTGTGGGTTGCCGACACCGACTTCCGTTCCCCGCAGTGTATTATTGATGCCCTGACGCAGCGCGTTGAGCACGGCGTTTTTGGTTACGGCAATCCGCCCTCCGAACTGATTGACGTGATTATTGCCCGCATGGCTGAAAGGTATCAGTGGGCGATAAAACATGAATGGTTGGTGTTCCTGCCCGGCGTGGTCACCGGCTTAAATCTTGCGGTGCGTGCATTTACTGAAGCGCATCAGGGCACCATCGCCCCTACCCCGATCTATCCGCCGTTCCGTTCAGCCGCCTCCAATGCCAGCCGTAGCCAACTCAATGCCCAGCTTCGTCTGGAAGAGGAACGTTGGGTGATGGACCTGGCGGCGTTAGAGCCACAAATGACTGGCAATGAGAAGCTGCTGATGCTGTGTAACCCGCAAAATCCGGGCGGCACGGTGTATCGTCGCGAGGAGTTGCTGGAGCAGTGGCGGTTTGCCCAGCGCCACGATCTGATTGTCTGTTCAGATGAAATCCATTGCGACCTGCTGCTGGAGCCCGGCGTGCAGCATATTCCTTTTGCCTCGCTGAATGAGGATGCCGAACGGCGCTCTGTCACGCTGATTTCCCCGTCCAAGACCTTCAATATTGCCGGATTGGGTGCTTCAGTGGCGATCATTCCGGACAGGGAGTTGCGCAAGCGTTTCACCCGACAACGTCAGGGACTGGTGCCGGGCGTGGATATTCTTTCGTATGTTGCCGCGACGGCGGCCTGGCGTGACGGACAGCCGTGGCTGGATGAGCAGCTGGCCTATCTGCGGGAGACGCGGGACCTGCTGACGCAGCGCGTCAATGCCATACCCGGCCTGTCGATGGTGGCACCGGAAGCCACCTACCTGGCGTGGATTGATGCCAGTCAGCTGAAGGCCGCCAGTCCGGCGCTGTTTTTTGAACGTCACGGACTGGGCTTTTCACCAGGCCGTGACTTTGGCGACGACGGTTACGTGCGCCTGAACTTCGGCTGCCCGCGCGACTTTATCCACGAAGCCCTCCGACGCATGGAAAATGCCGTGCGCACCCTGCCGCGTCTTAACCTGTCATAACTCGCTTTCGACCACCTCTTTCAGGCTCCAGGGATGGAACTTGATGGTGACCGAACCGTCACTGATTGCCAGCGTGGGATTGGGAAGACGTTCCCCTTCGCCCTTTGGCGCACTGCTTTTGATGGAAATTCCTTGCTGAATCAGCCCTGCATCAGAGCACAGCGCCAACGCGCGCGACCCCAGTTCGTCAGGATCACCCCGCAACACCACTTCGATATGCTCCCATCCTTCATGGCGATACAGGCGATTTCCTGGCCACGGTAGTTCAATAACGCTTATCTTCCAGGGTCCAACCGACAGCGGCGACTCCAGTTCAAAAAGGGCCACAGGACGTCCGTTGATTTCTTTTTCCGAAAACAGCACGCCATGCTGCATAAAGCCAGATTTCCAGCGCGCTGCGGTGGTGTTCTGGTTACAACGCACGGCAATGTGGTCAACCTCAAGCTGCGCCAAATCCAGTTCTAATCGATCCGCTAATTGGTAAAGAGAGTGTAAAAAACGGGGTAAATCATTAGACAAATCGTTTAATTCTTCTGCATTTTTACCCGAAAACAGCGCCATTCGGCCTCCTTACTGTAGTTTACTTAATCATTGGTTTGCGACGCCGTCTCATTACCGGACCAGCCAATGTTATGAATAGTGCATTTTTATGGATTAATGTACCTATTAATAACGATATTTAACGCAAATACTCAGTTTTAGCTGGTTCAGGACCAGCGTATTATTTAGAAAATGTCTTTTAACTTTCTGTTTTAGTTTAGTTAAATTTATACAATGCGACTATTCCTAAATCCCTGTCGGGACGTTGTAGGGTATTGTGGATTCTTATAGATTTGTTCCCACCCTCACACAAGGAAAAAGCATAATGCTTATGTATATTTTAGTTGCAGTGCTGATTGCGATGATGGGGTTTGCATTGGCCCGCCATTGGAAGGTACGTAACGATAAAAGCACCGTTGCCAGCCCGCATCGCCCTCACCGCGTAGCCCGTCGCCGTTCCTGAATACTTTGGCGGGAAACAGTCACCGCACTGTTTCCCGCCGCCCTCACGTCATCTTCCGATGATCAGGTTCCTGGATAACTCCGCCTGAAATGCAGTATACTTTTCCCCTTCTTTTTTGACGGTGCCAGTGTACAACAGATCGCTCTGTGGCCTGGCGTCGTTCAGCATGATGGCTTGCCCCGACGCAGGCTTTTTAGCATATAAGGTAACCCGGTGAATATTCAGGCTCTTCTCTCAGAAAAAGTCAGTCAGGCGATGATCGCAGCAGGGGCTCCGGCCGACTGCGAACCGCAGGTAAGACAATCAGCCAAAGTGCAGTTTGGTGACTACCAGGCGAACGGCATCATGGCAGTGGCCAAGAAGCTGGGTATGGCGCCCCGACAACTGGCGGAAGAAGTCCTTAAGCATCTCGATTTGACCGGCATTGCCAGCAAAGTAGAAATTGCCGGTCCCGGCTTTATCAACCTGTTCCTCGACAAGCAGTGGCTGTCCGCGCAGGTGGATGCAGTTACCGCCGCGCCGCGCCTCGGTGTTGCGCCGGTGGCACCCCAAACCGTGGTGATTGACTACTCCGCGCCAAACGTGGCGAAAGAGATGCACGTCGGTCACGTCCGCTCCACCATCATCGGTGACGCGGCGGTGCGTACGCTGGAATTCCTCGGCCACAACGTGATCCGCGCAAACCACGTCGGTGACTGGGGCACCCAGTTCGGCATGCTGATCGCCTTCCTGGAGAAACAGCAGAACGAGCATCACGAAGAGCACGCGCTGGCGGATCTGGAAGTGTTCTACCGCGAAGCGAAGCGCACCTATGATGAAGATCCGGCCTTCGCCGAGCGCGCGCGTGGCTATGTGGTTAAGCTGCAGGGTGGCGACGAATATTGCCGCACCATGTGGAAGAAGCTGGTCGATATCACCATGGCGCAGAACCAGATCATTTATGACCGCATGAACGTGACGCTGAGCCGCAAAGACGTGATGGGTGAAAGCCTGTACAACGATATGCTGCCGGGCATCGTCGCCGATCTGACGGCCAAAGGTCTGGCGGTGCAAAGTGAAGGCGCCACCGTGGTGTTCCTTGACGAGTACAAGAACAAAGATGGCGACCCGATGGGTGTGATCATCAAGAAAAAGGATGGCGGCTACCTCTATACCACCACCGATATCGCCTGTGCGAAATACCGTTATGAAACCCTCAAGGCGGACCGCGTGCTGTATTACATCGATTGCCGTCAGCATCAGCACCTGATGCAGGCGTGGACCATCGTGCGTAAAGCCGGTTACGTGCCTGAGTCGGTGCCGTTAGAACACCATGCCTTTGGCATGATGCTGGGCAAAGACGGTAAGCCGTTCAAAACTCGCGCGGGCGGCACCATCAAGCTGTCCGACCTGCTGGACGAAGCGGTCGAGCGTGCCACTAAGCTGGTTGGCGAGAAGAACCCGGACATGCCTGCCGACGAGCTGAAGGCGCTGGCGAACAGCGTCGGTATCGGCGCGATCAAGTATGCCGACCTGTCCAAAAGCCGTACCACCGATTACATCTTCGACTGGGACAACATGCTGGCCTTCGAGGGCAACACCGCGCCGTATATGCAGTATGCCTATACCCGTGTGCTGTCGGTATTCCGTAAGGCGGGGATTGATGAGACTGGCGTCACCGGCAACGCGCAAATCGTTGAAGATCGTGAAGCGGCGCTGGCGGTGCGTTTGCTGCAGTTCGAAGAAACCATCACCCAGGTTGCCCGTGACGGTACGCCACACGTGATGTGTGCGTATCTGTACGATCTGGCCGGCCTGTTCTCTGGCTTCTACGAGCACTGCCCGATTCTGACCGCCGACGATGAAGCCACCAAACAGAGCCGCCTGAAGCTGGCGCTGTTAACGGCGAAAACCCTGAAACAGGGTCTGGATACGCTGGGTATCGATACGGTAGAAAGAATGTAACCGCCGACGCGGCAATAAAAAAGGGGACGATGCGTAATCGTCCCCTTTTTTGATCCTGCCGTTCAGCAATCAGTGGTAGTTGACCATCACCTGATTGCTGATCACCCGCAGATCCTTGTTTAGTCGCCCTTTCCCCTGCACGCCGTAGACAAAATGCAGGCTCTGGTTAGCGGCAAGATTGCTCAGGCCGCGGGTTGCGCCACTGGCACCGTCGAGCGCCACACAGCGGGTTTCGGCACACAGGTGCACCATCATGCCTGAAGGCACCGGGCCGTTAACCACATAGCGCCAGGCCACTTCGGTGATCGAACCGTCCACCGCTTCGGAAGCGGTCAGCGCCGGAGATGCCGCCTGCATCCCGCGATTTTGCAGGCCAGGCCCGATCGAGCTGGCCTGCCAGGCACCGCCGGCGGCCAGGACAACGCCCGGAAAACAGAGCAGCAGTAATAGCATTTTCATCAGTGGCCTCCAATGGTCGACGTCATGCGGATATTACGGTTATCGCTCAATTCCAGATTCGAGATCACCATCAGCTGCGGCATATTGCGGCGCAGGAAGCGGGCCAGCAATGCACGCAGCGGATGGTTAACCAGCAGCACCGGCGGTGCGCCTAATGATTCCTGATGATCCAGCGCGCCCTGCGCCTGCGCCATCAGACGATCCGCCAGGCCCGGCTCGAGTCCGCCACCGCCCTGCAGCGCCTGCAGCAACAGACGTTCAAGGGTGGTATCCAGCCCAATCACCTGCACTTCACCGGTACCCGGGAACCACTGCTGGGTAATGGCGCGGCCCAGTGCAACGCGAACCACCGACGTCAGCTCATGCGGATCGGTTTGTACCGCAGCATGCTCCGCCAGCGTCTCGATAATGGTGCGCATATCACGGATTGAAACGCGCTCGGCCAGCAGGTTTTGCAGCACCTTATGCAGCGTGGTCAGGGAAATCACCCCTGGGATCAAATCTTCGGTCAGCTTTGGCATCTCCTGGGTCACGCGATCCAGCAGCTGCTGCGATTCCTGACGGCCAAACAGCTCGCTGGCGTACTGACCAATCAGGTGGTTAAGGTGTGTTGCCACCACGGTACTGGCTTCCACCACGGTAAAGCCCTGGATTTGCGCCTGCTCTTTCAGCGCACTGTCAATCCAGGTGGCTGCCAGACCAAACGCCGGATCGACGGTCGGTTCGCCCGGCAGCGTGCCGGCGGCGGTGCCAGGGTTAATCGCCATCCAGCGGCCAGGATAGGCATCGCCACTGCCAATTTCGACGCCTTTCATCAGGATACGGTAGCGCGCAGGCGGCAGATCCATGTTGTCACGGATATGCACCACCGGCGGCAGGAAGCCCATCTCCTGAGCGAATTTTTTACGGATACTGCGGATACGGCCCAGCAGCTCACCATCCTGCTGATGGTCGACCATCGGGATCAGACGGTAACCGACTTCCATGCCCAGCGAATCTTCCAGCTGCACATCGCCCCAGGAGGCTTCGGTATTGGAAGAGGCTTCAACCTGTTTGGTTGGCGCCGGGGCTGCCGCCTTCGGTTTGGTCTCTTTACCGCGCAGATACCAGGCGAGACCCAGCAAGGCGGCGGTGAACAGCAGGAACACCAGGTTTGGCATGCCCGGCACCAGGCCTAACAGGCCCAGAACGCCGGCACTCAGCATCATGACGCGCGGGTTTTTGAACAGCTGGGTGACCATCTGCTCGCCAACATCCTGATCGGTGCCGACGCGGGTGACGATCACACCTGCTGCGGTTGAGATCACCAACGCCGGGATCTGTGCAACCAGTCCATCACCGATGGTCAGCAGCGTGTAGCTTTCCGCCGCGTGCCCCACGTCCATCCCGTGCTGGATAACGCCGACTAACAGTCCGCCGACCACGTTAATCACCATGATCATGATACCGGCGATGGCATCACCACGAACGAACTTACTCGCACCGTCCATTGAACCGTAGAAGTCGGCTTCCTGGGTCACATCAGAACGGCGTTTTTTCGCTTCTTCTTCGCCAATCAGGCCGGCGTTAAGGTCGGCGTCGATGGCCATCTGTTTGCCGGGCATGCCGTCAAGCACGAAACGCGCGCCCACTTCGGCGATACGGCCCGCACCCTTGGTGATAACCATAAAGTTGATGATCACCAGGATGATAAACACCACGATACCGATGGCGAAGTTACCGCCCACCAGGAAGTGACCGAAGGCTTCAACCACCTGTCCAGCCGCACCAGCTCCGGTGTGGCCTTCCATCAAAATGATACGGGTTGAGGCAACGTTCAGCGCCAGGCGCAGTAACGTTGAGAACAGCAAAATGGTAGGGAAAGCGGCGAACTCCAGCGTTTTCTGGGTGAACATCGCCACCAGAAGCACCATGATCGACAGCGCAATATTAAAGGTGAACAGCAGATCCAGAATGAAGGGCGGCAGCGGCAGCACCATCATCGACAGGATCATCAGAATCAATACCGGCCCGGCCATCACCTGCCATTGGGTATCTTTAAAATTCGGTAACCGTAATATTGCGGCCAGATTCGCCATTAGTCTTCATCTCTTATGACAATATCCAGTCCTTCCGGGACGGTTAAATTGTCAGGTTTTTTCGGGGCCAGGCCACCCTCCAGCTTCCAGCGACGGAGTTGCCAAACCCAGGCCAACACTTCTGCGACGGCGGCATATAACGTTCCCGGAATATGCTGACCAATCTCACTGTGTCGGTATAAGGCACGCGCCAGCGGCGGTGCTTCTAAAATCGGAATGCGGTGTTCTTTGCCCAACTCACGGATGCGCAGGGCAATCTCGCCGGCCCCTTTCGCCACCACTTTCGGCGCGCTCATCTTGCGTTCGTCGTACTGTAAGGCCACGGAATAGTGCGTCGGGTTGGTGACGATCACGTCGGCCTTTGGCACATCCGCCATCATGCGTCGGCGGGCGGCGGCGCGCATCTGCTGACGAATGCGGCCCTTCACGTGCGGGTCACCTTCCTGCTGCTTGTACTCATCGCGGATATCCTGGCGCGTCATGCGCAGGCCCTTGAAATAACTGTACAGCTGCCAGAACACGTCAAACATCACCATCGGCGACAGTCCAAACACCACCAGCACGCTACACATCGCAATCATATTTAACGAATTGGCTAAGGCGTTATATGGTGATTCGCTGATCAGTCGCAGCATATCGGGCCAGTGATGACGGATATACAGCCAGGTGACGCAGCCGACCAGAATCGCCTTCAGCACCGACTTCAACAGCTCTGCAGCCGTCTGGCCGGAGAACAGTTTGCCGATGCCCTTAATCGGGTTCATCTTGCCAACATCAAACTTAATGGCTTTACCGCTGATGACCACGCCGCCCAGCAGCATCGGTGCGGCAATCGCCACCAGCACTAAACCGGCCATCATCGGGATCAGCGTGAAGATCCCCTGCTGCACCAGGTTGCCCAGTAAATGCAGCATCTGGCTGGTGTCGCTGACCACGGAATGGTTGAATTTGAGCCCATCGGCCAGCAGCGCGCCGATTTTTCGTGCCATTGTCGCCCCGGTGATCCACAAAATACTCAGTCCCGCCACCAACATCAGCACGGAGGTCAGCTCGCGCGAACGCGGAATTTGCCCTTCTTCTCGTGCTTTTTCTATTCGGTGGGGGGTTGCGGATTCGGTCTTTTCCTCTTCGCTGTCTCCGGCCACGGCAGCTTACCTTCAGTACGGAATTTCAGGTGCCAGCATGCCAAATTGGCGCAGGGATAATGCCGCGAGTAAACGCGTAAAATGGGGGTTATTTGCGGGATGGTAAAAATAGCAGGAGCTGGCGGGCGCCAGCTCCTGTCACAGACAAGCTTAAAACCCGAGGCTGTCCAGTAAATCGTCCACCTGATCCTGATTCGCTACCACGCCAGGCGCGGTACCGTTAATCTGCGGACCATTGAGCAAGCTGTCCACATCCTTCTTCGGACGGGAAGCCTGTTCTGGCATGTTATCCAGCAGCACCATTAACAGCTGGCGCTCGATTTCCTGGATAACGTCCATCATGCGCTTGATCACCTGACCGGTCAGGTCCTGGAAATCCTGTGCCATCATGATTTCCATCAACTGTGCGTTGGTGAAAGAGGTGTGTTCAGGCACAGACTGCAGATAGCCACGGGTATCCGAAACCAGAGAGCGGGCATCCGCCAGTTCGATAGGATTTTCAAACCATTCATCCCAACGGCCTTTCAGCGCCTTCGCTCCATCTTCCATCAGCGTCTGACGTGGCTGTGAAGCTTCCACGCAGTTCAACGCGCGTTCTGCCGCCTGAGCGGTCATTTGCACTACGTAATCCAGGCGGTCGCGGGCATCCGGAATTGCTTCCGCCGCTTCAGCAATAGCTTGATCCAGTCCCAATTCACGCAGGCTGTCGCGCAACATCCGCGTCAGCGAACCAATTCGGGAGATAATGTCGTTGGCAGAAGCCGCATCAACATTTGGTGTCGGAAGTGTGCTCATCTCGGCTCCTTACATACCCAGCTTTTCGAAGATTTTGCCTAACTTCTCTTCAAGGGTCGCTGCTGTAAAAGGTTTAACGACGTAGCCGCTGGCACCAGCCTGAGCAGCCGCAATAATGTTCTCTTTTTTGGCTTCCGCCGTGACCATCAACACCGGTAACTTGGCCATAGCCGCATCGGCACGGATGGTCTTCAGCAGTTCCAGACCGTCCATGTTGGGCATGTTCCAGTCAGACACCACGAAATCAAATCCACCGGCACGCAGCTTGTGCAGCGCATCCACACCATCTTCAGCTTCTTCAACGTTGTTGAAGCCGAGTTCTTTTAACAGGTTACGGACGATACGACGCATCGTGTTGAAGTCGTCGACCACCAGAAACCGCATATTTTTATCAACCATACCCACTCCCGTTTTTTTGTAGCCCGCTGGACGGGCGCTGCGTTAAATACGTAATGCCTGTCCGGCGCTAATTTTGGCCAGCATGTGCTGACTGATTTGGTGAAGATCCACCACTTCACTGGCTCCCCCGAGGGCGATTGCCTCTCTTGGCATGCCAAATACCACACAACTTGCTTCGTTCTGGGCGATGGTCCAGGCACCTGCCTTGTTCATCGCCAGCAATCCGGCGGCACCGTCGTTACCCATACCGGTCAGGATCACCCCGACGGCGTTACGACCGGCATACTGCGCCACCGACTTAAATAAGACGTCGACCGACGGTTTATGACGATTGACCGGCGGTCCTTCGTTCAGTTTGACCTGATAGTTCGCCCCGCTGCGCACCAGCTCAAGGTGCATGGCACCCGGCGCGATGTACGCGTGGCCTGGCAGAATACGCTCACCATCTTCCGCTTCTTTCACCGTGATCTGACAGAGCTTGTTCAGGCGCTCGGCAAATGAACGGGTGAAGCCGGGTGGCATATGCTGAGTAATCAACAGTGCCGGGCTGGTCGCCGGTAACGGCTGCAGCACATGGCGAATCGCTTCGGTTCCGCCGGTTGAAGCGCCAATGGCGATCAGCTTTTCACTGCTCAGCAACGGCCCCGCTTTCAGCATCACCGGCGCAGGCTGCGCGCCGCGCGCATGCAGTTTTGCTCGGGAGGCCGCGCGGACCTTATCGGCAATCATCTGGCTGTAGGCCAGCATCCCTTCACGGATCCCCAGCGACGGCTTGGTAACGAAGTCCACGGCACCCAGCTCCAGCGCACGCAGCGTCACTTCCGATCCCTTCCCGGTCAGCGACGACACCATCACCACCGGCATCGGCCGCAGGCGCATCAGCTTTTCCAGAAAATCCAGTCCGTCCATGCGTGGCATTTCCACATCCAGCGTCAGCACGTCCGGGTTAAATTCTTTGATCATGTCCCTTGCCACTAAAGGATCCGGTGCCGAGGCGACCATCTCCATATCTGCATGGCTGTTAATGATTTCTGTCATCAGCTGTCGCATCAATGCAGAGTCATCAACACATAACACTCTGATTTTTCCCATTATCTTTCCTTAGTCAGTCCGTAGACTGTCTGGCCGCGCAGATAGAACTCTTTACTGATCTGGCTAAAGTTCTCGGAGTGACCGGCGAACAGGATCCCGCCGGGTTTCAACATCGAGACAAAACGCCGTAAGATCTTTTCCTGTGTTTCTTTATCGAAATAGATCATCACATTACGGCAAAAAATGGCGTCGAACGGGCCCGGTAGCGCCCAGTCGCTGCCCAGCAGATTCAGCTGAGCAAAATTAATGGTGTTGGCCAGCTCGGGGCGGACTCTTACCATCCCGGAATGCGGGCCGGTGCCCCGGAAGAAGAAACGTTGCAGCTGCTGTGGAGACAGCGTGCGTAACTCTTCCTGGCGATACACACCGCTCAGCGCCTTCTCCAGCACCTGCGTATCAATGTCGCTGGCATGGACCTGGAATTTCCCCGGCCCTGCGCCCAGCGTTTCCGCCAGCGTCATGGCGATGGAGTACGGCTCTTCACCCGTTGAGGCCGCCGCACACCAGACGTTAAAACTGCCCGCCCGGCGTTTGGCGTGATCGGCCAGAATCGGGAAGTGGTGCGCCTCACGGAAAAATGCCGTCAGGTTAGTGGTCAGCGAGTTAATAAACGCCTGCCACTCCGGGCTGTTGGAATCACTCTCCAGCAGCGCAAGGTAACGACCAAAATCGTCGATACCCAACATCCGCAACCGCCGGACCAGCCGGTTGTAAACCATCTCCCGCTTGTGATCGGCGAGAACGATGCCAGCACGCTGGTAGATCAACTGACTGATACGCTTAAAGTGCGTATCCGATAACGGCAGGCGCTGAACCATCTGGGACAGCAGCGTGGCGTTCTCCTGCGGGGCTAACAACGTCGATTTTTTCATGTAGGGCTACCCTGCAACGTACTGATTAAGGGGGTAAAACACAGCTATATTCCCTGTATGCCGTCCGGATAACCTGGCTGGCCTTCTGCGTCCAGTGTAAATCTGGTCACCGTGCCCGTCAGATGGTCAGCTTGAGCTTCAAGGGCTTCTGTGGCTGCTGCCGCTTCCTCTACCAGCGCGGCGTTCTGTTGTGTTACCTGATCCATCTGGCTGACTGCCTGTGCAACCTGCTCAATGCCGCGACGCTGTTCATCAGAGGCTGAAGCTATTTCGCCCATGATGTCGTTGACGCGCGTCACCGACTGCACAATCTCGTCCATGGTTTCGCCCGCTGAAGCCACCAGCACCGCGCCCTGATCGACGCGATCCACCGACGCTTCAATCAGCGCTTTAATCTCTTTTGCCGCCTGCGCGCTACGTTGCGCCAGGTTGCGAACTTCGCCGGCGACCACCGCAAAGCCTCTGCCCTGCTCGCCAGCGCGTGCCGCTTCCACCGCGGCATTCAGCGCCAGGATGTTGGTCTGGAACGCGATGCCGTCAATCACCCCGGTGATATCGCCAATTTTCTTCGAGCTGCTGGCAATCTCACTCATGGTGGTGACCACTTTGCCGGTCAACTGGCCGCCTTTATGGGCGGTGGTTGAGGCCTCTTTTGCCAGCTGAGAAGCCTGGCGGGCATTTTCGGCATTGCCGGTCACGGTGGCGGTCAGCTGCTCCATACTGGCGGCGGTTTCGGCCAGTGACGCAGCCTGCTGCTCGGTACGGGCAGACAAATCGTTGTTGCCGGACGCAATCTCACGGATGCCGGTGTGCATGGCGTGCGTGCCATCACGTACGCTGCTGACCGTCTCTGCCAAGGATTTCTGCATGGCGTTGAGGCTGATAAACAGCTGGCTGAGCTCATTACGCCCTTCCGTTTCGATGGTGCCGCCCAGGTTGCCCGAGGCGATACGTTCAAAGTGGCCACGCATTCTGGACAGTGGCGCGATAACCGCACGGCGCACCCACCAGATACCGCTGAAGGTCACTAACAGGCAGAGCACCACCGCCACGATAAAGATAATTTTCGACTGGGCATAAAAGCCTTTCCCGGCCTGGTTAGCGTGTTCGCGCAGCAGATCAATGTGCTTCATCCACTGGTTGTACTGAACCTGAAATTTGTCCTGCTTGCCCTGCGTCGGCGAGTCGAGGAAGTCCTGTAACTGGTAATTCTGTAAATAGGCAATCAGCTGAGAAAGTTCGTGGGCATAAACGTCATAGGCCTCATTCATCGACTTTTTCAGCGCGCCACCTGCCGGTGTGGTTTCCGGGATAGCGTTGAAGCGCTTAAAAGCATTATCGGCAGCATTCAGATCTTCCTGAGCCTTTGCCATCAAACTTGTTACCTGGTCACGCGGTAAACTCAGTGCGGCACGCGTTCCGGCGCGGCTCAGGGTGACGCGAGCGCTCAGTAAGGCCGCCCAGGTTTCGCCCAGCGCTTCACGCTGATTACTGCTGACTTCGACGTCCTGCAAGTTGCGGGCATCAAGGCGGAAAGAATTAAAAGACAAACCGTTACCGACAATCTGCATCACGCAGAACAACCCCAACAGCAGGAAAATTGCGGTAGAAATACGTATACGACTCACCATCAAAGCCTCCAGGTTTTGCCGCCCAAGATGAGCGGCAAAAAAGTCTGTTAGAAAGTTTCCCAATTATCGTTGGATGTCGGTGCGGCCAGCGCTTTACGCGGTGCGGCTGCCGGCATTAACAGTGGGTTTTTATTTGCCTTACTGGTATTAACGGCCTGGATGACATTTTCTTTACGAATTCTGAATACGGCGACCGCCTGCGTCAGTCTGCTGGCCTGTTCTTCCAGCGCGGCGGCGGCGGCCGCAGACTCTTCCACCAGCGAGGCGTTCTGCTGGGTGACGCGGTCCATCTCGGTCACGGCGGTGCCCACCTGGTCGATACCCTTGCTCTGCTCGTCCGACGCCGAGGCGATTTCGCCCATGATGTCGGTGACGCGGGTCACCGCGCTGACGATGTCGGCCATGGTCTCTCCGGCGCTTTCCACCAGCACCGAGCCGGTATCGACGCGGGCCACGGAGTCTTCAATCAGCCCTTTGATCTCTTTTGCCGCCTGCGCACTGCGCTGGGCCAGGTTACGCACTTCACCTGCCACCACCGCGAAGCCACGTCCCTGCTCACCGGCACGGGCGGCTTCCACCGCAGCGTTCAGCGCCAGGATATTGGTCTGGAAGGCAATGCCGTCGATGACGCTGGTAATGTCAGCAATCTTCTTCGAGCTTCCGGCGATGTCGTTCATGGTTTTCACCACACCATCCACCACCTTGCCACCTTTCTGCGCGGTTTCAGAGGCGCTGAGCGCCAGCTGAGAGGCCTGACGGGCGTTCTCGGCGTTCTGCTTCACCGTGGCGGTCAGCTGCTCCATACTGGCGGCAGTTTGCTCCAGCGAGGCCGCCTGCTGTTCGGTACGCGAGGAGAGATCGTTATTGCCGGCGGAGATTTCGCTGGCGCCGGTATAAATCGCATCGGAACCGTCGCGGACATCGCTGACCGTGCGGACCAGCGACTGCTGCATTTCACGCAGGCTGTCGGCCAGCTGGGTCATTTCGTTGCGCCCTTCTGACTCGATTGACTGGGTCAGATCGCCGCTGGCGATATGGCGGATATGTTCGATATTGGTGCGTAACGGACGCAGCAGGATTTTATAGATGCCGCTCCAGGCCAGCGCGATCACCAGCAGAGAGATCACCAGCACCGCAAACAGCAGCCACAGAGTATGCTCGTAAGCGCGACTGTTGGCCTCAACGCCCTCGGCGGTCAGCTGGTTATTGGTTTCCAGCCAGTCGTTATAGGTTTTTTCAAACTGATTCTGGTAGCTCTGGGTTGGCTGAGCGATAAAGTCGGTGAACTTGCCGGTCTGCATCATCACAATCAGGTCGGCCAGCGCATCGTGGAGCTGCTTGTAATTGGCATGCAGCTGCTTGACGTTCTCGGCGGTTTTGCCCTTCTCGGACAGGTTGGAATCAAATACCGCCATCGATTTGTCGGCGATATCCAGCTCTTGCTGTACCAGCACCAGCAGTTCCTTCACCGTGGCACCCGAACCCATTTGATTGGCATCCTGCAGGTAGCGGATACCGGCGCGGTTCAGGGTATTACGCGCCTGAACCAGAGAGACCCAGGAGGTGCCCATTGACTGCTGTAACGCGCGCAGACGCTGGTTAAACGCAAAATTATCTTTGTCATTCTTGACCGTATGGAAAAACAATCCGCCGGTGCCAAACTGCAGCAACGCAAACAGCACCAGTACGCTGACCAGGCCGGTAACAACCTTTATCCGTTTGAACATGACTACCTCAGGAAGGGGAAACAACTGGCACTGTTATCGGCAAAGGGAATGGGATCTTTATGCAGATATCCGCCGATCGCTCAGCGGATAATCTTATGACGGCATTTTTACTGCGCAGAGCGGATTAAAAGGTTTCCCAGTTGCTGTCCGAGGCAACCGGCGCGGAGGCTTTGCGCGCCACCGGCGATGCTGCCCGTTTCACGGTGCTGGCTTTCGCCGCCGGTGTGAAACCGGACTCTTTGCGCACGCGGAATACCGCGACGGCCTGCGTCAGACGGCTGGCCTGATCTTCCAGCGCGGCGGCCGCCGTGGCGGATTCTTCCACCAGCGAGGCGTTCTGCTGCGTCACGCGGTCCATTTCGGTCACGGCGGTGCCCACCTGGTCGATGCCTTTGCTCTGTTCATCAGAAGCAGAGGCAATCTCGCCCATAATGTCGGTCACGCGGGTCACGGCGCTGACGATATCCGCCATGGTTTCGCCTGCGGTACCCACCAGCACGGTGCCGCTGTCAACGCGCGCCACGGAGTCTTCAATCAGCCCTTTGATCTCTTTCGCCGCCTGCGCACTGCGCTGGGCAAGGTTACGCACTTCACCGGCAACCACTGCGAAGCCACGACCCTGCTCGCCGGCACGCGCCGCTTCCACCGCAGCGTTCAGCGCCAGGATGTTGGTCTGGAAAGCAATCCCGTCGATCACGCTGGTAATGTCAGCAATTTTCTTCGAACTGCCGGCAATGTCGCTCATGGTTTTCACCACGCCATCCACCACCTTGCCGCCTTTCAGCGCGGTTTCAGACGCGCTAAGCGCCAGCTGAGAGGCCTGACGGGCGTTTTCGGCGTTCTGCTTCACGGTGGCGGTTAACTGCTCCATGCTGGCCGCGGTTTCTTCCAGCGAGGCAGCCTGTTGCTCGGTACGGGCAGACAGATCGTTATTGCCGGCGGCAATTTCACTGGCACCGGTATAGATCGCATCGGAACCATCGCGTACGTCGCTAACGGTACGCACCAGCGACTGCTGCATCTCCAGCAAACTGTTTGCCAGCTGGGCCATTTCATTACGGCCTTCTACTTCGATGGTATGCGTCAGGTCGCCGCCCGCAATGTGGCTGATGTGGGCAATGTTGTTCTGTAATGGCGTAATCAGGATCTTGCGCAGGCCCACCCAGCACAGGGCGATCAGCGCGACAACCAGTACCATGATGGTGCCAATCACCCACAGCATTTTGCTGTACGCCGCTTCGTTGGCCTGCACGCCCTGCACGGTGATTTCATTCAGGGCCGTACGCCACAGGGTATAGGCCTGCTGCATATCATTCTGCTTCTGCTCGATGTTCAGTTTGAACATCTCAGGCAGCTGCTTGCTCTGCATCAAATCCAGCATGGTCGACAGCGCATTGGAATAGCTGACGTAGTTCTGCTCAAGGTCATCAACCACTTTCGGGTCAACACCCTTGGTGTTCGGGATGGCTTGATAGCGCGCGTAAGATTTGTCGGCATCAGCCAGCAGTTTCTTACCCTGATCGGAAATCGCGGTCAGCGACGCGCTGTTGATGCTGTTGGCCGTTTCACTCTGCAGACGCAGCATGCCGCGGTTCAGGGTGATGCGGGTCTGGTTCAGTGCAATCCACGCGTCGGTGAAGGACGCCACGTTGTCACTGGAATTTTGCGCAATGGAAAAACTGTCTTTATCGCTGGTCAGCGCGCCAATAAATATGCCGCCAGAGATCAGCTGCAATGAGCCAAAAACGAGCAGGACCAGCAGCAGGCTGGTGACCACTTTGATGCGTGTGAACATAGAGAACCCTTGGTGTGTAAAAGTAAAAAACAACACCGGATCTATCGGCTTTTCAGGGCCATACTTTATGTTGTGAGAGAGATATTTTACGGGGATTTATTTTGCTATATAAAACAAAGACGAAATAATATTGTAACTAAAAAAAGGGCCCTGCGTGTTGCGCAAGGCCCTTTTTCAACAGGAAAAACAACGGTTATCAGGCGCTACGCAGCACGTCGACTAACGCCATTTCTTCGCTGTTCAGCAGCTTCTCAATATCGACCAGAATCAACATGCGATCGCCCAGTGCACCCAGGCCGGTCAGATATTCGGTCGACATGGTCACGGCGAATTCCGGGGAAGGACGGATCTGATCCTGGGTCAGTGACAGCACGTCAGACACGCCGTCAACCACGATACCGACCACGCGCTGTTCCAGATTCAACACGATCACCACGGTGTTTTCGTTATACCCGACATCGGACTGCGCGAACTTAATGCGCAGGTCGATGATTGGCACGATAACGCCGCGCAGGTTGGTCACGCCTTTGATAAAGGAAGGCGTGTTGGCGATGCGGGTAACCTGATCGTAACCGCGGATCTCCTGCACTTTCAAAATATCGATGCCGTATTCTTCGTCACCCAGCGTAAACACCAGGAACTCCTGACCTACGGTTTCGCCAGTGAGTTTAGAGACAGTTGCCATTCCATTCATAATTCTACCCTTAATCGGTTAAAGTCAGGCTGCGGCTCCCGCCACACGCTTTTCACGGTTGAGAGACTGCAGAGCCGATACGTCGACAATCAGCGCCACGCTGCCATCACCGAGGATGGTTGCTGCCGAGATACCCGGCACTTTGCGATAGTTGCTTTCCAGATTTTTAACCACCACCTGGTGCTGGCCAATCAGCTGATCGACCAGCATCGCATAGCGTTTACCGGCGCTTTGCAGGATCACCACGATGCCCTGCGTTGCTTCGGTTTTTGCGCCCTGCACATCGAACACGTTCCACAGCTCAACCAGCGGCAGGTATTCACCCCGCACTTCCAGCACGCGCTCGCCACCGGCCAGCGGATGCAGATCGTCTGCCAGCGGTTGCAGCGATTCCATCACCGCGTTCAGCGGCAGAATGAACACTTCGTTCGCCACGCGCACGGACATGCCGTCGAGGATGGCCAGCGTCAGTGGCAGCAGAATACGAATGGTGGTGCCTTTACCCTGCTTCGAGGAGATTTCGACGTGACCGCCCATCTCCTGGATATTTCGTTTCACCACGTCCATGCCGACACCGCGACCCGAGACGTCAGTCACCTGCTCCGCCGTGGAGAAGCCAGGGGCGAAGATCAGCATGCCTACTTCTTCATCGCTCATCGATTCGCTGACCGGCAGGCCAGACGACAGCGCTTTCGCCAGGATACGTTCACGGTTCAGACCGGCACCGTCATCAACCACTTCGATGCAGATGTTGCCGCCCTGATGTTCCGCGGACAGGATCAGATTACCGATGGCGTCTTTGCCGGCGGCCAGACGTTTTTCCGGGGTTTCGATACCGTGATCCAGACTGTTACGCACCAGGTGCGTTAACGGGTCAATAATGCGTTCGATCAGGCTCTTATCCAGCTCGGTCGAGCTGCCTTGCAGGGTCAGCTCCACTTCTTTACCCAGCTTGCTGGCCAAATCGCGCACCAGACGTGGGAAGCGGCTGAAGACATATTCCATCGGCATCATACGGATGGACATCACCGATTCCTGCAGGTCACGGGCGTTACGTTCTAACTGCCCCATGCTGTTCAGCAGGTCGCCGTGGGCAACCGGATCCAATTCACCGGAACGCTGCGCCAGCATCGACTGGGTGATAACCAGTTCGCCAACCAGGTTAATCAACTGGTCCACTTTCTCTACCGCAACGCGGATACTGGTGGATTCGCTGGCTTTGGCGGCCGCTTTTTTCGGTGCTTCACGTTTCGCCGGCGTAATGTCGGTGACCGTGGCCAGGGGTGCAACCGGCTCTTCAGCCACCGCTTCAACGATTGGCTCAACCGCTTTTGGTGCTGACGGCGCCGTCAGGAACTGGATCTGCGCTTCTTCAATCACAAAGCACAGCACCGCAACGATGTCATCCTGATCGACGGTAGAGTCAAGGGTCACTTCAACCGAGGTTTCGCCTTTCACCACGTCAGAAACGGTGCCCAGATTCCCCAGTTCTTCCAGCATTAATGGAATTTCTGCCGGTTTCAGGTCCACCAGCGCCAGTCTCAGACCGGCGGCCGCCACAGGCGCGTTCGCCGCGGCTGCCAGCGTTTTAGGCGGTTCAATCACTTCACCCTTGGCTTCTAACGCTAACTGGCGCAGCGCCTGACAGATGTATTCAAACGTCGCGGCATTCGGTTCCGTGGCGGTTTTATAGGCATCCAGCTGTTCTTGCATAATATCTTTGGTTTCCAAAAACAGGTTGATGATATCGGTGCTCAGCTGCATTTCGCCGCGACGAGCGCCGTCGAGAATATTTTCCAGAATATGCGTGGTTTCCTGTAACACAGTGAAACCAAAGGTACCCGCCCCGCCTTTAATCGAGTGGGCCGCACGGAAGATAGCGTTAAGCTGTTCCGAATCCGGTTCCTGTGGGTCTAACCCCAGCAGGTGTTGTTCCATGTCGGCCAACAGTTCGTCGGCTTCATCGAAAAACGTTTGATAAAAATCGCTAATATCCATGCTCACGGGATCACCTCTGCTGTGAGTCGCGATCGGTCTGGGCCGCCGGTACCGGGTTAGCCGGAGCGGATGCTGTCGGTTTTACCTGATCGCCTGCTGGCTCAGCCACTGGGGGTTGAGGGTCTGGTTTTTTTGTGGCATCGGCAGGGAGTGCCGGTGCGACGATTTCTTTAAGACTGCCCGCATTGCTGTCGCTGATTTGCGTCGCGTCGCTCTCCGAGTTTTCTTTCTCAATCTGCAGCTCCGTGTCGTGGTTCAACACCAGCAGACTGATTCGACGGTTTACAGCATCATCCGCGCCGCGGTTTTTTAAACTCATGGTGTCGGCCATCCCGACCACGCGCAGCATCTTGCCGCTATCCAGTCCGCCGGTGACCAGCTCACGCCGTGAGGCGTTCGCGCGGTCGGCAGACAGTTCCCAGTTACTGTATCCGCGGTCGCCGTTGGCATACTGAAAATCATCGGTATGGCCGGCAAGGCTGATTTTGTTCGGTATATCGTTCAGGATCGGTGCAATTGCCCGCAAAATATCGCGCATATACGGCTCGACTTCCGCGCGACCGGTTTTAAACATCGGCCGGTTCTCGCTGTCGATAATCTGAATACGCAGCCCCTCTTCCACCATATTGATGATCAAATGGGGACGCAGGGCCTTCAACCGTGGATCCGATTCGATCAGCTGGTCGAGCTTTTCACGCAGACGGTTAAGACGGATTTCATCCAGCTTGCGTTTCTGCGCATCCATATCCACCACCTTGTGGACCTCGCCCGATTTCTGGGTTGGGTCCTCGCCACCGCCGGGGATCACGCTGATGCTTTCGCTACTTTTTGAACCGCCGGTCAGTGCCACTTTCAACGGCGTCTTAAAGTAATCGGCAATCTGCACCAATTCCTGAGGGTTCGCGATCGACAACAGCCACATCACCATAAAGAAAGCCATCATCGCGGTCATAAAGTCGGCATAGGCAATCTTCCATGAGCCGTGACCGCCCTCATGTCTTTTATGCTTCTTTTTCTTAACCAGAATAATGGGGTGATTGTTATGCTTCATGCGTCATGCGTCCTGGTCTGAAGTCTGTTTCGCTGGTGATTTTGCGTTACGGACATGCTCCTCCAGCTCGGTAAACGACGGTCGGTCGGTTGAGTACAGCGTCTTACGACCAAACTCAACCGCGATTTGCGGCGCATAGCCATTCAGGCTGGAGAGCAACGTCACTTTGATGCACTGCATCATCTTGGTGGTTTCTGCACATTTCTGGCGTAACACCCCGGCCAACGGAGAGATAAATCCGTAGGCCAACAAAATGCCGAGGAAGGTTCCCACCATCGCGTGTGCGACCGATGCCCCTAACTCTGCTGCCGGGCGATCGGCGGATGCCAGCGTATGTACCACCCCCATTACCGCCGCCACGATGCCGAAAGCCGGGAGAGAATCGCCTACCGTTTGCAGCGCCGTTGCCGGCACTTCGCATTCGTGTTCGTAGGTTTCAATCTCTTCGTCCATCAGCGCTTCGATTTCAAAGGCGTTCATATTGCCGCTGACCATCAGACGCAAATAGTCGGTAATGAAGTCCACTAATCTTTTATCGGCAAGGATGCGCGGGTAATTAGCAAAAATTTCACTTTCCTGCGGACTTTCAATATCCGCTTCCAGCGATAACATGCCCTGCTGGCGGGATTTGGCCATAATGCGGTACAGCAACGCCATCAGATCCATATAGACGGCTTTGTTATATTTTGAGCCGCGCATTAATAATGGCAGTGCCTTCATCGTGGCTTTAATGGCTTTGCCATTATTCCCCACGATAAATGCGCCAATACCGGCGCCGCCGATGATCAACAATTCTGAAGGTTGATAGAGAGCGCCAAGGTGGCCACCGACCATCGCGTAGCCCCCCAACACCGACCCGAGTACCAGGATATACCCAATAATAATTAACACACTAAATCCTTACGTCTGGTGACGTGTGGGTTGAAGAAGAGCGCTTCAGGATGTTTCTACCCGCCGCAGGCAAAAAAAAAGCAGCGGTTAAATAACCGCTGCTGGATGCATTCCACGTTGTGAGGAGAATTAAACGGCTTGTTTAATCTCTTCCTCCAGCAGTTGTGAAATGTTATCGGCAGATTCCCCGATAAGTTTACGTCTTTTTACCGCACGGGATGGCGGCTGGCACAGGCTGCAGACAAAGCTGCCAACTGGCTGGTGTGCGTGGTTGATGAAACTGCCGTTGCAGCTTTTGCAATCGGACAGTTCGAGCATTCCGCTCTCAACAAACCGGACTAAGGTCCAGGCGCGGGTCAGCGCCAACAGCGGGCCTTCGTCCTGTTGCGGGCACTGTTCGAGATAGAGTCGGTACGCTTTGATTACCGCGTCCACACCCTTGCTCAACCCGCTTTTGAGAAGGAACTGCCAGGCGTTACAGAACATAGAAGAGTGAATGTTCTGTTCCCAGGTCATAAACCAATCGGTTGAGAACGGCAGCATGCCTTTCGGCGGTGGGCTACCGCGCAGTTCTTTATATAATTTAATTAAACGGCCACGACTCAGCTGCGTTTCGCTTTCTAACATCTGCAGACGCGCGCCCAGCGAGATCAACTCCATCGCTAATTGAATATCGCGCGCTTCCTGGACAATACTTTTTTCACTCATTAGCTCGCTCTCTTTTTAGGCAACTCGTCGCTTTTACCCGACACGGTGCGTAATAAACGGCTGGATAACAGAATACCGGTGTGGATTTGCTGTAAATCGTCCACGCGTGATTCCTGCGTTAAGCGAGTAATTGTATTGTGGTCGTTAAAACGAAACTGACAAACAAGCTGATTCGTTTCAGCTAACTTCACCATTTCAGGCAGAGTTAATTGAGAAAGTGTATCTGCCATCGCTTCATCGATACCGAGACGAAACATCGCAGAGGCTTTTTCCTGGTTAATGAGGCGTTGTGCAAGCAATAAATAAGACAAGTTGATGTCGTAAATATGTTTGAGTAATTCTGATGTACCCATTTTTTTTTCCATCCTGACTGACACTACTTAAACGTTTGCGGATTACGCCGCTACCTTGTTGCTGATTTGTAGATCTAAGTTGGCAAATAATTTAGTGGCAGAAGCCAAACGTTTGCGAAGCTGTAAGGTGCCAAATAGCGCCTGTCCAGAAAGTAGTCATTAACTCATTTTGCCAGTACTGCTTCCCTGTTTTCCGTCCGCTTTGTCTGACCTTAGAGTCAGACTTTTCTTACTACCTTTTAGGACTATTCCGAAAACAAGGCAACTCTATCCCCTCTGATTTCGACATACAACGAGGGCCAGGCCAAATTTTAGATAAAGTGTGACGCAGATCACACTTTTGGGGTAATTTAACTAAAATAACCCTTCAGCGATACTGTTGATTAGTTCACTAACTAATCAATTTACCCCCTTTTTGTCAGTTTTTAACATGTTTGGAACATTTCCAAATGAAAACGATTCTGGTTACGAGTATTAAACGGAACGGGTGCGTGATTTAGATCAATATCAGCTCAACTATCTATGTTGACAAAAATAATCAGAATTTAATGCTGGATATGCGAGGTAAGTAGCGATCACAAAATAGTCACGAAAGGTGACTGTCAGGGATGTGTATGATGACTGAAATGTGACATAGCGCAGGTTTCTATCAGTAAGCGATAGCGTTTCGTAAGCCTTATCCGGCTTGTGTTTAGGGCGTGTAAAGGGATGTAATCGGCAGTTACATTAGTGATATGAATGTTTTAGCGGAATTGTGAGCTATCAGGGTAAGTATCGGCACTCTGCAGACATTCTTTAGTGAAAAGGGTCAATTTTCGTTATTTTTCTTATAAATGGCTCTTTTTTGAGGAAAACTTAGACCCCTGTCTCATTTATGGTGCTGATTTTGGTCGAAAAAAAGGGCGATCTGAGATCGCCCTTTTGGTTACTGGCACAGATTATGCTAGTCGCGGAAAGGTGGCGACCTTATTGGCCTCCCCCTGCTCCGGTGTGCGCAGCTTTACAGCCTGCAAATCCTTCAGATAGGTTTTACGCCAGTTACTGATATCGTTGCGGCGCAGCACGGCCATCATGTCGTTATAACGAGAGATACGCTCGTTCAACGGCATGGTCGCCGCCTGGTTCAACGCAGCGGCCACTTCATCACGATCGTAAGGGTTCACAATCAGTGCGGAGGTGAGCTCGTTGGCGGCACCGGCAAAGCGAGACAGCACCAGCACACCCGGATCGTTCGGGTCCTGTGCGGCGACATATTCTTTCGCCACCAGGTTCATGCCATCGCGCAGCGGCGTCACCAGACCAATATCGGTCAGGCGGAAGATTTTCATCAGCAGACGGCGATCGAAGTGCTGATTAAGGTAATACAGCGGCGTCCAGCCCAGCGTGCCGTATTTGCCGTTGATGCGCCCGGCTTCCGTTTCCAGCTGATGGCGGATGTCCTGATAGGCCTGCACGTCACCGCGCGAGGTCGGGGCAATCTGCGAATAGCGGATCTTGCCGTGATGCTCAGGATAGTTCTCCAGCAGCGCTTCATAAGCGAGGAAACGCTCAGGCAGCCCTTTGGAATAATCCAGACGCTCACAGGCAATGATGTTTTTCGCATCGCCCAGATCTTTTTTCATTGCAGCCATCTTCGGCGGCAATGGCCCTTCCGCCATCTCTTTAATGCTGTCTGGCTCGATGCCGATCGGGTAGACCTCAGTGGCGAAGGTGTTGCCAAAGGCGCGATGTTGCTTGCCGTCAGTCTGCAACTGCGTCATCAGCGACAGACATTCAAGGAACGCCGTGCGGTCACTCTCTGTCTGGAAGCCCAGCAGATCGTAATCACACATCATTTCCAGCAGCTCATTGTGCGGCGGCAGGGCATTGAAGATTTCCGGCGTTGGGAACGGAATATGCAGGAAGAATCCGATGCGGTTATTCACGCCCAGCTTACGCAGCGCGGCCGCAAATGGCAGCAGGTGATAATCGTGGATCCACAGCACATCATCCGGCTTCAGCAACGGCAGCAGGCGGTTAGCCAGCAGCGTGTTGACGTTGCAGTAACCCTCCCAGGCTTCACGCTGGAAGTTAACCAGGTCAAGCCGGTAGTGGAAAGCGGGCCACAGCACGGCATTGGAGAACTGCAGATAATACAGGTCGTAATCGTTTTGATTCAGCCCGAAAGAGGCGTAGGTGACGTTGTCCTGTTCGAACAGGTCCATATCTTCGTCATCTTCACCGATTTCATTGATTTCGCCGTTCCAGCCAAACCACAGTCCACCGGTGGTTTTCAGGGCATCCACGATCCCGACAGTCAGACCGCCTGCGCTGGCCTTGGTCCCATCAGGTACAGCGATGCGGTTAGATACGACTACTAAGCGACTCATAACCTTGACTCCTTACCGACGTTGTTTCGTCTTGATCTAGTTGTAATAGTGTTTGTTCAAGCCAGTGGTAAACCGCAGCGACGTCCGGTAACCGGTAGCCGGCCTCCGTTGGTCCCTCGCCCACTTTAATGGCGATGCCGTCCATAGCATTGATAACCTTAAATCCGGCTTCATCTGTCACATCGTCGCCGATGAACACAGGCGTTCTGCCGGCGAACGGGGCCTGCTGCATGATCGCGTCAATCGCAGCCCCTTTACTGACGCCTTTCGGTTTCAGCTCAACCACACATTTGCCCGGTTGCAGAGCCAGCACCGGGAAACGTTCGACCATCGCCTCGGCCAGCGCCAGCACGTCCTGCTGATAGTGTTCCGCACGCCGGTAGTGCAGCGCGAAGGCCATTCCTTTGGTTTCAAGTTGGGTATCCGGCATTTTTGCCATCGCGTCGCCCAGTAAAGCAGAGAGCGAACGGGCGACGTCATCCGGCAGGGACAGGCGTTCAATGTTGTCCTGGCCGTCGCGTCGTTCAGCACCGTGAACGCCAGCCAGTGGGAGGTGTAAGGGTGCGACTAACGCGTCCAGCTCAGACATCGGCCGGCCCGAAACCAGTGCCAGCGCGCCATCGGTCAGGCGGCTGAGGCGGTCCAGGTGAGAAATCACTTCTCCGGGGATAAACACTTCATCCGGACGGGACTGAATGGCAGCCAGAGTACCATCGACATCGAAGAAAAAAGCATACCGGCCGCTGGCGGATAACGGGGGCGCGGATTCATTCTGGGTGTTCAAAGTATTCCTCCTGATTGAGTGTGTTACGGCGATACGTTCATCAGGCTGTGTTACGGCCCAACTCACGGGGGAGGGTCAGATGGCGTATCTGATCACCCACAACGCACGAGGAAAACGCAGCAATATCAGCATTCAGTATAGACGCTGATCCCGACTCTGCCAGACAATACGCGGCTTTGAGCCCGGATCGATGCATCCAGCCTGCCAAATTACTGGGGAAAAAGACATAGGAGAAAGGCGAAATGTTTAGCGGGAATGACTCGGAAAAACTGTGAGTGAAACGGGTAATTGTTCAGGCGGAACGATCCGCCTTTACTCGACCTTCAGGCTACCGGCTTCATCCACAGCGCGTCAACATTGATGCCGTGCCAGTTCGTGGACTCTTCCGGGCCGGTGATGCTGTCCCAGCAGAAGCGATCGGCGAGGTCGACGATCTCCGGTGACAGCCTCTGGTTGGTGACCAGTGAATAAAAAACGCAGACTTTGGGTTGCAGCAGTGAGCCTCCGCCCGGCTCGGCGACCACCGCAATGCGTCCTGAGGCGAGACGCACGGTGGAGCCCACCGGATAGATGCCCACCGCCTTCACAAAGGCGAAAAACACCTTGCGGTCGAAGTGCCCTTCCCAGCTGGCCATTTGGTGCATGGCGCTGGCCGGATTCCAGCCTGCCTTATAAGGCCGGTTAGAGGTCACCGCATCATAGACGTCGCAGACCGCCGCCATCCGCGCCAGCAGCGAGATTTTTTCACCGGCCAGGCCATGCGGATAGCCACGGCCATCGAATTTTTCATGGTGGTGTAACGCCACGTCCAGCAGATCTTCGCCGCCGCCGCTTTTTCGCAGCAGCGCTTCGCCAATCACCGGATGCTGTTTCATGATGTCGAACTCGGCGTCGGTCAGCTTGCCGGGCTTGTTAAGGATGTCCAGCGAGATCCCGGCTTTTCCCACGTCATGCAGCAGCCCGGCGGTTCCCGCCCGCCGCACCTGCTCTTCTTCCAGCTGCAGCTGCCTGGCCAGCGACACCATCAGCGCGCAGACGGCGACCGAATGCAGATAGGTGTAATCATCATGGGTTTTCAGCCGCACCACGCTCAGCAGCGCGGCAGGATGCCGGCTGATCGATCCGCCGATTTCATCCACCAGCGGCAGCGTGCTGACAGTGTCAATGGTACGTCCCAGCCGGGCATCGCTGAACATATCCATTACCTGCCCTTTGGCATTCAGGCAAATCGCCTGCGCCTGCTCAACTTCTTGATGCATGCTGATGGGACCACGCGGCACGTCCGCCTGGTCTTCTTCAATCTCTGTTTCTGTTTCGTCCGGCGCCCGCCCTTTAGACAGATCGATCCAGACTTCTTTAATGCCGTTTTCTGCAATCACCTGGATCTGCAGATCGGTGGTCAGCAGCATGTCGTTGTGGACGAGCGGATGCTTGAGCCAGAAAACCTCCAGCTTATGCACATACATCCCAACGCGCAGCGCCTGTACCTGAATTCGCCTGATCATCCTGTGCCTCTTTGCCAGTTCCTCCATTCAGCACAGGTATCGGCCTTGCCTGAAAAAGCTTCAGTGAATGCGGCGAGGGACCGCATCTTTTACTTAATTTTTACATTTACGCAGGCCGCAATTCCGCCCCGTTTTTTCAGGCAGAAACTAAATTCCTCAGCAGAACAAGCGCGTAGGTTTTTCCGCAGATTCAGCGGTTGATTGCCAGCGCGGATTGATAATACTGTATATAAACACAGTAACATTGAGTCATCATTATGCACATGCACCAACTTGTTGTTTCTCCGCGTCCTCTCACCATCCCGTTGTTCGTTGAACGGGTCGCCTGCGGGTTTCCCTCGCCAGCGGCCGATTACGTGGAATCGCGGATAGACCTGAATGAACTGCTGGTCAGCCATCCCAGCGCGACCTACTTTATCCGCGCGGCGGGAAATTCGATGATCGAGGGCAATATTAACGACGGCGATATGCTGGTAGTAGACAGCTCGTTAAAGCCACAGCATGGCGATCGGGTGATTGCCGCCATTGATGGCGAATTCACCCTGAAGAAATTGCAGCTGACCCCTTCGGTGAAGCTGCTGCCGATGAATCCCAGCTACGCCGCCATCGATATCGACGACGAAGCCGGGCTGAGCGTGTTCGGCGTGGTGACCTTTATTATTTATGCGGCGCGCTGAGAGAGTGAACTCAGGGGTTGATCACCTGTGACCGATCGCCGGCAAAAAAACGGGTGAGGTTGTCGAACGCCACGCGGAAATAGGCCTCGTAGCTGGCCTGCTCGACGTAACCGAGGTGCGGCGTACAGAGCACGTTCGGCATCTGCAACAGCGGCGAGGCCGGATCGTACACCGGCTCCTGCTCGTAGACATCCAGCGCGGCAAAGCCCGGACGTCCCTGACCCAGGGCATGCAGTAGCGCGCCCGGCGCGACCAGCTCGGCCCGGCTGGTATTCACAAACAGCGCATCCGGTTTCATCGCCAGCAGATCGGCCTGGGTGATGCTGGCTGCGGTGGCCTCGACCAGTCGCAGGTGGACAGAGAGGATATCGCTGGTGGCAAACAAGGCGGTGCGATCGGTAGGCACGCTGTGACCATCGCGCCGCGCTTCCTCGCGGGCGCGTTCGCTGCCCCATACCTGCACCTGCATATTGAAAGCACGGGCATAACCGGCAATCAGCTTGCCAATTTTGCCGTAGCCAAGAATGCCGATGGTTTGCCGGTTAACCGCCCTGCCGATCTCCGTTTGCCAGCGTCCGGCGGCCATAGCATTCACCGAGGACACCAGCTTACGGCGAGAAGCCATGATCAGCAGCCAGGTCAGTTCTGCCGGCGCCACCGGCGAGCCGCTTCCTTCCACCACCGCCACGCCAGCCCGCTGGCAGGCCACCAGATCGATATTACGCGCCACTTTGCCCGTCTGGCTGATCGCTTTAAGTTGCGGAGTTCGCCGCAGAAACGCCGCATCAATCTGCGTTCGCTCGCGGATCAAAATCAGCGCCTGAGCCGTCGCCAGCACCTCGCTGGCATGCGGATCGTGCGCCAGGTCGCCCAGCGCGCGGCACTGGAAGGCCGGATTATCGTGCAGGAAATCAAGCTGAGCGGTTGCCCGCGGGTAATCATCCGGTATCGCAATAGGTATAACCACGAGCTTCTCCTGAGACTGACGAGGTGAATATCAGAATAATGCGCGATGGGCTGCTGAGCGAGAACTCTCTTGCCAGTTATCCCGCTTTCTGGCATTTTGGAAACAATCGTTCCCTTATTGGATTATTATGAACAACGCATCCCTTCTGCCGCAGCACAGCAAAGAGCGCGGCCGCCCACGAGAATTTGATACCGACCTGGCGCTGGATAACGCCATGCTGGTGTTCCGGGAAAAAGGCTTCCACGCCGCCTCGATTGCGGATTTGGGCGAGGCGATGAACCTGACCGCAGGCAGCATCTATAAGGCGTTTAAGGATAAACGTACGCTCTTCCTGCAGGTCTTTGAGCGTTACACCTCATTGCGTAACGGCGCGCTGCGCGAGCGTCTGGCACTGTTCACCACCGGCCGCGAGAAACTGGCTGAGCTACTGCGCTTCTATCTGGAATCGGCTCAGGATGTTGAAGGAAGACGTGGCTGCCTGGTGGTCGGCAGCGCCACGGAATTGCAGGTACTGGACGAGGCGTTGTCAGCGCTGGTGCGTCAGGCGGTGATGCATAATAAAAGCCTGCTGACCTCACTGTTATCCCAGGGACAGCAGGATGGCTCGGTATCCAGTAGCCTGGCGGTGGAGACCGCAGCAGAACTGATTTTATGCCTGATTTTTGGCATGCGTATCGTCGGTAAGATGCAAAATATCAGCGACCGCGAAGCCACCATCACGCTGGCGATGAAGCTGCTCGATTAAAAAATTTACCCATTTAGGAAGCATTCATTTCCTAATCAACCTACCTGCCAGTCCGCAGGCAATCACTGAAGAGGTCCACGATGAAACAGCCAACAACAGAAAGCGTCCTGCCCCGCCGCACCGAGGCGGAACCCACGACTTTTGCTGACAGCGCCCTTCCCGGTTTTGTGCATCGCTATGCCAGCGTTGAGGGGGTCAGACTGCATTATGTCAGCGGCGGCAATCCGCAGGGCGAAACCCTGGTGCTGCTGGCGGGCTTCCCGCAAAGCTGGTTTGCATGGCGACAGGTAATGGCGCGACTCGCATCGACCTACCGCATTATTGCGCCGGATCTGCCGGGCCAGGGCGATTCGGATCGACCGGAAACGGGTTATGACACCCGATCGCTGGCGACAAAGGTGCACGGACTGCTCAGCTCACTGGCTATCACCCGCTATTACCTGGCCGCGCACGATGTGGGTGCCTGGGTAGCCTGGCCTTATGCCGCCTTATACGGCGACGAGGTTAAGCGCCTGGCCTTGCTGGATGCCGGTATTCCGGGGATCACCCTGCCGGATGCCCTGCCCGTGTCGCCGGATGCCGCCTGGAAAACCTGGCACTTCGCCTTTCACGTTATCCCGGACCTGCCCGAAGCGCTGATCGCAGGAAATGAACGCGTCTACCTGGAGTGGTTCCTGAAGCGCAAAACCGCCTGCCCTGACGTTTTCTCTGAAACTGACATGGAGGAGTATTTGCGCATTATGATGAAAAGCGGTGGATTACGCGCGGGCCTCGCCTACTACCGTTCCGCCGCCCTGTCCGCGCAGCAAAACCGGGAATTACAGGCTAACGGCAAGTTAAGCATGCCAATCCTCGCCATCAGTGCCGAACAGGGTTCGATCCCCGATATGGCAGCACCGTTGCGCCCGTTTGCAGCAGATGTCACCGGCGTTGTGGTCCCTTATTGCGGCCATTTCCTGCCGGAAGAACAGCCCGAAGCAATTGCCCGCGAGCTGAATGACTTTTTCCAAGGCTGATTTGCAAAAGTAAAACGATCGGTTTACTTTTAGAGGATGAAAAAGAAACAGGACATCCTGAACGCCGCTGAGCGGCTGTTCTACAGCAACGGTTTTCATGCCACCAGCACCGACAGAATATGCAGCGAGGCCAGCGTCTCCACCCGCACGCTGTATCGCTACTTTCCTTCGCGGGAACTGCTGACCGAGGCGGTGATGAATGCCCGGAAAGATCGCTTCTCTGCGGCGCTGCTTCCAGCGGAGGATCCGGCGGCCATCGCGCAGCTGTTTAGCGTGCTCGGCAGCTGGATGCAGGATTACGGCACGTCCGGCTGTTTCTTCCTGAAGGCGTGGGGGGAATATGCCGAACAGGACGTCTGGCTGTCGGCGCTGGCACTGGACTATCGCTACGAGATGCGTGAATACATCACGGCCTGCGTGCGCAATATGCCAGGCCAGCATCGCGAGGTGCTGGCGGATGCCATCTGGATGCTGTTTGAAGGGGCGATTACCGCGGCGCTGGTCGCCGGGCCTGATGCCGCCTTTCGCGCCGGTGAGGCGGCAGCGCTGCTTACCGCCAGCGGTACCCGCCGATGAAAACGATCGCGCTGGGCATCGCCGGCACCTCGCTGATTGCCGTCACTTACGGCATGGCGCGCTTCTCCTGGGGGCTGATGCTGCCCGAGGTCATTGTTGATATCCCCTTCAGCCCGCAAATGGCGGGCGTTATCTCGGCCTGTAGCTTTGCCGCGTATTGCCTGGCCATTGTGGCTTCGTCTGTGCTGGACGATCGGTTTGGCCCGCGACTGATGGCAGCGGCCGCCGCCTGCTGTGCCGCGGCAGGACTGGCGGTGATTGCCGTCGCCGAATCCCCCGCGATGCTGGCAGCCGGGCTGTTTATCTCCGGTCTGAGTCCGGGCTTAGCTTCGCCTTCGCTGGCCGCCGCAGTGGACCAGGTGGTCGATCCTGAGACGCAGCCAACGTTGAATACCATCATTAATTCCGGCACCAGCGCCGGGATTATCCTGTCAGTACCGGTACTGTACTTTCTGCCGGGAGGCTGGCGCGCAGCCTGTCTTGTCTTCACCCTTTTTGCCCTGGCTTGCCTGCCGGCGATCCTGCGCTACGTGCCGCCTGGGCAAACTACGGCCCGCGAAACACCGCCCGGCTGGCGTGAAACGCTGCTGCAACGCGCCATGCTAAACCTGATGCTGATCGCCTTCTTCAGCGGCATAGCCAGCGCCGCCTGGTGGAATTTTGGCCCGGATGTATTGCGTCATCATATTAATGTCGAAGTCGGTACCGTCAATCTGCTGTGGCTGGTCGGGGGTGGTGCGGGAGTGATGGGGGCGCTAACCGGTCCGCTGGCTGAGCGCATAGGAATGAAGCAGGTTTACCGTCTTTCGCAACTGGCAATGGCCGCACCGCTGGTACTGCTGGCCGTGAGTCAGCAGATGCACGGGTGGCTGTTCCTGGCGGTAGCCTGTTGCGGCGCAGGATACGTAACGCTGTCCGGCGTTTTACTGGTGAGTGGGGGTGCGGTGACAAACAACGCGCCCGCCACCGGCGTGGCGGCGGTTTTCTTCGCGCTGGCCGCAGGTCAGGTTGCGGGATCGGTGTTATTTGGCCAGCTATCCGCAGCAGCTGGCGTGGTGCCTGCTCTGCTGACCTTTGCGGCGATATCAGCGGCGATGCTCCTGCTCTCGCCGCCTGAGTGAACGTTTAAACGTGCCGAAGGTTGAGGTTAGCCGCCGACTCTCGCCTGTAATGCGGCGGGATAGCGTTCGCCGATCACTTTGATGGTTTCCAGCGCCTGAGTCAGCTTATGCATCTCATCACCCGACAGAACAATATCCACCGCGGCCAGATTCTCCTCCAGGCGATGGAGCTTGGTGGTCCCCGGAATAGGCACGATCCACGGCTTTTGTGCCAGCAGCCATGCCAGCGCAATCTGCGCCGAGGACACGCCCTTCTCTGCGGCAAGATGGCCCAGCAGCGTCACCAGCTTTTCATTGGCGGCCATCGCTTCGGCAGCAAAACGCGGCACTTTGCTGCGGAAATCATCTTCGCCAAAGGTGGTGCCCGGTTTAATCGCGCCGGTTAAGAAGCCTTTTCCTAACGGGCTGAACGGCACAAAACCAATCCCCAGCTCCTCAAGCAGCGGCAGAATTTCCTGCTCCGGCTCACGCCACCACATAGAGTATTCGCTTTGCAGCGCGGTGACCGGCTGTACGGCATGCGCACGACGGATGGTTTTTGCGCCAGCCTCTGACAGGCCAAAGTGTTTTACCTTACCTTCGGCGATCAGATCCTTTACCGTTCCCGCCACGTCTTCAATCGGCACGTCGGGATCGACACGGTGCTGATAAAGCAGATCGATGACGTCGGTTTTCAGGCGGCGCAGCGAGCCTTCAACGGCTTCGCGGATATGTTCCGGGCGGCTGTTGAGGATCTGCTGCTTATTATCGTTGCCAAAGGTAAAGCCAAATTTAGTGGCGATGACAACCCGATCGCGATAAGGCTTTAACGCCTCGCCAACCACCTCTTCATTGAGGTAGGGTCCATAAACCTCTGCGGTGTCGAAGAAGGTGACGCCACGCTCTACCGCCGCGCGAATAAGTTCCACAGCCTGACGCGACTCCGTCGCCGGACCATAGCCGTGGCTGAGGCCCATACAGCCCAGCCCCAGCGCTGAAACATCAAGTTTTGAGTTGCCCAAATAACGTTTTTGCATTTCTCTCTCCTCAGGTTTCATTCTGTGTGATTAGACGTCGAGCTTACGGCCGGTCAGCCATTCCACCATTGCCGGGTTACGGTGCGAGAAGAAGGCGCTGGTTGCCGTATCCAGTGCGGCTATCTGCATCATTTCAGCGTCGCTTAGCGCGAAATCCAGCACATTGATGTTCTCTTCCATTCGTTCTTTACGAACGGATTTCGCCAGCGAGACGATGCCGCGCTGGAAGATCCACCGCAGGACAACCTGCCCGACGCTTTTACCGTGCTTTTCGCCAATGGCGGTCAATAGCGGATGCTGGAACAGACCATTTTTTCCTTCCGCAAACGGGGCCCAGGCTTCGGGCTGAATGCCGCGACTCTGCATCCACGGCGCGGCATGAAGCTGCTGGTTGAACGGATTCACTTCGACCTGATTGACCGCCGGAACGATGTTATTAAAGGCGATAAGATCCGCCAGGCGATCCGGCTGGAAGTTGCTGACGCCAATGGCACGAATTTTACCGGCCTGATGCAGCTCCTCCATCGCACGCCACGCGCCGTGCACATCGCCATACGGCTGATGAATCAGGTAAAGGTCGACATAATCCAGCTGCAGCCGATTTAATGAACGCTCAAACTGCGCTTTCGCCCCTTCATAGCTGGCATCCTGCAGCCACAGCTTGGTAGTAACAAACAGTTCGTCACGCGCCATGCCGCTCTGCTTAAGCGCGTTACCGACCTGCGTTTCATTTTGATAGGAAGCGGCGGTATCGATCAGGCGGTAGCCGGTTTCGAGGGCGTCAATGACGGCGCGCTCGCATTCGGCGGCATCGGTCATCTGGAAGACACCAAAGCCGAGAAGCGGCATTTCGATGCCGTTGTTCAGTTTTACAGTTTGCATAGCGTTATCCTTTGTCGAGTTTCGATCAGCATAGCCTGGCGGGATTGATTCGATAAGAGGGCATAATCTGCTAGGGGTTATTAGCTGCGCTCATTAATCAATGCGCGCAGCTAATGGGGGATTTACTGCAGGTTTTTTTCTTTGAGGAACTGGCTGACCACGTCCGCAATCTGCACGTTATTCAGGTCGGAAAAGGCAAAATGCGTATTTCCCATGATGCCGATTTCTGGCAGGTGGATAACCTTCACATCACCACCCTGTTTGTTAACCACATCGCGCCACTGTCTTGCCATCGCCAGGCGTACGCGCCAGCTATCCTGAGCCGGCATCGCGACCGGTTTGTCGGGGATGTTGTCGCCATAAATGATCAGAATGGGAATGTGCGTCAGCGCCATAAACTGCTCCAGTGGAACAGGTTCCCCTTTTAAGATATCAAACGCGCTGGGCATTGCTGCCGGTAACGCATTGGCAGGGAAAACAAAGCCGCTGCCGGGCTCAAACGCCACGATAGCCTTGACTTTGTTATTCTTGATAGCGGTATACCACCCCGGCCCGCCGCCCTGGGAATGCGTGAACAGAATAGCCGGACCGGCTTTATCGATGACGGCAGACATCGCATCTGAAATCACCTTCGCATCGTACGGCCCGGTATTCGGCGTCATCTGGCGGAAGTACTGATTCAGGGCTTCTTTATCCTGTGAGAACTGCACACCTTTAAAGTACTCGGGCCATACGCCCAGACGGAACTGATTAAACCACAGTTGCTCATCGGGTTTTGGCGTCACTGAAGTTTCCACCATGCTCCGCCCTGCACCGCCGCGACGCGGCTGATCGACCAGATAGGTAGAGAACCCCCGGCGAAGAAAGATATTCTGGAATCCCTCCCGGCCGTCTGGCGTTGACTCCCAGGTTCGCGAAAACTGTCCCGCCCCGTGCAGCATCACGATGGGATATTTATGCGGATTAACCGGGATCTGATAAAACACATTCGCGTGATCGCCATGGTACGTTTGACCGGCAGGATCAAGTGGCTTTTTCGCATCAAATTTGCCCGCCGCCGTAGCCACGGCACCGCCTGCAGAAAAGCTGCCTTGCGACTGAATGACCAGCGGTTCAGCTGCGGCGGATTGGACCATAAAAACACCTACCAACAAAGGCAGGCCGAACGTTTTAAAGAGTGCGTTCACGCGTATTTCCTCTTAATGGGCGCGCATCACATGCCGCCCGAACAGATACGTTATTCAGCCAGGCTGAACAGGGTTCACCGGAATTAAACATCCTTAGCTACGAATGACCTCTAACCACTGCATGACCGTTTCCGTGATCTTTCTTTCCTGATCGCATTCAATCACCAGCGGTTTCTCTCTGCGGGTCTGCGGAGCAAGATTGGCCAGAATCTCCTCACTGTCCCCGACACCAAATCCCCCGTGAGTAATAAAGGGGATCAGAAGCTTGCCCGCCAGGTTATGGCGACTCAGAAAGGTTTGCACCACGGGCGGAACGCTGGTCCCCCAGATGGGAAAGCCTAAATAAATTGTCTGGTAACCTGCCAACTCAATGACATTATTTTTCAACTCGGGCTTAACGCCCTCTTCGCGCTGTTTTTTGGCCAGCGCGACGGTCTGGAAATAATCGGCGGGATACGCGGTTAGCGGTTCTATCTCAACGTAATCGGTTTTCAGGCTGCGATGGATCACGCCGGCGATCACCCGCGTGTTGCCGCTTCTGGAAAAGCAGACCACCAGCTTTCGACTGTTATTTTGTTTAATCACCGGGCTGGCGGCGGCTGGGGTAAATATACTGTTGGCCACGGCGACGCCTGCCAGTGCGGTGAGTAGCCTTCTGCGATCGGTATTATGCAAAGATGACATGCTGTCTCCTTTTAATCAGGTCAGGCGTTATTTCCGGTTTTCCTGCGCCTTAATCAGCGCAAGTTCAGCGCGCCCGGCAGCTGCCTGCTCACCGTTATCACGCAACATGTCCACCACCTGCTGCAGTTGTTCACTGCTCAACCCGACGCGCAGGCTGGCCCGCATATGGGACAGCAGCTGTGCTTCCACGCCCGGCGTAGCGGCTAACGCACCGACCGTAGCCAGTTCTCGGCTTTGCCAGTCGAGGTTGTCGCGGGCAAAAATGTTGCCGAAAAGATGGGTTTGCAGGAACTGATTGATCGCTGGAGCAAACTCAAACAGCGGCCCCTGCACCGGCCCACCGGAAATCTTTGTCTGATTGGCAATGCCCAGCTGGCGGAGTTCATCTCCTACGGGAACAGGTTGGACCGGTTCCTTTCCAGCAACATCCTTGATACCGCGCTGCTTGCGCGCCTCGGTGACGTTCATCAACACATTCAGCGCATTCAGGCTGCGCGGAAAGCCGGTGTAGGCGTATAGCTGAACCAGAATCTCTTTCGCTTCATTGACGGTTAATCCGGCGTCCAGTCCCTGATTAAGCGCTTTATCCAGTTCGGCCATCTTGCTGCTGGCCATAGAGGCCGCAATTAACGGGATAGCCTGCTGTCGCGCGGAGAGCATGGCTGAAACAGCGCCCTCCTGCGCCGCAGTGGTGAAAGACAGCAATAACAGCAACAGACAGTGAGCTTTTACGATCATGCAAGGCGTCCTTTTATCGGGAGATGCGCGTTGCAATGATTCTAACCATGCCGCCATGTCATCAGGCTGACGGCTTGCTGACAATCTTGTCAGTTAAAACGGGCAACGCATGCTGCCGTGTCCCTACTGCCGATCGCGGATCGCTCTGTGCACTCAGGCTATCCGACCACAGCGAAAACGTCAGACCAAAGGTATTTATGCCCTGCTCGCTGCGCGCGAAGACTTCACCGCGATGCATAATGGCAACGGCACGGACGATAGATAATCCCAGCCCATGGTGAGTGTCACTTTTCGCGCGGGAGGAGTCCACCCGGTAGAACCGCTCAAACAGGCGATGCAAATGCTCGGGGGCAATCGCGGCACCGGGATTGGATACGGCCACCGTGGCCTCCGTGCGGGTTTCGCTCAGGCTGACGGTGATGGTGCTCTGCGGAGCGGAGTGGCGTGCGCTGTTTTCCAGCAGGTTCGCCAGCGAACGGTGAAACAACCGACGATCGATGTGGGCCAGTGCATCACCCTCAACCCGCAGAACCAGCTGTTTTTCAGCAAACGAGGGCTCAACGTACTCAGCGGTTTTAAAGGTCTCTTCCCGCAGAGAAACCTGCGCAAGTTGGGAAGCATGTTCACCCGCATGGGCATGTGACAGAAACAGCATGTCGTTAACAATGGAGGCCATCCGCTCCAGCTCTTCCAGGTTCGAGCCGAGCAGTTCTTCAAGCTCTTCCTGCGAACGCCGGCGAGACAGCCCCAGCTGCGTCTGACCAATCAAGTTGGTGAGCGGCGTGCGCAGTTCATGGGCAACATCCGCATTAAAGCTTTCCAGCTGTCGCCAGGCCACCGCCTGCCTTTCCAGCACGCCGTTAAAGGAGAAAGCCAGCTGCCTGAGCTCCTCAGGCAAGGCATGGGTATTCAGCCTTTGCCGGTGATCGCCGGGGGCCAGGCGATGCGCCTGCTCGCTAAGCATGCCCACCGGACGCAGGCCAATACGGGATATGCCAAAGCCGAGCAAGGCCACAAGGAATACACCGGAGGCGGAAACGATCAGCAGTGTGCGCGTGAAGGCATCAAGCGTGCCCATATAAGGGGTGGAATCGATAGCAACAATATAGCGAAGCGCCGGCCGTTCGCCTCTGGCCGGCAGCGTGTTAACCAGTAAATACAGAGAACAGGCGTTTTCTGACGCCCCCGGTACTTTGTTAAACCCTTCCTGAAGCGCGCGCCAGTCGACGCCGGTTGGCGGCGCGCCGCCCACGTTGAACCGCGCATCGTCACTGACTATCCAGTAACGGACCCGCTCACCTTCCGAGCTGGCTAAATCGGAAAATTTATCTGACAGTACTGACCAGCCCTCAAGCGAGGTCCGCGCCGTAATCCATGGGCTCATCAACGACTGGCGAAAAAGCAGTTCGTTATGCATCTGCTTTTGCAGCGAGTCATGCAGTGAGCTGCGTAGCAGCAGACCCAGCGTGGCGATAATCAGCACAATACTCAGAACGAACATCAGGGCGAGACGCCCGGATATGGAGCGCTTAAGCATCTTTTCTCTCCACTCAGGGCTGAGGCTGTGACCTGACTTCCAGTACGTAGCCCATTCCCCGCACGGTATGCAGCAGTTTGACGTCGAAGGGCGCATCAATTTTGGCGCGCAGGCGCTTTATGGCCACTTCAACCACGTTGGCATCGCTGTCGAAATTCATATCCCAGACCTGTTCTGCAATCATCATTTTTGACAGGATTTCCCCCTGATGACGGGCCAGCAGGCTGAGCAGTGCAAACTCTTTCGCCGTCAGCTCCAGCCGGTTGCCGGCGCGGACAACCCGCCGCGCCAACAAATCCAGATGGAGGTCGTGAATATGTAATTGGGTAATATCGGCGCCATCCGTCGCGCGGCGACGAACCAGCGCCTGAATACGCGCAACCAGCTCTATCAGGGAAAAAGGCTTTGGCAGATAATCATCCGCCCCGAGCCGCAGGCCCTTCACCCGCTCATCAACCGAGCCACGGGCAGAGAGCATCAGCACCGGCGTTTGTTTGCTCGCGCGGATCCCTTCAAGCACGCGATAGCCATCCATCCCTGGCAGCATGACGTCGAGGATGACAGCGTCGTAATCAAATTCCAACGCGTAGTACAACCCTTCCGTCCCGTCGGCAGAAACATCGACGGTAAAGCCGGATTCACCCAGCGCCCGGCTAAGATAGGAGGAGGTTTTCTCTTCGTCCTCGACAAACAATATTCGCATTAGGCATTTTTCCTGATTCACTTTTAAGCGCTACTTTGCGAGATAGTCGCCAACATTCAGCTGACAATTTCCTGACAGCCTTGTCAGGATGACCGGGATGACACGGTTAACGCCATGACCGCCGCCGCCAGGGTGAAAGCTGCAATTATCCAGCCCATGGTCCAGGACGTGCCGTCGCTGAGTAAGGCCAGCAGTATTGACGAGATAATGCCGCTGCCATACTGAAGCGATCCAATCAGGGCTGATGCGGAACCGGCAACGTTGGGCACGGCATCCATCGCCGACGCGGTGGAGGTGGCGGCAATAATGCCGTTCATGGAAAAGAAGACGAACACCGGCAGAATAACCATCACGATCCCGCCGACTTCAAAGCGGGCACAGACGGCGAGAAGCACAGCGGCCAACGCAGCAATTACGGTCGCAATTTTAAGCAGTAACGCTAACGGATAGCGGTGAACCCACTTTCGGTTAAGCATACTTACCCCCATTAGCCCGACAACGTTAACGGCAAATAGCCAGCCATAGTGCTGCGGATCGACGTGGAAGTAAGTGATATAGACAAACGGAGAACCGGTAATAAACGCATAGGCAGCGACATAATAAAACGTCACGCATAAGGTAAAACGCATAAATTGGGTATTCTTCAGCAGCAGATAATAATTGCTGAAGGCGCCCGGTAAAGAGGCTTTGACCCTTTTATCTTCCGGTAAGGTTTCAGGCAGCCAGCAAATAACTATCAGCATGACGCAGCCAATCACCGCCAGCAGCCAAAAAATACTGTGCCACGAGGTGACCCTGATCATCTGCCCGCCGATCAGCGGCCCGGCAATCGGCGCGATAGCCATCATCACCATCAGCGTCGACAGCATTTGCGCGGCACGGGTACGACCAAACAGGTCGCGGATCATGGCGCGAGCCAGCATCGGACCGGTGCAGGCCCCCAGCGCCTGGAACACGCGCCAGAAAACGATCTGCGTGATGTCGGTAGAGAGCGCACAGCCGATCGAGCCAATAATAAACAGCACCAGACCGACAAACAGTGGTTTTTTACGGCCAAAATGATCGCTTAACGGCCCCCAGATCAGCTGAGCAATACAAAAACCGATTAAAAAACCGGTAATGGTCAGTTCAGCGTCGCCGTGCAGTTCATTTGCCATTATCGGCATGGCGGGCAGATAGATATCGGTAGATAACGAGGTAAAGGCCATTAAGGCACTAAGAATAATAACAAACGTCATGCCGGACGACTTTACGGTAAAGGACTTCAAACGCTGAGATGCGTCATCCATAGTAATTTCCAGAGAAAGTGAATGCCCCTATTTTACCTGTAGCCAGGCGTAAGATAATGGGCCGAAACTGTATTGCCGCTATGAGCATAATTCATTAATAACACCCCTTTATGGTTAAATCGCGCTGACCCTAAACACCATTACGGGTTTTCACAATATCCGCCATCACTGACAGGGCGATTTCGGCCGGCGTTTTGCTGCCTATCGCCAGACCGATTGGGCCTTTAATGCGGGTAAGATCCTCAGGCTGCATACCGCCCATCTTCTGCAGACGATGCTTTCTTTTTTCACTGTTTTTTACCGACCCCATAATGCCAATGTAAAAAGCAGGCGTATTGATGGCTTCCATCATCGTCAGCTCATCAATCCGCGGATCGTGGGTTAAGGAAACGATGGCGACCGAGGGATGAGCGCCATGCAGTTCGAGCCAGCGGGCGGGATGCTGCGGCACAATCGTCACATTATCGGCACCGGCAAAATGCAACTCCAGCTCGCTGAGCATCTCCTGCCGGTGTTCACAAACGCGAACGTGGAACCCCAATATCTGGCCAAGGCGGATACACTCAAATGCCACCGTCGAGTAGCCCGCGATCAGCAGCTCAGGAATCGCACCGACCGGCAGGAGGATTTGCCGATCGCTGTAGTCCAGTACAGGCAATTTCTGCGCGGGCGAAAGGCGATACCAGTCGGCACGCGCCCCCACAACCACCGTTTTCACCATCTGCATTTTGCCGGACAGAGCTTGCTGCATCGCCTGCAACAGCGTTAAACCCGCCGCGTCAGGTGGCAGGTATTCAATCAACACCTCCAGGCTTCCGCCACAGGGCAGCTGCACATCCGGACGCATTCCCCCCTCGCCGTAGCGAATAATCTGGCTCCATGCGCGGTAATTGCCTGCCGCCAGCTGTGTCAGAAAATCCTCTTCAATGCAGCCGCCAGACAGCGATCCGCAATATTCGCCTTCGCTGTTTACCGCCATAAGGGTTCCCGGTGCGCGAGGCGAAGAGCCATAGGTACGCAGAACCGTACAGACCCATACGGGCTGTGCGGACTGACACCACTTCAGTGCGGCATTCACCACGCGCTGGTCGAGAGTGATCATTATTTTTTATCTCGCATCAAAAGATCGTCCGGCCGGTCGACATCCAGCAGGCAACCACGGTCAGTCAGAAAAACCGGTTCCGGTAAGTTTGTCTGCATCAGCATCTGCGCACCCACGTCGCCCTGTAAGGTCAGCAGTTCAGGATAAAACCGCTGGCGGAATCCCACAGGATGCCCCTGTTTACCCGCCACCACCGCGCGCACCACAGGATGTTGTTCCAACGCTTCAGCCACGGCCAGATAACTGGCGGTGGTTAGCCAGGGCAGATCGCCCAGTGAAATCAGCACGCCATCATAGTTGTCACAGGCTTTAACGCCTGCCGCTATCGAATGGCCAATGCCGTCACTGTGGCAAAATACCGGCGTGACACCGGCCAATAACGCATGGATACGATGATCCTCTGGCCGGGTGACCACAAAGACCGGCAGCCCGGTGGCGGCCGCCTGGTCCAGCGTGTGCTGCAGGACCGGCCTGCCGTTGACCAGCGCCAGTAATTTATGCTCACCCGTGGCCTGGCGGAAGCGCCGGCTATGTCCCGCAGCCAGCAGCAGGATCGCGGTATTAATTTTTACGCTGCCTGGCAACCTGTTCGGCGGTCACCGTTCCCTGCTTGCCACCAAACTGCAGCAGTACGTAGTTTGCTACCGCCGCAACTTCCTGATCGGAATATTTTTCGGCAAAGTCAGGCATCACCAGCACCTGATCGTTCACGTTCAGATGGGTGCCGCGCAACATCGCCTGCACCACACTGCGACCTTGCGGATCGTTAACCGCCGTACTGCCTTTTAACGAGGCATAAGGCGTCTGCCGTCCGGCACCATTCCACAGGTGGCAACCGCTGCAGTCACCGGCAAAGAGCTGCTGCCCCTGAGAGGATGTCTGCGATGCAGGCAGAATCGCACTGGAACGCGTCGCGCCTTCGGGCTGCAAGTTCACTTTGGCGCTGGCATCCGTGGCAACCGGTTCGATATGTCGCAGATACTTCACCAGCGCCGCATTGTCTTCTGGCGTCAGATACTGCGTGCTGTTTTGCACCACCTCCGCCATCGGGCCTGACGCGCTGCTCCGGCCTTCCGCGTGCCCTGCGGCAAGGAATTGTGAAAGCTGGGCGTCGGTCCACTCGCCAATACCGGTTTCTTTATCCGGCGTAATATTGCCGGCAAACCAACCCTGCACCACTTCGCCGCTTAACGCCTTGCCGCTCTTCAGGCCAAAGCCGATATTGCGTGGAGTATGGCATTCCGCACAGTGACCGAGTGGTCCGGCGAGATAGGCGCCGCGATTCCATTCATCGTCCTGCTCAGGAACCGGCGCAAAACGCTGATTATTGAAAAAGGCCAGATTCCAGAAGGTCATGCCCCAGCGCTGATCGAAGGGGAAGGAAAGGTCGTTGGCACGGTTAGCCTGTTTCACCGGCGGCAGGCTGAACAGCCAGGCTTTGATCGCCAGCACATCATCACGGCTCATGCCGGTGTAGGAGGTATAAGGCATCGCCGGATAGAGATTGCCGTGCGGACTGACGCCTTCTCTCACCGCCGCAACGAATTGATCGTCGCTCCAGTTACCGATACCGGTTTCCTTATCCGCAGTAATATTGGTGCCATAAATCGCGCCAAACGGCAGAGGAAAGCGGAATCCTCCGGCGAAAGGCTTACCGCCAGGCGCCGTATGACAGGCCACGCAGTCGGCGGCTTTGGCCAGGTATTCACCGCGCTCGATCTGGCTGCTCATGGCGGCAGACGCACCGGCAATGGGGGAAACCGGCTCTGCGCCTTCAGGTTTCAGGATCGGGTATGCGCAGTAAATCACCGCCACCAGCACCAGTAATCCCAGCACACCAAGCGATCGTTTCACTCCTGTTTTCATCCGTTGCTCTCCTCAGTCAAATGGGTGGCTGCCTGATGGATCGCCGCGCGAATACGCGCATAGGTGGCACAGCGGCAGACGTTGCCGCTCATTGCGGCATCAATATCCGCATCGCTGGGATGGTGCTTTTGTGCCAGTAACGCCGTGGCTGACATAATCTGCCCGGACTGACAGTAACCACACTGCACCACATCCAGATCCACCCAGGCTTTCTGTACAATCTGACCGATGTTGCTGGCACCTATACCTTCAATGGTGGTGATGTGTTTATCTTTTGCTGCCGCCACGGTGGTCTGACAGGCCCGAACGGGAACGCCATCCAGATGTACGGTACAGGCACCGCACATGGCAATACCGCAGCCAAATTTGGTGCCGGTCAGGCCCGCTTCATCACGCAGGAACCACAGCAGAGGCATCTGTTCATCGTCGTCAAACGGCACGGACTTATTATTAATGGTTAATGTGGTCATGGTTATGCCTCAGATTGTTGCGCCGCCGATGGGCCAGTACGATGAAAAGGAAGACTTAAGCTGCTGCGTGGACGGCCTAAACGGGCAAGGGCATTGCCTACGGCGGGCGCGATGGTCGGCACACCCAGTTCACCGACGCCGCTTGGGGCTTCAGTGGAAGGAACGATGATCACTTCGATTTCGGGCATATCATTAATGCGCAGTGGACGGTAACTGTTGAAGTTAGATTGCTCGATGCGTCCCTCTTTCATTGAGATGTTGCCATAAAGCGTGATGCTCAGACCGTAACCAATCCCGCCTTCTATCTGCGCCTTGATCACATCCGGATTTACCGCGATGCCGCAGTCGACGGCGCACCAGACCTTATGCACTTTTGGTACTCCGCCTGGGCCAATAGAGACTTCTGCGATCTGCGCCACGCGGGTGCCGAAGGCTTTCGCCACACCCACCCCACGCATTCGGCCGTCGGCCGCCGCAGGCCCGTTCCAGTTCGCCGCTTTGGCCACCGCACGCAGGACGCCCGCTTCGCGCGGCGCCTCCTGCATCAGGGCAAGCCGGCCCTCGACGGGATCCTGTCCGGTTTCCTGTAACAGCTGATCGATAAAGCTTTCGACGGCGTGCCCGGTGTGGGTACTGCCAACGGAACGCAGCGACGTGACGGGGATTTTGCTCGGGACAATGTGGGCATCGCAGCGGAAATGCGCAAAGGTGTAAGGCGTTTCTTTCGCGCCTTCCACCATGGTTCCGTCGACGCCCTCTTTCACCATCGCGGCAAAGGCGCTGTTGACGGTAAAGGACTGGCCAGCCACGGTATTGGTCCAGGCGACGATTTTGTTGTCTGTGATGGCCGCGCGAAAACGGTGCAGCATCATAGGGCGATACCAGCCGCCGGTCAGATCGTCCTCACGGGTGGAGATCAACTTAACGCCCTGCTTAGGCCCGATGGCTTTGGCAACAGCCGACAGATCCGCCGCCAGATCGGGACCCATCACCTTATTACCCAGATCGATCCGCCGCCCAAAACTGCCGCCGGCAAGAATGGTTTCGATATGCACCTTCTCGGGCGGAAGCTGGAAATAGTCGCAGAACTGTTTTTGATCGAGCGTTTGTATCTGGCAGCCATATTTGGCATTCACGCTGTCGCCATCCCAGTAGAGGTAGGCTGCCAGCGGCTCCATAGGAGCATGCGCAATCCAGGGAAAGGTGTATTCGGCTTCAATCACCTTGTCGGCTCCCTTCAGGGCTTCGTCAGGATTGCCCTTTTGCGCCGCCACCGCGCCAGGTGATTGCGCCTTTTCCCGGAACTCGGCAAACATCGCCTCGCTACTGCGTTTTTCCGCAGCCGATTCATCCCACACCGTTTGCAGCTTTTCCCGCCCGCGAATGGCGGCCCAGGAAGAGCGCGCATACACCGCCACGCCGCTATCCGTTAATTTAACCGTCACCACGCCCGGAATTTTTAACGCCTCGCTGGCATCAAACGTCTGCAATTTTGCGCCAAAATAAGGCGGTTTTTTTATCGTCACCGTCAGCATATCCTTCTCGTGGATATCCTGAGAAAAGTAGGCACTCCCGTTGGTTTTTGCCGGTGAATCGACGCGTGGCGTACCGCGAAGCTTGCCGATCAGGGTGAAATCTGTGGCGTCCTTAAGATGAACCTCCGCCAGCGCCGGCGCGGGAAGCGTTGAGGCCAGCTTCACAAACTCGCCGAAACGCCCCGAGCGGGCGCTAATCGCGTGATGGATTACGCCACTCACCACGGTAATTTCTGCTACAGGCACGTTCCACTGCCGGGACGCTGCACTGACCAGCATCATGCGGGCAATGGCACCCATCTGACGCATTTGTTGATAAGCATTGGCGACCGCGCTGGAGCCACCGGTCCCCTGAAGGCCCAATTTCATATTCTTATAGACGTTGGTGTCTACCGGAGCGGCTATCACACGGACCATTGACCAGTCGGCATCCAGCTCTTCAGCAATCAGCGTCGCCATTCCGGTATAAATGCCCTGCCCCACTTCAGTGTGTTTGCTTAATACGATGACGATGTTGTCGGTGCCTATTTGCACAAAGGCATTGGCGGTGAAATGCTGAGTGGCAGCGTCAGAAGACGGCATTTCGCCCGTCAGACTCGCCGCTGCGCGGACGGCTTTTGCCGGTAACCAGGCACCAATAATTAATGCGCCTGCCCCCGCCATAAACCGACGTCTTGAAAACTGAATATCGGGAATATCCATTGCACCATGCTCCACAAAGAAAAAGAGTGTTAAACGTCGTTATGTTTTTATTTTTTAGCGGTAATCCCACGGACCTTTAAAATTACCATGCCGCCGGCCGTTGAATAATAGCCGCCCGACGATAAGGGTTATGAGCCAGATTGATTAATCAGCTGCATTTTTTTCTGCCGTTTCCCCAACCATAACCCGAGAAAAAACCAGATAACTGATAAGGGTATAGCTACCACGGCGATCCCCGTCAAACCTAACCCGGCGACCAGCAGTCCGGCATAGCTCCAGGCCGCAACCTGATCGCCGGCGCGGTAAACCACGGTGTCGATAAAGTTTTTGGTTTTATAGCGGTCCTCGCGTGAAACCGCGGTGAAAAGCACTTCCCTTGCAGGACGCGTCAGAGCGTAATTGCTGACGCTGCGGATCACCTGAAAAGCAATAAACACGCCGATTCCGGGAAAGGCGGCTAACCCTGCAAAACCTAATACACTTAATAGCGGCATCATGCACAGGGTGAACGCCACGCCAATCCAGGCCATGATTCGCCCAGTCAAAAAGAGTTGGATCCCAAGCGTGATGCCATTTATCCACAGATTAATATCAGCAAAGAAAGCGGTACGTGACGCACTATCCGCAAAGTTCTCTGCAGCGATGCTGGCCTGTTGAAAATAGAGCACCGTTGAGGTGATGGAGTAACACAGAATGAATATCGCGATCCCCAGCAAATACGGTGAACGGAAAGTGTGTACGATGCCGGTAAACAGCCCGCCACCTGGCGGCCGGTGTGATTCAGCCTGCTCGTGAGGACCTTTAAACGCATCACTGATGACGGACAGTCTGCGTGCTGCCAGCAAAGCAAACTCCAGAAGGAGGATTGACCCCGTCATCAGCCCGTTTTGCCCGATGCTTTCGACCAGCCCGGAGGTCAGCGCCGAACCGGCGATGCCCCCGACCGTGGCCCCCGACGCCAGAAACGCAAACAGTCGCTTGGCTTGTTCTGCGCTAAAGACATCCACCACGAATGACCAAAAGACTGAAATCACAAACAGATTAAAGACTGAGACCCAGATAAAGAAAGCGCGACCGATCCAGATCCGTTGTTCCGGGGTCGCAATGGTCAGCAGGAGTATAAACACCACCAGGTTCAGCATAAAAAAGCGATAGTTAATGGCAATAAACCTTTCCCGTGGCCAGCGCCGCACACTCCAGGCAAATAACGGATTCATGACGGTCATGGCAACCAGCGTACCGGTAAACAGCCAGGGAAGGTTTTTTACCCCGCCGGCCACGCCCAGCTCTTCACGAATCGGCCTTAACATGTAGTAAGCGAGAAAAAGGGAAAATATATACAGCCATGACCAGAGTAATGCGCGGCCTTCACCGGGCTTAATGCGGACAATATTTCTGAGAAAAAGCCGCCATTTATCCCCCCGCATCGCGCCCGCGGGTTTTAATATTGATGATGCCATAGCGATAGTGTTCCTCACCGTGAGGCCGGGACCCACAGAAAATAATCGTCGGAGTTGAGGGCAATGATTTATTGCCCTGAGAGGAAAATAACTACGGCTTGTTGTTAATAACGATCGCGAAAGGTATTCAGATCCTGGACAACCGATTCAGGCTCTGCAGACAAGGGCAAATTATCCCGGTCATTAATCGCATCGACCTGAGTGGCCGGATCGGCAGGCAACGCCGCAAAGAGAGGATCGAGGTCCGTCTGGGCCGGCCCCTTTTCCGCAACTAATTCAAAAGTTTTATGGTCTGCCGGTGCGGAGGTCAGTGAGGCAACCAGTACCTGGGCAATCTGACTGCGCGATATCACGCCATCGGACGGCGAGCCTGTCCAGTGCGTATCGCCCTGACGCAAAACCAGCTGGTGCTGATCGCTGTCGTTATAATCAAACCAACCGGGACGGACGATGGTGTAAGGCAATCCACTGGCGCGAACTAACCGTTCTCCACGACGTTTCCAGTCATGTCCAATACTGGGTTTGGTGACACCCACAGCGGTCATCAATGCGATCCTGGCGGGCGCGTTAAGCACGCTCAGGATATTACGCACGGCGCCATAATTAACCTGTTCGGCACCTTGCGGGTCGTTGCCGCTAATGCCATGCGTGAAGACGATCGCCGTTACGCCATCAACCGCTTGATGCAGGGTATCCGGCCGGGTTAGTTCACCGACGATGACCTTCACTCCGTCAGGAAACAGTCTGGCCTGCTTTGGGTCTCTTACCAGCGCGCGGGTTTCATATCCCCTGCGGAAGGCTTCAGCAACAACGGGCTGACCGATGCTGCCGCTGGCGCCGACCACCAGTACCACGGTTTTTTCGGTATTCAACGTGTGATCCTTTGTTGCATCAGGTGGATTCTCAGCCCGACTCTCCAACAGTGTGTTGTCACGCGGTGTGGGCGTGGCGGCTGAAACAGTGCTCACAATCAAAGAGGGGCCTGGCATTATCATCAGCAGCATCAGTACATTCTTAATGAAAATATTCATATCGCTCTCGTTGAGAAGGCAAATACTCGCCAGAAAAAACACGATGAATATTAACGATTCAAGCCTGTCGCAGAGCTGACTGAAACATAACAATCCTGTCAGCAATGACAGGACTGTTATCTGAGATTGATTTAATAAGGGAGGTAAATATTACCGTCAGTTGAGCAAAGTATCAGTCACGACTGATACCTTTTTCAGCTGTTCGATTTAATTTGATGGTGCCCGTGCCTGGCTTAAATCGTTATTTTTTGTATTGCTCGTCGGTCACTTTTTCCAGCCATTCTACCGGGCTGCCATTCAGTGATTCGGCAATCGCAATGTGGGTCATGGCGTTATCTGGCGTGGCGCCATGCCAGTGTTTCACGCCTTCGGGAATGAAAATGATGTCACCCTGATTCATCACCACGGTGTCTTCCCCTTCACACTGGATCCAGCCCTGACCGTGGGTGACGATCAGCGTTTGACCGAGTGGATGCGTGTGCCAGGCAGTGCGTGCACCCGGTTCAAAAGTCACGGTTGCACCGCCAACGCGCGCGGATTCTGTGCCACTGAACGGTGCATCAATGCGAACCGTGCCGGTAAAATACTGCTCCGGGCCTTTGTTAGACGGCACTGAGCCGTTAGGGATAATTTTCAACATGCGACGTTCCTTATTCAATGTGTATAGCGTTCAATGACTGTAGCAAACCTGCGGCGTGACGATTAGAGTCAATAATCGAAAAGCACCTATGAGTAAAATTCATAGTTACTCGTCATCATCTTCATCATGCTTTTTCCCACCAAACCGGTTGCGTACCACAACAAAGAATACCGGTACAAAGTAGACCGCCAGCAGCGTTGCCGCGACCATACCGCCGATGACGCCAGTCCCTACCGCATTCTGTGCACCCGAACCGGCACCGGAACTTAATGCCAGTGGCAGAACACCCAGGATGAAGGCCAGAGAGGTCATCAGGATTGGCCTCAAACGCATACGCGCGGCTTCAAGCGTCGCTTCGACCACACCCTTACCTTCTATCTCAATCTGATCCCTGGCAAATTCCACAATCAAAATGGCATTCTTGGCGGCTAAACCGATGGTGGTCAGTAAGCCTACAACAAAGTACACATCATTATTCAAGCCACGCAGCAGGGTGGCGACCAGCGCACCAAATACCCCCAATGGCACCACCAGCATCACCGAGAACGGTATCGCCCAGCTTTCATACAGCGCTGCAAGACACAGGAATACCACGATAAGCGAGATTGCATACAGTGCCGGGGCCTGATCGCCGCTCATGCGTTCCTGATAAGACATGCCCGTCCAGTCATAACCGATACCCGATGGCAACTGACCTGCCAGTTGCTGCATCAGGGCCATGGCTTCACCGGAACTTTTCCCCTCTGCGGGTTGCCCTAAAATCTCCAGCGATGACAGCCCGTTATAGCGCTCCAGACGCGGGGATCCATAGGCCCATTCAGCCGTTGAGAAGCTGGCAAAGGGCACCATCTTGTTGTTGCTGGCACGGACATACCAGTTATTAAGATCTTCCGGCATCATGCGGTAAGGCGCATCGCTCATCACATAGACTTTCTTCACCCTGCCGTGGTCAACAAAGTCGTTCACGTAGCTGCCACCCCATGCGCTGCTGAGCGTGGTGTTGATATCCGCCAGATCCACGCCCAGCGCCGTGGCCTTTTCCTGGTCGATATTCAGTTTGTACTGGGGACTGTCATCCATCCCATTGGGACGAACGGCGGCCAGAACATCCGGATGTTGACGCGCTAAATCCAGCAGCTTATTGCGGGCTTCGATCAGCTTGTCATGGCCGAGGCCGCCTTTATCAATCAATTCAAAGTCAAAACCTGTGGCATTACCCAACGCAATGATCGGTGGCAGGTTAAAGGCGACGACATTGCCGTCCATGATTTTACTGAACGTTTTTGCCGCACGGCTCACGATACCGTCGACCTTATTCTCGTCACCGCCACGCTGCGACCAGTCCTTAAGCCCGATAAACGCGATGCCGACGTTCTGACCACGTCCGGCAAATCCAAAGCCATTCACCGTCAGCACGTTCTCAACGTTGTTTTTCTCGTCGCTCAGGTAGTAATCATTAACCTGATCCAGCACGGCTTGCGTACGTTCCTGGGTCGCACCGGCAGGCAAGAGCGCCTGGGTAGCCAGCACGCCCTGATCTTCAGAGGGTAAAAATGATGTCGGTAGCCGCACGAATAAAACGGCCATGCCGGCGACTATCACCGCGTAAATCACCAGGTATCGCCCACTACGTTGCAGCATCCGCGCAACGGAATGGGTGTAATGATCGGTGCTTTGATCAAATTTGCGGTTAAACCAGCCAAACAGCCCGCGCTGCTGACCGTGCGTGCCGGGTTTTACCGGCTTCAGGATCGTCACACAGAGTGCAGGCGTGAGGATCAGGGCAACCAGCACGGACAGTGCCATCGCGGAAACAATGGTGATTGAGAACTGGCGATAGATGACGCCGGTACTGCCGCCAAAGAAGGCCATCGGGACGAACACCGCTGAGAGCACCAGAGCAATACCGACTAACGCGCCCTGGATCTGCTCCATGGATTTACGCGTGGCCGCCTTAGGCTTAAGGCCTTCCTCTGCCATTATCCGTTCAACGTTTTCCACCACGACTATCGCATCATCCACCAGCAGTCCTATCGCCAGCACCATACCGAACATGGTTAAGGTATTTATCGAATAGCCAAAAACATTCAGGATGCCAAATGTGCCAAGCAGTACCACCGGAACGGCAATCGTCGGGATTAAGGTTGCCCGGAAGCTCTGCAGGAACAGATACATCACCAGGAACACCAGCACGATGGCTTCAAGCAGCGTTTTCACAACTTCATGAATTGAAATGCTGATAAACGGCGTGGTGTCGTAAGGATAAACCACCCGCAGACCCTGCGGAAAATAGGGCTTAAGTTCATCTATCTGAGCCCGAATCGCTTTTGCTGTATCCAGCGCATTTGCGCCGGTGGCCAACTGGATACCTAATGCGGAAGCCGGTTTACCATTGATTTTGACCACAAAGTTATAGTTTTCTCCCCCGCGCTCAATACGTGAAACGTCATGGAGCCTGACCTGCGAGCCATCACTGTTCACTTTCAGCAGGATGTTGCCGAATTCTTCTGGCGAGGTCAGACGGGTTTGAGCGATGATCGACGCATTCAGCTGTTGTCCTTTGACCGGCGGTGCGCCACCGAGCTGTCCTGCGGCCACCTGCGCATTCTGCGTCTCTATCATATTGATGACATCGACAGGCGTGAGCTGATAATTGTTCAGCTTATTGGGGTCGAGCCAGACACGCATCGCATACTGCGAGCCAAACCGTGTGGTATCCCCCACACCATTGATACGGCTGATGGGATCTTTCAGGTTTGCCGCCACGTAGTCAGCAATATCTTCCATGCTCATTTTGCCGGAATCATCGACAAAACCGGGAACAAGGAAGAAGACGCTGGATGATTTACGAACCGTTATCCCTTGCTGCTGAACTTCCTGCGGCAGAAGCGGCGTCGCCAGCTGAAGTTTGTTCTGAACCTGCACCTGCGCAATATCCGCATCGGTACCATTCTGGAACGACAGCGTAAGCTGCAACGTGCCGGAGGAATCACTGGTGGATGACATATACATCAACCCATCCAGCCCACTCATATTTTGTTCAATAACCTGCGTGACGCTGTTTTGGAGCGTGGTGGCATCAGCGCCAGGATAGGTGGCACGGACCTGGACGGCAGTTGGCGCCACATCGGGGTATTGCTCGACGGGCAGTTTCAGGATTGAAATCCCACCGGCCAGCATGACAATGATTGCCAGCACCCAGGCAAAAATTGGCCGGTTGATAAAGAATTTAGACATCAGTCAGCGGTTCCAGTGGATGAGGATGAGGAATCGGTCGTGGAAATGGGATGAACGGTCATACCTGGCTGCGCACGCTGCACGCCCGAGATAATGACCCGTTCACCCAGTTGCAGGCCACCTGTTACGCGCCATTTGTCGCCTTCCGTGGATGACACGCTGATGCTGCGGATTTCAACTTTGTTATCGCTACCCACGACCATCGCCGTGGCGTTGCCGCGTGGCGTGCGCGTCACGGCCTGTTGTGGGATCAGCAAGGCCTGTGGGTCAGTGCCTTCTTCCAGCCGGGCACGAACAAACATCCCTGGCAGTAAGGCATGATCGGGATTGGGCACGACAGCCCTGAGCGTGATTGACCCGGTAGTTTGGTCGACGGTGACATCTGAGAAAGCCAGCGTCCCTTTGTGCGGATAAACCGATCCATCCCCCAGCACCACACTGACCAGCGCTTTGCCCGCATTTTGGCGTAACTGACCCGACGCCAGGTCACGTTGTAAACGAAGAAAATCCTGGCTTGACTGCGTCACGTCTACATAGAGGGGATCAAGCTGCTGAACGGTAGCAAGTGCATCACTTTGCCCGTTCTGAACCAGTGCCCCTTCAGTGACGGATGAGCGACCAATACGCCCGCTTATTGGGGAAGAAACGGTGCTCCAGCTTAAATCAATCTGTGCCGATTGTTCCGCTGCCTTAGCGGCTTCAACCGCTGCCCGGGTTTGTGCCGCCGTCGCTTCGGCCTGATCAACATCCTGTCTGCTGATGTACTGCGTACCTGCAAGCGCGCGGTAACGTTTAACCGTCACCTGTGCCATACGCGCGTTAGCCTCAGCCTCGGATACTGCGGCTCTGGCATTGTTATAGCTGGCGCGAAAAGGAGCAGGATCGATTTGATAAAGCGGTTGGTCAGCAACGACATCGCTTCCCTCTGTGAAAGCACGCTTCAGGATGATGCCTGAAACCTGAGGCCTGACTTCAGCCACCCGAAATGCCGAAGTCCGGCCCGGCAGCTCCGTAGTGATGGCAAGAGGTTGGGTTGCAAGCGTTGCGACCTTCACCTCAGGTGCTGCCTGTGCCTGAGCGGATTTCCCTGTAGAATTATCACACCCGGTCAAATTTAAAATTACTAGCGCGCACAGCAAAGCCACTGGCTTAATTGCCACGTTATTTGGCATTATTTTTTCTCCCGGAAACCGGTAATGACGACGTATTACATCAGGGAAGAGGTATTATGTGTATTATTGCGCCGATAGGTCGCAGGCGGCACATGATACTTCCTGACAAATGAGCGGGTAAAAGATTGCTGTGAGTCGTATCCGTATTTAACCGATATATCAATCACAGTCTCATGGCTATCCAACAGATCGTGAGCGGCTAATTCCAATTTTTTGTTTCTTATATACCCTCCCATACTGACATTCATAATCCGATAGAATATTCGCTGAAGATGCCACTTGGAATAGCCAGCGCGATGTGCGACATCTTCAATTTTTATAGGTGAGCGAATATTTTCACTTATCCATGATATAAGTTCTCTAATGATCATTTCATGTCGATCCATTATTCCCCCCTTTTCATCAATTCAGGACCAGAAATGAACTGAAGAAATAGTAACATTCCAGGTTGCAGATAATTAGCGGCTCAATCCTGATAGACTATATGAGGTGAACTCATCAATAATTTGATGGAAGAGTATTCACCATCTGCCTGGTGTGCCCTGCCATTGACTCAGATCACAAAATGTCAGTTTTCGCTGGCATATTGGTGAATAAAAGACATATATTTCTGTTTGTGTGAAGAAAAACCTCACTGACCCACGCTTGCACAAGGCTGACTATGCTCAAAGAAAATTTCAACGATCTCATTTACTTAGTGATGGTCTCCAAAGAGAAAAGCTTTACGCGCGCAGCCGCGAAATTAGGCGTTTCTCAATCGGCGCTAAGTCATTCCATTCGCGGCCTGGAAGAGCGATTGCAAACCCGATTGCTGACGCGTACGACGCGTAGCGTGGCAGCGACAGAAGCAGGCGAAAGATTAATCGATAGCGTGGGTCCGCTGATTGCGGATATTGAAAAAGCCTTACTGCACATCACCGATAATGTCGGTTCTGTCTCGGGAAACATTCGTATCACCGCGGGTGAGCATGCATTGTCATCGACACTCTGGCCGCTGTTAAAGCCATTTTTACAGGCGTATCCCGAAGTAAAAGTTGAATTATCGGTCGATAACACGCTTACAGATATTGTCAGTGGCCGCTTCGATGCAGGCGTCAGGTTGGGCGAGTCGATTGAAAAAGATATGGTGGCGGTAAGAATAGGTCCCAACTGGCGCATGGCGGTTGTTGCCTCGCCGGACTATCTGGCGAAATATGGCCGGCCTGAAACACCCTATCAGCTTCAGGATCACAACTGCATGAATATGCGGCTTCCAACGCTGGGCGGTCTGTATAGCTGGGAGTTCAGCAAAGATGGAAAAGAGATCCGGGTTAAAGTTGAAGGACAGCTTATTTTCAATAATCTTGCCTCACGAATTGATGCGGCGTTATCGGGTATGGGCATTGCCTGTGTGCCGGAGGACACCGTTCAGCATCATATTAATGAAGGTCGACTGGAAAGTCTGCTGGATGAATGGTGCGAACCTTTTAGCGGCTATTACCTGTATTATCCCAGCCGAAAACAACATACGGCCGCATTTTCGAAGCTTATTGAAGCCGTAAGATATAAAGGATAACAAGAATGGCAGCCTGTTTAACTGCCATTCGTTTAACGACAAAAAGCAGGCTAATCGGCTGCCCGGCTAAGCAGAACCTCAGCCAGTAGCGCTTCACCACGCTGGCCTTCGCTGTTATTTACGCTGTTACCGTATTCAGTGAATAACGCGCCGATCTGTTGCTGAGACAGCCCCACATTCAAACCGCCAGCCAGATGCGATTTAAGCTGTGCTTCCACGCCACCCAATGCTGTCAGTGCCGCAATTGTTGCAATCTCCCGATCCTGTAAGCTCAGGTTATCCCGGGAAATAACATCAGCGAACAGATGCTCCTGAAGGAAGACGTTTATCTCAGGCAGAAACGCAATAAAGTTTCCTTTTTCGGCTTTTAAAACACGGCCCGCGATTAACGTCTGAATCTCTGCCCCCACCTCCGCACGCGATTTATCGGCACTGGCAGGAGACGGGTCTGTCCCCTGCGAATCCAATTTGCCTGCAGCCTCGCGGTCATTGACGACGTTCATGAAAGCAGTAATGCCATTCAGGCTTCTGGGAAAGCCTGTGTAGGCATACATTTGCAGCAGAACTTCTTTTATCTCATTAATCGTTAATCCGGCATTCAATCCATTATCTAACGCGGCCGCCAAAGAAGAGAGATCGCCTTTGGCAGTGAAAGCCGCAATCGGAATAATCGCGCGCTGGCCTGGATTAAGGGAATCTGTGCTGTTCATCATAGCGCTACCTTTTTTTAATTAACTCTCATAAAGATAATATAAAAGGTTTCAGGACATTAGCGTTGTTCACTGAATAGCCCTATGAGGGCTGTTCATCATTGAATAATCCTGAGAGCACTGTTGATCATTTCGCACTCTGGATCCTTCCCGATTCACTGCTGGCGTATCAGTATGCAGATAACGGATCCTCTGCCAGTCAGCTTCTCAGATCGTTCGGAGACTGACTGGCATGCAGTGGCGATCATTTACCCCGTTATTCAGCATCAGACTGGTGGAAACAGATGGCTGGTTTCACCGCCGTAACCGGTGACGCGCAACGTATCCCCTTCGATTTCCACTACCGCAAAGGGCACCGTATCGGCGCCATCCAGCATGCCTTTCAGGGTGTAAAAGCCGGTTTCGCCAATACGGGCATAGCCGCCGCGATGATCGTGCCCCGAGAAACAGCCTTTCACACGGTAAGCAGCAAATAACTCGGCCAGTTCCCCCCCGTTCAGCAAATTATGGCTGTTGTGCGGAGCCAGCGGATAGTGGCCAAATACCACCACGTTTTCCCCTTGCCGCTGAGCTTCCTGCAACTGCTGCTCAATCCATTTGAGCTGTTGCTGCCCTACCGCACCATTCCAGGGTTTGGCCTGCGGCTGTTGCCGTTCGCTGAGGTCGGCGAGCATCGCCTCCGCCTGCGCGCGATCGTCGCCGTTCAGCGCGTTGCAGTAGAGGCTGATATCGTTGCCGTCATAAACAATAAAACGCCAGCCTTGCAGCCCAAAGGCGTAATAGCTTTTCGGCAGCGCGGCGGCGTCGTTGAGGTGCTGGGTAAGGGTCTGCGCATCGTGATTGCCCAGCACCACCGCATGCGGATGGTGAAGGCGTTCATAAACCGGCAGGATCGCCACGAAACTTTCCCAATCACGATCGACCAAATCACCCAGCGTGACGACAAAATCCAGCGGCTGCCGGTTGAGTGCCTCAATCGCCTGCGGCAACTTTTGGAGCGCATGGCGATAGTACAGATTCTTGGCGATATCGGCGTCAATGTCGGCATATTGCGGATCGGCAATCAACCCAAACCGTAAGGTGCTGTTGAGCGGGGCTGAACGCACGTTGGGCAAGGCATATAGCCTGGCGACATCCCCTAACAGCTCTCGCTGTAACGGGTTCAGTGAATGCGGATAAGACACAACAAGCACTCCTTAGCGAATTCCAGCACGCATAAACGATTGAATAAACTGACGCTGAAAAATCAGGAACAGCACCAGCAGCGGTAAGGTGGTCATCAGGGTGGCCGCACTGACCAGCGCCCATTGCACACCCTGCTCTGGCGCGGAAAACAGCTGCAGGCCGACGGTCAGCGGCCGCACGTTTACCGAGTCGGTGATCACCAGCGGCCAAAGGAAATCGTTCCAGTGGAAGCTGATCGACACCAGCGTAAAGGCGACATAAATCGGCCTCGCCAGCGGGATGTAAATCTTCCGCAGAATATAAAAGCGGCTGGCACCTTCAACAATTGCCGCCTCTTCCAGCACCAGCGGAATACTTTTAAAGGTTTGTCGCAGTAAAAAGATGGCGAACGCCGAGGAGAAATACGGCAGCGCGATGCCGGTCAGCGTGTCACGTAATCCCAGCGCGCCGATGGTTTTATAGTTATTCAGGATCAGCACATCCGGACTGATCATCAACTGCAGCAGGATCAGCGCAAAGATCACCCCGGCAAATTTCAGGCGAAAACGCACCAGCGCGTAAGCCGCCATCGTCGCCAGCACCAGCTGCACCACCACAATCATCAGCACCAGCAGGCCGGTATTGAGGAAATAGCGGGCAAACGGCGCGGCGTGCCAGGCATCCACGAAGTTCTGCAGCGTCAACGGAGAGAGTAATGAGAAACTGCCCTGTTCCGACGCCGGATGAATCGCCACCCAAAACGCCACCAGAATCGGTAAAAACCACAGCAACGCCGCGAGGACAATGACCGAATTCAGGCATAAACGACCAAATGAGAGTGTCGGCGTCATTGGTAATGGGCTCGCTTGTCCAGCAGGTTGAATTTCAGGAGCGCAATGGCGCCCAGGATCACCAGCAGCACCACCGTCATCGCGGCGGCGGCAGGCATATCCCAGAAGCTGAAGGCGGTGCGATAGATGTAAAACAGCAGCAAACTACTGCTGTTATTCGGGCCACCGTTGGTCATGGCGATCACCTGATCCACAATGCGGAACGCATTCATCGAAGCATTGATCAGCACAAACAACGTGGTCGGCATCAGCAGCGGCCACTGTACCCGTCGGAAATAATAGCGGCGCGAGGCCCCTTCTATCGCCGCAGCTTCACCGAGTCGCGGATCGATTTGCTGCAGCGCGGCAAGATAAAAAATCATAAAGAAACCCGCTTCGCGCCATACCGAAACCGCCATCAGGCAGTAGAGCGCGCTTTGCGGTTCGCCGAGCCAGTTAACCGCCGGTAGCGAAAACAGCGCCAGCAGCTTATTCAGCAAGCCGAGCTGCGGCGTGTAGAAAAACAGCCACAGGTTGGCGATGGCGATCATCGGCAGCAGCGAGGGAATAAAGAAGGCGGTACGAACCAGCGCAGTGGCGCGCATCTGCCGGTTGACCGCCAGCGCCATTAACAGCGCCAGCGTGACCGCCAGCGGAATGGTAATCAGCGCATACAGCAGGTTATTGCGCAGCGACTGGATAAAGATGTCGTCATCCAGCAGCGCAAGGTAGTTATCCAGCCCGACAAACTGGGCCGGATGACCGTTGCGCGCCGCGCTGAACAGGCTTTCCCACACGGTCGCGACCGCCGGATAATGGGTAAACAGCAGCAAAAAGCTGAGTGCTGGCAAGATCAGCAGATAGCCATACAGCTGCATCGTCCATAACCGGGGACGGTGAACCGGTGCGACGGTGAGAATGATGCTCATCGTTATTGGTATGACTTCAGCAGGCGATCGGCTTGCTTCTGCGCGTCGGCCAGCGCATCAGCTGGCGTTTTCGCCTGCGTCACCGCCGCTTCCACCGCGTGATTCAGCGCATCCTGAATCTGCACGCTGTTATAGGTCGACAGTTCTGGCTGGGCATACTTCAGCTGTTCACGCGCCACTAAGGCCTGCGGGACCTGTTTAACGTAATCCTTCATCACCTGGGTATCCCACGCCGCAGCCGAGGTGGCGACATAACCAGTGGCGATACTCCAGCGTGCAGCCTGCTCTGGCGACGTCACCCAGCGGATGAATTCCATCGCGGCTTTTTGCTGTTCCGCTGACGCGTTTTTAAAGACATACAGATTGCCGCCGCCGGTTGGGCTACCGCGCTGGATTTTCTCAGGCAGCATCGCTACGCCAAACGGGAACTTCGCATTATCACGCACGTTGGTCAGGTTGCCGGTGGTGGTCACCATCATCGCGGTTTTGCCGCTGATAAAGTCCTGCGGCGTCGTGCCCCATGCAATCGCTCCCTTCGGAGAAACCTGTTCTTTCTGCCCCAGATCGGTCAGCCATTGCAGCGTTTCAACGTTGCCCGGCGTATTGAAGTGAACCGCAGTGCCCTTGCCGTTATCCAGACGTCCGCCGTTGGTGGCCGACAGGCCCTGGAAGTTCCAGTAACCGTTTGGCGTGGACGGGATCTCGATACCCCACTGGCTGACGCCGTTGGCATCTTTGAGGGTCAGTTTCTTACTGAATTCCACCACCTGCTGCCAGTTAGCGGGCGGCGTATCGGCGTTCAAACCGGCTTTTTCAAACGCCTGTTTGTTCCAGTACATCACCACGGTTGAACGCTGGAACGGCACGCCCCACACCTTACCGTCGATGTGGCGCAGAAAGGCGGGATAGAAACCGTCGATCCATTTTTTGCCTTCCTCGCCCTGCGCCAAATCACTGGCCGCGACAATCGCCCCGGCATCAATCAGTGAATACGCCTCAATATCGCCAATCACCGCCATCTGTGGCGCATTACCGCCGCGAAAAGCGGTCAGCGCTTTGGTCACGGTCGTCGCATAGTCACCGGTATACACCGGCTGAATACTCACATCCGGGTGCGTTTTTTCGAAGTCCGCCACCAGCGTATCGACGGTGTGGCTGACTTTGCCACCCACCGCGATCGGATAATACATTTGCAGCTTGACCGGATCGGCAGCGAACGCTGAGGTGGCCATCGCGAGCAAGACAACAGAGGACAGGCGTGAGTAACGAATTGCAGACATGATTTTCCCTTAGGCAAATGACAACGGTTAAATGGCGTATTTTTTTTGTGAGGCAAACATCTGTTGTTCGGCGTGTTCGCAGCGCTTACCGCTTTCGCGGTGAAAGAGGTATTGCCGTGCGGCGGACCACTGCAAGCCGACGTCGCTGCCCTCGGCAAAGCGCTGCATGCCGGGAACTTTGACCGTCAGCGACACGTCGAGGCCCGCAAGCCTGCACACCAGTAAGGTGTCGGCACCCATATATTCGGCGCTCTCTACGCGCGCGGTCAGTGCCGCCTGTGCAGCGGGGATAAGCTGGATATCTTCGGCACGTAATCCCAGACTGAGCGTGGCCTCGGGGTATTCGACCACCGGCTGCGTGAGAGGCATGAGGTAATGATGGGTACCGTTGCGTTGCAGCGGCAGGATATTCATCGGCGGCGCGCCAATAAACTGCGCGGCGAACACGCTGGCGGGATGGTTATAAAGTTCGTCCGGCGTGCCGTGCTGCTCAATATGGCCATCGTTAAGCAGAATAATGCTGTCGGCCATGCTCATGGCTTCGGTTTGATCGTGGGTCACGTACAGCATGGTCAGGCCGAGTTTCTTTTGCAGCGCGCGGATTTCACGGCGCATGCTTTGCCGCAGCTTGGCGTCCAGATTCGACAGCGGCTCATCCATCAGGCACAGCGTGTTGTTGGCGATCACCGCCCTGCCCAACGCCACGCGCTGCTGCTGACCGCCGGAAAGCTGCGACGGCAGGCGATCCAGCAGCGTATCCAGTTCCATCAACTTACTGACATCCGCCAGGCGCTGAGCAAACGACTGCTTCTCTTCGCCCCGCGCTTTTAAGCCAAACAGCAGGTTTTCCCGCACGTTAAGGTGAGGAAACAGCGCATAGGATTGAAACACCATCGACAGCTTGCGCTGCGACGGTGGCAAAGGGGTGATGTCGGCATGATTAAACTGGATGGCGCCGCGATCGGCGGTTTCCAGCCCGGCGATGGTACGCAATAAGGTCGATTTTCCGCAGCCCGATGGCCCCAGCAGCGCAACAAAACTGCCCTGTTGCGCCTCAAAACTGATGTCATTCAGGGCGATTTTTTCGCCCCAGGCTTTATAAATATGGTGAAGCGAGAGGTGGCTCATGCATCCGCAATCCGAGAATCTGAATGGCAGTACGCTAGCGGAAAGGAATGAAGGATTTATGTCGCTGCGGTGACGGTTGGGTGATGGCGCTGATGCAGCCTTATCTACTCACGCCTTATTTACCGAGAATATTGTTAACCGCTTTCAGGTGACCAGCCTTATCTTTGTGGTTTGAAATCACCTGAATGACGGTGAATTTTTTGTCAGCGACCGCCAGCAGAGTGGCCTGCTGCACATCGTTACCCCCCATATTGTCAGTGGCTTCGATATGGTAGACCGGCAAACCGTTGGCATTTTCAGTTTTCTCACTGATCACCTTATAAGATGGTGAAGCCTGCTTCTGCTTGTCTTTAATTGACTTCATGCCGTTGAGAAAATCAGCGTCACTGCCACCGCGAGCAATTACCGGGATATCTTCTTCGCCAATGATCAACACGCGTTTTTCCGGCTTGTTAACATACATTGTTCCCGGTCCGCCGCCCGGAACAGGCTGCTTTTCATAGCCCTGCAGTTTGAACGCCTGCTTTCCATCCAGCAAAGCAAGCGTCTCAGTCTGCGTGGCTGCGGCGGGTGCTGTCTCAGCTGCGGATGCCATCAGGGAGGTTCCGCCGATGGCAGTTGCCAGGCAGATTGCACCCACGATATTTAATGATTTTCTTAATTTCACGATGAACTCCTGCGTATTGATGATATTTCCATTTCGCTGATACAGCATCAGTATGGCCTGTATCAGTGATGTAAGGGGGTTATCGGGTCAGATCGTAGAAACAGATCCCTGAGCCGAGCAGAAACAGAATAATCGGCCAGTAGAGAACGGGAATAAAAAAGAAGTTATGGGTTTTTTCGGGGGCCATCATTGGCTGGCTTTTCGTTGCCTGTGCAATGGAGTCCAGCCATTTTTCCTGCCGGAGCACCCAGACAAAGGCCGCACAGAAAAGGGCAGAAACTATCAGCGTAGCCCCTGTCGCCCATAAATGCGCCACAAAGAAACCGTCGTAGTAATAAATATCTAACAGCCATTTACACAGGAGATAGGCGGCAGAAATTAATACTGCGACGAAAAAACCCACTCCGCTCCATGCGATCATCTTTATATCCTTCTAAGGTGTGAGGAATGAGGAATAATTTTTTTGAAAATTAACATATTTTTATCATTGTGGCGATATTTTCTTTGGTGCTAATATAAATGCCATCCAGCACAGGAGATGTCCAGCCTGGGCAATTTTCACCTTACTGATTTGATGGATTTATTTTACACGACTGTTTTTTCGGCCCGATTTATTTGTTTGCGCTCGGCCTCTGGAAGAGAAATATTACACTGATTTTAATTATGGCAGTTGTTTATTCTGCACTATCCGTGTTTTTTTCGACAATGGCTATAGCTTATCCAAAATATCTCGATATTGGTCTGGGTCAGGGTTTTAACGCCCTGTATGGCATCAGCACCAATCTGGCTTATAATCGCTATGCAATAATTATAATATCGTGAAGCTCGCATAAATGCTTCCGCACCGTTTAATCGGGGCCAGGCTATTCTTTTCGGAATTTCCTGATAGCAGCAGCTTCTCCCTTTCACAGACATGCAGGAAGTTATTATTTTGAATACATTAACGGAATTGAAAAAGGGTTATCTAAAGGTATTTTTCTGGCTGCTATTCACACTGTTTCTCGTCCCCGTCATTACCCTGTTTTTTGCTGAATATGGCAACACCCAACTTGATCAGCAATACACGCAAATCTTCATGAACGATGCGCGGGAACAACATCAGGATACGGGCAAACTTCAGGCGTTTCTGCAGCAGAACCCGCCTTCCAGTGTCTGCGGCCCGGTAGATGAAAATCTGCAGGATTACAAAAACGCCGTCTGTGCACCGCAATCCGAACTGTGGCAGTTCTACATGATGGATAAAGTGGCATTCTGGACGCTGATCGGTAGCGGCGTTGTCCTGCTGATGGTGCTGCTGTTCAGTGCGCTGGCCTTTAAAAGCCGCCAGGGACAGGTAATCAGTCTGGCGCTCGCCCGCAAGTTCCTGATGCTGGCCTGTTCGCTGGAAGTCATGGTGCAGGGCGGCATGCTGGTATGGCTCTCATTCTGGGGCACCGCCTTCTTCACGCAAACCTACTATCCAAAACTGGTGATGGCGGTAGGACTGCTGGTGCTGGCCGGTATGTATTACATGATTAAAGGCATCTTCAAAAAACTCCCACCGGAAGAGAGTATTGAAGGCGAAGTCGTGACCCGCGAAGCGGCCCCGGCACTCTGGTCACAGATTGATATGCTGGCCGCCAGAGTGGGCACCACGCCACCCGATCATATTGTTGCGGGTATCGACACCAACTTCTACGTGACCGAAGCCCCGCTGAACGTGAATGGGAATCCGCTCACCGGCCGTAAGCTCTATGTCAGTATTCCACTCCTGCGTCAGCTCACCGTTGCGCAGGCTGATGGCGTGATGGTCCATGAACTGACTCACCTCCATGAAGGCGACACCGCCTCCGGCGCATTACTGGGACCGAAGCTGCACCGGTTTGATCTCTATATGCAGCTGATGGGTCAGAATCTGGCCACGCTGATCGTCTTCTATCCGCTCTATCTTTATCGCATGCTGTTTGAGCTGGCGTGGCAGCGTAACAGCCGTGAACGTGAGTTTGTCGCGGATCGCAATGCATCAACGCTGGTCTCCCCTGCCGCGATTATCGAATCACTGATCAAAGTGTCTGCGTATGCCAGCTACCGGAATGAAGTTGAGCGAAACTTCTTTAATAACCAAACGCTGCACGAAAATGAACTGGGGATCAGTAGCGCTATTGCTGCAGGTCTGCCTGAACATGTCGCCTCTCCGGACTTTATCAGCGTCATCCGTGAGCAGAATGTGCCGCACCCGTTTGATTCACACCCGCCGCTGGCGGAAAGGATGCGCAACGTAGGGTATGAGATTAACGAAGCTGACTATGCCGCGATCGCCGCCGATTTCCCGGCACAGAGCTGGGTCGATCTGATGCCGGTTGCCGACGAGATGGAACAGCAGTTGTGGCAGAAATATGAACGCGACTTCTCCTCAGTGCATGAAGAGAGCCTGGCCTGGCGCTATCAGCCTGACGGTGAAATGGAAACCGCGCTGGTGCTGAAGCATTTCCCCAATGTTCCTTATACCCTGAAAGATGGCTCGCAGATCGTCATCACCTGGCAGGGCATCGTGGCGCCGAAAACCGGCGAAGTGCTGGAGTGGGATAACGTTAAAAACATCAACGTTATTCGTAGCTTCGGCCGGGATAAGCTCTACGTGCAACATGTGCAGCGAAACTCGCAGGGGAAAAAACGCAGTGAGATCCGTCTGCCGGGCCTGAAAAAGGAGATTGAAGCCTTTAAAAACAGCCTCGGCTATTACTGGCATCGTCATCAGACAGTCAGGGCGTTACTGAAAGAAGAATCGTCGGAAGCGACGCAACGCGCATAACCCGTTTGTCATCGGCTCCCTCATCGCAGCTGGAAAGGGAGCCGATGCGGACATCAATTCCCAACCTGTATTTCTAACCGCATAAATAAAGGAACGATTGTGTTTAAAAGAGCAAGCAGGGCCATGATACCCGGGATGCTGGTGACTGCCCTTGTGCTGCCGCTGACAGCATGCGACAACAGTGACAAAGCAGATGCAAAGCCAGCCCCGCAGAGTCAACCCCAGGCTGTTGCGGAGGATACCGCTGCGCAACTCACCACAAAATTAAACGCCTATGTGGGTTGCTTTAACACTACGGATGGATCGGTTCGCGACAGTGCCCTGCGCTATGTGAGCTGGATGGCGAATGCTGAAAAGGGGCCAACCGGCAAAGAGCGCAACGTCAACGTACTGGGCGAGGTCACGCCTTACGAACTTGAGAGCTGCACTAAAGCCATCAACCAGGCATCGAAGGCGAAACCGGCGTTACCGGCGCTGGATGCTGCAGCAACACAGTATCTGGCGGATTTAACGACATTGCAGCCGCTGGTTTCGCAGGCTCACCTTTACTACAGTCAGGAAGATTACAAGGATGATGGCTTCGCGAAAGGCAAGCAAATGCATCCGCCACTCATGAAGGCGTTTGACAGCTTTATGAAATCCAGCGACCAGTTCGGTGCCGAAGTTGAAAAAGAGAACAATGAGGTCGTGGCTGCGCAACTGGTTGAGATTGAAAAGTCTGAGGGCCGGCATAGTCGCTACTACCGCCTGGCATTAGTCACGCAGGCCAAGACGCTGGCGACCCTGTTTACCTCCCCGGCTCCCGACGTGGCACAGATGACAAAAGCGATTGATGCTTACAGTACGTTTCTGACTGAGGCAGAAAAGGCAACGGCCAGCGAAGCGGGCAAGCCATTAACCTGGTCCATCTTCCAGGATAATGCCGGAACCTTCCTGAAAGACTGCAAGGATCGCATGCGTCGGATTCGCGATAAAACACCTTACAGCACGGGTGAGCAGAGTCTGCTGAAAGCAAGTGGCAATTCGGGCTGGATGGTGTCAGGTTCACCGATGCGCGTTTTAAAATCCTATAACGGACTGGTCGAGGCCGGTAACCGCCTGTAAGCGGGCTGCCCGCCCCATGTGACTCTGGGGCAGGCTTCGTCAGCCGGGCTGTTGCCGTCACCTGCCGGATGAAAAGCATAAGAAATTGTTTGCTGGGCAGATGCAAGGGCCGGAAAGCGCTCTATGCCGGAGAGCCATCGGGAACGCCTCATTTTCAGCTACGCTTCTTAAGTAAAATTTTCTTTATTCAGGAGTGAGTAGTGCCAACGTTGACCCCAGCAATTCAATCCGATCTTAAACGTTCATTGACGGCCACGCTTCCGCTTGGCGTTGGTATGATGGCAGCGATAGACGAAGTGATATTTCATCAGATTCTGGCCTGGCATCACTTTTTTGACTGGGAAACACCCGCTTTTGGCCTGTTTTCAGATGGGTTATTGCATTCAGCTGAACTGATTTTGTTTGTCCTCGGCTTTTTTATGTTTGCCGATCTGCGTAGCAGCAGAAAGCTTAACCGGACAGCAGCATGGGCAGGCTTCTTTTTGGGTATGGGAGCGTTTCAGCTTTTTGACGGGATTGTGGATCACAAGCTGCTCAGGATTCATCAGATCCGTTACGTGGACAATGTTCTCCTCTACGACCTTATCTGGAACGCGGCGGGTCTGCTTTTATTGCTGGCGGGCTTCATTATCTATCGCCGGGCGCGCACGGCTGAACTGCAGACGGGAACGTAACCCGTGGAGCCAGCAATGCATCACGCAGATGTGCCCCACTCCCCGATGTTGTTCGTTCTTCTGGTCATTATGCCTGCCGTACTGCTCTGCCTTTATCTTCTGGCCGCCGTCAGAATACGTGGCACCGCCCGCTGGAGCTCGTGGCGTACAGCCAGCTTCACGGCCGGCATAGTGTTAATCGTGGTCTCCGTATCGCCGCCTGTGGCTGACTGGGCTCATCACGATTTGCGCGGTCACATGATACAGCATCTTTTTCTGGGAATGTTTGGTCCTCTGGGCCTGGTTTTTGGTGCGCCCGGATCGCTTTTGATGCGCTGTGTTCCCGCGAAAATGACACGCGTCATTATGAATATTCTCCGCACGCGCCCGATACGTTTTTTAATCCACCCGATAACCGCTGCTTTCCTGGATATTGGCGGTATGTATCTTCTTTATCTCACCCCGCTTTTTGGGCTGACGATGACCAGCCCTTTCCTGTTTGTTTTTATCCATCTGCATTTTGTTCTCTCCGGGTATCTTTTTACCTGGTCTGTCGCAGGGCCCGATCCTGCTCCCCATCGCCCGCCGAGGTCCGTAAGGCTGATAGTCATTTTCCTGGCCACAGCGGCTCATGGTGTTCTTGGAAAATTAATGTACGGATACGGCTACCCTCTTGGGACCTCAGCATCTCCTGAGGAAATTCAAGCGGCCGCACTGTGGATGTATTATGGCGGAGATATCGCCGAGTTATGCATTATCACCGGCTTCTTTGCAGCATGGTTCCGTCAGCGCAGCAGCCTGCCAGAGGCGATAGCAGGTAAAATCACACATAAATAACAGGAACACCCCACACGGGGTTCACATCAGCTCAATACCAAAACGGCGAAGTAACAGCGCATATCCCCAAAAAAGCAGCACGGTCATAAGGCAGGAGGCCAGCAGCGCGACCCAGAATCCCCACCGCTGAAAAATGAAGGGAAAGCAAAGAAACATGGGCAGTGTCGGTACGACATACCAAAATGTGTACCATGCATGATTCGCTATTTTCTCTTGGGTTTGCCCCTCAAGCTTCATCCATATCAGCACCAAAACGGTCACCAGTGGCAATGCCGCCAGCAGACCACCCAACCGGTCGCTTCGTTTTGCCGCCTCGGAGATAAGCACTATCATCCCAGCGGTTATCGCATACTTCACAATCAGCCAGATCATCTCATTCCTCTTGTCCTGAACACGGGTGTTTAGCGTAGCATCCGTTACGCCGATCCTGTGATCCGATGATTCGCCTATCCCTATTTTATTACCTTTATCACTGGCAGAAGCACCATCGCATTTACGCTTATCCCTCACCCAACAGGCAAAGCGCTATGTTCAGAATGCCGTCTATAAGACTGGCATCAGCTTTGTCTTCATCCGATGCGTTCTCTTTCGTCAGTGCCGGGACAAATGGCAGAGCAATTCCCACCAGGAATTTTTGTGCAAAAAAAAGCCAGCTTCCGCTGGCCTGATTTGTTAAATTTCTATGACAATTTTACCCGTGTGCTTACCGGCAAGCTGATGCCGAAATGCGTCCTGCAGTTCCCCGAGCGGCAAAACTTTATCAATTACGGGACGTACATCAGAGGCTTCAAAGGCGCGAATCATCTCTTTCTGATGCTCACGACTTCCAACGGTGATGCCCCGTACGGTTAGCTGCTTGCCCATTATTGCCGCCGTCGGGACTTCTCCCGCAATGCCGGTAAACACGCCAATAAGTGTAATCCTGCCGCCTATGCGCGCTGCGGCAATTGACTGTGCCAGCGTACCGGGGCCGCCAATTTCAATTACATGATCAACCCCCCGTCCACCGGTGAGCTCGAAGATTTTTTTACCCCACTGCGGCTCTTCACGATAATTAACGACACCAGCAACACCCTGATGACGCAGCCAGGCCATTTTCTCTTCAGAGGAAGAGGTGCCCCAGACCCGGGCTCCGGTCATTTTTGCCAGCTGCAGGGCAAAAACGGATACGCCCCCGGTGCCCAGGATAAGAACATCTTCTCCCGGACGCAGTTCGCCTTCGGTAATCAACGCCCGCCAGGCCGTCAGTGCTGCGGTAGGGAGCGTTGACGCCTCTGCATGCGTCCATCCTGAGGGGGAATGCGTGAAGAAACGGGCGGGTCGTACAACGTATTCCGTGGCATATCCATCAATGCCGTCTCCGGGCGTTCGGCTGAAACCGGCGAGTGGGCACTCTCCTTTGTCCCAGTCGGGAAAAAATGTGGATACCACCGCATCCCCGGGCTGAAAATCTGTGACGTCTTCTCCGATGCTTTCGACAGTACCAGCGCCGTCAGACATCAGGATACGACCTTGCTGCGCGGGCAGGATACCCGCAGCGACGTTGTAATCGTGAAAGTTAATCGAGACATTGTGAATGCGGACGCGTATTTCACCTTTGCCGGGCTGGCCCGGATCGGTAACGTCGGTAAAGACAATATTTTCTATGCCCGCTTCATTGCCAAGGAGTACAGCTTTCATCGTGAAGGTTTTCCCCGTATCGGATAGAGTAAACTATGACTTTAGCCCTCTTTAACGCCCAGGATAAATACCTACAAAAATGTCTGTATTCTCTGAACCTGCTGAAGTAAAAAAAAATGTGCTGGCGACCCGCTTACGTAACGGTGAAACATTTGATGCGACCTGCCCTTCCAGAAGGCTACTCAGTCACCTGACAAGCCGGTGGGGAACCCTGACGCTGATAACCCTGCTGGATGGTACTCATCGTTTTGGAGAGCTGAAACGTAAAATGGGCGGAATTAACGAAAGAATGTTGATAAAAACGCTGAAGGAACTTGAAAGCACGTCACTGGTCCACAGAAAGGTTTATCCCGTTTTACCGCCTCATACTGAATATGCGCTCACCGCTCAGGGACGTGAGGCGGCGGCACATATTGAAAGGCTGACTGACTGGATAAGTAATCACATTGACGGCACATGAAGCCGGACGGTGAATTATGTATTGGATGCGACTCTGGCCGGCGCGCGGACTTTAATCATTAATGAAAATAATGCACCGCTAGCTTCGGTTTTCGATTTCGCACACACGGCTTTTTTCATTTTTTGTAAAAATCTGCAAGAAGATCAGATCCCAGCTTCGCGAATATCATGCGCGTTAATGGCACCGATAACCCGTCCCGCATCAGACGTCACGGGTGCTGCAGATATTTTATGTTGCTGAAATAAAGCCAGCGCCTCAACAGCGTGCTGACCTGCAGATAAACTCAGGCCGGGTGAGGTCATTGCATCCTTAATTTGCGCGCGGAGTGAACCGTCCTTCAGCAACCACCTGCGCAAATCTCCATCAGTAAAAATTCCCGCCAGCTTCCGGTCATCGGCCGTTACGGCAACAAGACCCAGCCCGGTACGCGTCAGCTCAAACAGTGCGTCATGCACGGTTGCAGACTGATTTACCCGCGGAATTCTCTCCTCAGTGCGCATAATATTTTCCACCCGGCACAACAGCCGTGTGCCAAGGCTTCCGGCAGGATGCGTCCGGGCGTAATCATGTTCACTGAAGTTACGTGCCCGCATCAGTGCTATTGCCATGGCGTCGCCCATGATCAGCGTATTAACTGCCGAAGATGTTGGCGCAAGTCCGAGAGGACAGGCTTCTTTGCTGACGTGAATATTGATGCAATGATCGGCTCCTTCACCCAGCGGCGAAGAGGGATTGCCGGTAAACGCGATGATGCTGACCGGGAGATCCTTAAGTAACGGCACCATAAGGCGAAACTCTGCGGCGTAGCCGGAATACGAAATCAGAATAACGACATCCCCGGCAGCAATCATACCGAGATCGCCATGCAGGGCTTCGGCAGGATGAACATAAAAAGCCGGCGTACCGGTGCTGGCCAGCGTGGCAGCGATTTTACGTCCGATATGGCCTGACTTCCCGATTCCGCTGACGATCACTTTCCCCTCGCAGAGATGTATTCGTCTGCAGGCCTGATAAAATTCATCGTCCAGCCGTTCAGTCAGGCGTGCTGCTTCGTGGAGTTCGGTTTCAATCGTCTCCCTGGCTGCTGTGAGTATCAGATCTTTCATAAATTATTCCTCTCCGGCGATGATGACCTCAATGCCTTTTTCCCTGAACTGCGCCAGAATGTCGTCACCTATATCATTATCAGTGATTAACACATCTACAACGTCAAGGCTGCACACCACATTCGGGCTGCGGCGGCCAAACTTGGAAGAGTCCACGAGTAGCACGATTTTTTTTGCTGCCTGGCACATGGCCTGGCTGACAGCAAACACCTCATTAAATGTGGTCACGCCAGCAGTCAGATCAACACCATCTGCACCAATAAACAGGGTATCAAAACTGAATTTACTGAAAGCAGACTCAGCCAGGCTGCCGTGAAAAGAGGCCGATGTCTTACGGAAAGTGCCGCCCGGCATGAGGATCACCTGATCGTTGTTCAACTCAACCAGTTCATTAACGATACTCAGGCTGTTAGTCATGATCGTAATGTTGTTGAAGCGCGCAAGGTGCGGCACCATTTGGAGAACGGTGCTGCCGGCGTCAAATATCAGCGAGTCGCCTTCACTGATGAACGCTGCGGCGCGTCCTGCAATCCGCTTTTTCTTTTCCGTATTAATGAGCGTTTTCCTGTCAATCGGCTGGTCCCCCTCATCGCGGTTTAGCATCACCCCGCCATAGGTTCGGATTACAGCCCCCTCCTGCTGGAGCCGCGTGAGATCCTTCCTGATGGTTGTTCCGGTAGTATTAAAGTGAGCAATAAGCGCATCTACAGTAGTGCGGCCGTTCTGCTGTAAATAATCCAGAATTAACGCCTGACGCTGTATCGGTTTCATAAGTATGTCCTTTCATTTGCCGAATTCCCTGACCATCCCCGACTTTGAAACTCGCGATGTAAAGGAATATTCTTTCATAATGAAAGCTATCATCTTCTATTTGAAATGGCTAACGTCAGTGCCTCCTGCAGCATCTTATTTGCAGGAAATATGACTTCGGAACGTATTTCATCCAGTCGGATGCCATTAAGCGTTGCTTCTGCGTAAGGGCGTGAGAAAACCGTAAACCCTTTCATAACAAAATTGTTTGTTATAACCCCTGCTCGCTAATGGCAAGGGCCAGCACCACCCGGGGTTTAAAGCGGCCTGTTGAGCGGCCAATTTTTACAACCCCGTAGCCTGAGAGGGCCGTAAGTGCGCGATTGAAGCGGTTGATCTGCAGCCAGCCCAGTGCTATTTGCCCGGTCCAGGCCAGGGCTGCGCTTACGATGAGAGCGTTGACAGGTTCCATAGCTTTCTCCTTATACCGGCAGCCTTCACTGCCGGTATGTCTGTCAGAACATGACCTGCCCACCGGTCACATTGATGGACTGCCCGGTGCAGTAAGCTGCCTTGTCGCTTGCGTAAAACAGCAGCACGTTAAGGACGTCTTCATAGTCACATCCCCTTTTCAACGGCACTTTATCGATGTAATGCTGTTCAACCCGATCAGCACTGATGCCCAGTTTTTCAGCATACTGTGGCAGCAGCGACTGAAACATCGGTGACTTGAGCAGATTGCCCAGCATCAGTGAGTGCACGGTGATGCCGTATTCTGCTAAATCGAGAGCAAGTGATTGCGTCAGTCCCACGCCGCCAAATTTTGCCGCGCTGTATCCTGAGTTATGTTTACTGCCGACCTTACCGGATTTAGAGTTGATCTGAATGATCCGTCCTCTGATGCCATCACGGATCATGAGTTTTGAAAATTCACGGGCACAAAGAAAATATCCCACCAGATTGACCTGCAGTGAGAGGTCAAAATCGCTGAGCCCAAACTCAGTAATAGGGGCCGCTTTAGCAATTCCCGCACTGTAAAGCAGCAGGTCGGCACGGCCAAAGCGGTTATCTACCTGGCCTGCCAGTGCGATAACACTTTCTTCATTGGTAGCATCCACCTGTAATGCCAGCGCAGATCCCTCGCCGTATCGTTCATTAATCCCTGCCGCGACCGTCTTCGCATTGTTCTCATTTAGGTCGGCAACCGCCACTTTATAACCGGCCTCTGCCAGTCCCTCGCACAGGTAAGCACCCAGCGTCTGGCCACCACCGATGACTACAGCAACCTGATTCATAGTATTCTCCTGATTATTAACTCAACATGCGGAATTTCTGGCCCGGCTCTATTGACGTTGGCGCGCTGCCAGCGACATGAACGGTGCCGGGAAAGTCGGGATTTACTGCCCCATCAAACCGAATGGTGACGTGGCCCAGATCGCGTAGATTCTCGCGGGCAACGTTGCCGACGGCTGTAACCGGGTATTCGCGTTCACCAATAGTCAGTAAGGAGCCGGCTGCAAAAGCCCCACCGTTATTGACGTCTGTCCGATGAATAAAACAGTACTCAGCAACGTCCTGTGGAGCGCCTTCACCAAACGTGATGATGAAGTTGTCCTCCAGTGCTTCATTGGCGCAAAGTCCGACAGCAATAAAGGTGGATTCATAGACGGTTTTCATAAGAACTCCTGCATTTACTGATAGATAAAGCCGGATACAGCCCAGGCAAGAAGAACCGCGGGTGCCCCCGTCAAAAAGCGCCCAACCAGCACGGAAGGCACGCCCACCCGGACGGTGTCCTGACGCGCATCGGCCAGTGACAGGCCGACCGGTATGAAGTCGCATGCCGCCTGAGAATTGATGGCAAACAGTGCCGGCAACGCCAGATGAGGTGGAATGGTGCCCTGACCTATCTGTACGCCAACCAGGACGCCGATAACCTGAGCAATTACCGCGCCCGGACCGAGAAAGGGTGAAAGCAGAGGAAACGAACAAATCAGTGCCAGAGTCACCAGCCCTACGGGACTGTTAGCCAGTGGCGTCAGACCATGTGCGATGAAGTCACCCAGGCCGGATGCCATAATGATCCCGATCAGCGCGGAGACAAATGCCATAAAGGGCAGGATGGTCTTGAGGACGGTATCAATGGTTTCACGGCCGGCCTGAAAGAAAACGGCGACCACGGAACCCATCCCCATACCTACTTTTGCCAGCAGTCCGTCGCTCTGCTCAGTAATCTTTTTACTGGAATCATATTGCCGCGGGCCGCCGTTGCTTTCTGAGCCTGCAGCAGGTTGCGGTTCAGATGAAACGGGCTCGGCTTCTCCCTCATGTTGAACCGGTTGAATATCGTCCGGACGTACACCCGATACGTAAATGTCTTCGGTGATGTACTGAGCCAGAGGCCCGGACTTGCCAGTGGCATGGATGTTAACCGTTGGTATGCGACGCTTGGGGTACAGTCCGCATCGCAGCGTTCCGCCACAGTCGATAACGGCAATACCGATTTCTTCAGCTGGCGGTTCACCCTCTTTAAAACCATCTACCGATTCCCATCCGGTGAGTGCCTCAAGTCTGGTGACAATGGCCGGTCGGGTGCCTGCAGTGATATAAACGATTTTTTTACCGGGACTAACAGTCAGAGTGAGTGGGCCGCCCCAGCCACTTTCACCTTTTTTGATAACAATTGAGTCAGCCATCGTATGCTCCGCGCTTATAAGCGAACCTGACGTTCAAGTTGAATACGCATCTTTTTTTCAAAAATGGTGGTTGTGAGATCGGTAATCCAGCCACGAAAGAAATTCATGATCATTCCCACAAGCAGGTAGCTCACCGCGAGCGGCCCCAGCGGCAGACCCAGCGTGGTTAACCCATTGGCTATTCCCAGATAGACGAACAGTTCGCCCGGATTGATGTGAGGAAAGAGACCATTCATCGAATGGCAGCTGTAAGAAGCCGCGGCGTAATAGCTGGGTTTATATTTCTCCGGCATAAATTTGCCGAGACTCAGTGTCATGGGATTGCAGAAAACAAACGTGCCAACCACGGGTAGAAACAAGTAACGCGAGACCGGATTACCCGCACAGCGTTGTGCGAGCGCTTCAATACGGCGCTGGCCAACAAAGACAATCAGCGCATTCATGACCACAAGAAGACTGATAAGAAGAGGAAGAATGCCGGTAACCATTCCGACAAAAACCTCCCCTCCCTTTTGAAAGAGGCCGATAAACCACTCAGCCCCGTGTGTGATGTTTTCAATCATTTCAAACCCCTTCATGTAGAGAACAGATTCATTTCTTATTCAGTGCAATTACAAGGTAGATCGAAAACCATCCAATAAAACACGAATAGATCACAAAACGATTAAAAAACCTTTCATAATGAAATATACAATGAAAGATAAAAACTTTCATTTGGCTTTTTTTTTAATTACCGGCTAAAAGTGGCATTAAAAGGTTCTTCCCGTGATACCCGATTGATGAGGCGCTAACGCTGAGCGAGACGATTTTAATTCCTGCAGGCCGGGACTAAGCCAGTCTTCTGGAAACCTTCTTGATCGTTCCAGACATTCAAATATACTGTACGTATACCCAGTACATTTGGAGGCCCACTTTATGTCGCTCATCCCTCACCCATCAGGCAAATCGCTATGTTTGCCCTGGTAGACGTCAACAGCTTTTATGCCTCCTGTGAGACGGTGTTCCGCCCTGACCTCGCAGGCCGCCCGGTGATAGTTCTTTCCAATAACGATGGCTGCGTGATTGCGCGTAACGCCGAGGCCAAGCGGCTGCAGATCAAGATGGGTGCGCCCTACTTTAAGATGCGCGACGAAATTCAGCGGCATAACGTGGCGGTGTTCTCGTCAAACTATGCGCTGTATGCCGACATGTCGCAGCGGGTGATGAGCACGCTGGAAGAGCTGGCGCCGGCAATTGAAATTTACTCGATTGATGAGGCGTTTCTCGATGTCAGCGGCATCAGCAACTGTCTGCCGCTGGATACCTTTGGCCGCCAGGTGCGCGATAAAATCTGGCAGGATACTCACCTGAGAGTCGGCGTGGGGATTGCGCAGACCAAAACCCTCGCCAAGCTGGCGAATTTTGCCGCCAAAAAATGGACCCAAACCGGGCACGTTCTCGATCTCTCCTCGCCTGCCCGCCAGCGTAAGCTGATGGGACTGCTGCCGGTAGAAGAAGTCTGGGGCGTAGGCCGACGCCTGTCGAAAAAGCTGGAAGGATTGGGGATTGAAACCGCGCTGCAGCTGGCCGATACGCCGGTGGCGTTGATCCGCAAGCATTTTGGCGTAGTGCTGGAGCGCACGGTGCGGGAGTTACGCGGGGAAGCCTGCCTGGAGCTGGAAGAGGTGCCGACCAAGCAGCATATCCTCTGCTCACGCTCGTTCGGCCACCGCATTACCGAGTATCAGGAGATGCATGAAGCCATCTGTAGCTATGCTGTCCGGGGCGCGGAAAAACTGCGCCACGAGCGCCAGTACTGCCGCGAAATCGGCACCTTTATCCGTACCAGCCCGCACGATCCCAAACATCCTTATTACACCAATGCCGCCAGCGTTAAGCTGCTGACGCCGACCCAGGATAGCCGCGATATTATTAACGCCGCCATTCAGTGTCTGGACAAAATCTGGCGGCCGGGCCATCGCTATATGAAAGGCGGCATCATGCTCGGCGACTTCTTCAATCAGGGCGTGGCACAACTGAATCTGTTTGATGATTTTCAGCCCAAAGCCAACAGCGAGGCGTTAATGGCCGTGCTGGATACGCTGAATAAACAGAGCGGCAGCCGCGTCTGGTTCGCCGGTCAGGGGATCCAGCGCGACTGGTCGATGAAGCGTGAGATGCTGTCGCCCAGCTACACCACCCGCTTCCGGGATCTGCCGGTTATCCGCTGAGGGTCACTGAACGTGAGGTCGCTTGTCGCGGACGAATATCAGCCATCACTTCCATTTAAAGCGAAAATTTACCGCGGGTGAAGCGTTTAACGAATCTATTGATGATGTACATCGCGGTTATACCACTGACGAACCGGCCGAGGTGATCATTACTTATGCCGGCGTTGAAGGACAGGCGCTGTCAGAACCCTATACCTCTTAATCCAGGATTCATTCACAGCATGCCCTCGTGGCATGCTGCGCGGTACCGTGCCCAACTGGCCAGTACCTGCCAGCAATAACGTAGGGCACATAAGGACCATTTTTCTATAAAAAAAACGCTATCCTGCAGCATCTTGCCGGTGACTCACTCCGTTGTAGCCGGCTTTTTTTCGTACTTAATGTCTACCGCTTGTAGGGCAATGGTTATAAAAAATGCATTCTGATTTAATCTTTATACGCAACAAATTGGTTTTATTTTTCACCAGTGCACTGTTTCTTTGTCTGATGATGGGTCTGGTATTTATTGATGTTCACTGGATGCATGATGCTGTTCATGAGTCATCTTTAACAGAGATAACTCAGGAGCTGATGCTGCTGGTGATTGCACTCATGTATTTTTTTCGCGCAATGCGGCACTCCTCTGCGCGCCCGTCACTGATGCTGATTGGGGGATTTTTTTCCTGCATGTTAATCAGGGAAATGGACTTTTTATTTGATGAAATAAAACATGGGTGTTGGGTCTGGTTCGCCCTCGCCGTTACGGGAATTTGTCTAACTTTTGCCTTAAGATATCCAGAACGTACGCTCGCCGGTCTGGTGAGTTTCCTCCGTCATCCCTCATGGGGAATGATGAGCGCGGGCCTGCTCACTGTACTGGTATTCTCCCGGCTGTTCGGTATGCAGGACCTTTGGCGGACGCTCATGCCTGGAGGATATAGCCATACGGTCAAGAATATGGCGGAAGAGTGCTCTGAGCTGCTCGGCTACAGTTTGTGCCTTTTTGCCACCTGTCGTTATCTTCGCTCGGATTATGCCCTTAACCGTCATCATTCTTGAGCATCTGCGGATAATGAAGCACGCAAATATGATTTTTATAACGGACTCACGTTATTTAATTTTGATGAACTTTTACTGATTTTCGTGGGCGCGGTGAATCTGAGTGGAACTCACCGATTGCCCTTTCAGATCCTGACTAAAAACTCACCTCCTTGCTCCTACCCCCTTAAATCTCTCCTTTAACAGCGATGCCCCATACGTAATAAAAGTATCGGAATCCTAAGAATCAACGAACAAAAACCCCCACCGAACCCAACCTCCGTCGCTCCCGGCCTTCAATCCAAAACCCACTCATCTTAAAAAATCAGCACAAAAACATAGTTATAATATTATAACCGGAACATAAATCTATTTATTTGGTTAATTGCGATATATGAATCCAGAGAAAAAATTCCCTGAGATAATGTCAATATGCAGGCAACTCACTCATTAACGTTCGAGCTACTGAAGTCTGAACTCTATCCCTCAGATAAATCTGTGAGTAAAGCCGATGCCGATTATCCATTAACGACATGCGGAAATTTCAATATTTACAGAATTAGGAACTCAAAATGAACGCACAGAACAATTCCCCTCACCATAAAAAAAGTTTAATTGCCCTGACCATACTGATGTCTCTGGGCGGGCAAACAGCTTCTGCCGCAGAAGAGGATCTTGTTAATCAAAAAACGCGGGTTATCGATACCTGCCCTTCATCGGAAGAGATGAAAAAACTGCCGAAGGCAGAATTAGAACGTTTGCCAGAATCATGTAATAGCAATCCGACAAATGCTGCATCCAATGAAATGCTGTATGGGGTGGCTGGTGTGGGTGCGGTTGCCTTAACGGGTTTAGTGGCTATGAACTCGGGTGGCAGTTCTTCGTCGACATCTGATGTCCCGGTGACGCCTGATGTACCGGTAACGCCTGATGCGCCGGTAACGCCTGATGCGCCGGTAACGCCTGATGCCCCGGTAACGCCTGATGCGCCGGTAACGCCTGATGCGCCGGTCACACCTGAAGAAGTGATTATCGATCGACCTACACAGGTTGGCTCCGGAGAAACCGGTAATGTTATAGCCGGAGATGGCCAATTAATTGTTATTAACGGTGGTTCCGTTGTTTCAGGCGAGGACAGTACGGGAAGCCATATCGCTGGTGAAAATAACACCATTGATATTAACAACTCCACAAGCGTGGAGGCCGGTGGCAGCGGTACTGTGGTAGATGGTGATAACAATACCGTCAATATCAACGGGGACTCCCAGACCAGTGGAGAAAAAAGCATTGCCGTTGACGTTACAGGCAGTAATGCCCAGGTCACTCAAAATGGTGCTATGACGGTCACTGGCGGAGCCACAGGTTTGCAGGTCACCGGCAATAATGCGGCAGTAACAAATACCGGCTCTCTATCTGTTCAGGATGAGACGTCGGTGGGGGTAAATATTGCCGGAGATAATGCCACATTTTCCAACACCGGCGATATTTATGTCAGATCTTTCGGAACCGGCGTCAATATTACTGGCGACAGCGCGTTGGCCAACCTGAATGGCAATATTCTCGTTGACGGTGCGGATAAAAAGGAAGGCGCAACCGGATTACACCTGACCTCTTCAAACAGCAGCATAAATATCTCCGGTGACCTCACGGTGCAGGATATTACCGTTGGGCCGTTTATATCCGGAAATGAGAAGAAAGATAATATTATCGGTGTGGATGTCACCGGCAGCAACAACGTACTGACCATCGATGGCCAGTTAACGGTATTGCAACAAAGTGACAGGCAGTCAAGCTCATCGTCCCATCCAACGATTTATGGCGTTAATGTCGGAGGAGACAGCAACACCATCAATATTACCGGCGGGATCCATGTCTCTTCAGTATTGGTAAATGCCGATGAAAATGCGGTGTACGCCAAACATGTCGTTGGCGTCGACATTCAGGGAAGTAATAACATTATCAGTTTTAGCGGACAGTCTTCTTTTACTGCTGCGTCTTCAAGTTATATCATTTTTAGTATGGCAGAAATAAATGGGGACAATAACCAAATCATATTAAATGAAGACTTTGAACTGTCTTTTAACATGGATAACACCTCACCTCTTAAATCATCAGAGTTATTTAACGATAGAATTCAATTCATCAATGTGGGAAATAACAATAACCTTATTAATGAGGGTAAATTATCCGGAGATACTTACGATTACATAGCTACCACAGCAGGTACTGGTTCGAACCTCATTAATAATGGCGACGTAAACTTAACACTGACTCAAAAAGAGTCTAGCCTGGTCTTTTTCGCAGGCGCCAATGGGATGGCTTATAATGGCGACGACGGCATAATTACACTCAGGTCTTCAAACTTCCAGAAAAACTGGAATGCAGGAGCCTGGCTTACCCCCTTCGGCGCTTCAGTTGGCAGCACAGTGGCCCTGCTGGCATACGACTCTAACGGTAAGGCCCTTAACGATGGCACCCTCTCCGTTGCGGGGACCTCAGCGTTTGGCATCCATGCCCGTAGTGGGGCCACGGGCATCAATAATGGCACCATCATTTCTGATGCCATGCAGCTGCATGCCGGGGCAGAAAAAGGCACCTTCACTGACGAAAAAACACTGACCTTCGATGCCACATCAAAATACCGTGGTGCGGCCATGTACGGTGAAAATAATTCTGTCCTGCAGAATAACGGCGATCTTGTCGTCAGTAACGCCGGCAGCGGTATGTTTGTGGATAACGCAACCGCATTCAACCGTGGCACCATTACCCTGAATGCCGACCATGACGGGGCTGATACCCTGTACGGCATGGTGGCGATTAATGGCGGTGTTATCGTTAATGACGCTGAGGGAATTATCAATATCAATACGGATAAGGGCCTGGCCTTCTATCGCGATGATAGCAGCTATTTATTTAATAACGGGACCGTTAACTTTAACGGCGAAAGCATTAACGCCGATGCACCCAACTTTGGCTCGCAAACGCCATTTGATGATACATGGGATAAAACCTACCTTACCTCGGGACATATCGGCAATACCGGGGAAACGCTGAACCTGAGCACCGAAAAGGAAAGCGGCTTTGTTTCCCTGGATGTCACCAATTACGGGGACACCACGCTCGCCTCGGCGTTTAAGGTAATAGGTGAATTCACCAATGCCGGTACTCTCGGATACCAAAATGGCGGTACCTTGATCACTGACAGCCTGCGTAACCAGGGAACCATTACGGACGGTGTCGCTCTGGCAGGAAAAGCAAGCGGGTATATTTACAATTTTGACGGTGCGATGATTAAAAATAACCCGTCAACGGCCGGAGAACTGATCAATCTTGGTGGCGCCGGCAGCACTCTTTACAACGCCGGCAATATTGTCACGGTGAACGGCAGTAGTGCTGTTGTCACTGGCTCCGCCGATAATCCCACCAACAAAGACTATATTTTCAATGATAAAACCGGCGTTATTCGCGGCGAGAATGTTAATGATGGCGCATTAATTGAGCTGGGGCGCTTTTATAAATTGTATAACCAGGGCGAAATAACGTTAAACGGCAACAATGCCGTGGCGATTAAAGGCATGAATTCAGCGTATGATATAGGCGTATATAACTCCGGCGTGATCAACCTGGGCACTGAGGAAGGGAAAAATGCCGGCACTAACGGTAAAGGGCTGATTGCCATTCAGATAGCTTCGCCAGGTAAATTTTATAATAACGCTGACGGCGTCATTAATATCTGGGCAGATAACTCCTACGCCTTTGAACTTGCCAATACGGCACGGAAGCCGAACATCGTTAATAACGGGACAATCAACTTACTCTGCAACACGGACTGTGGCGTTTTCAAAAATGACGCCACCGCGCAGAGAGAAGTTAAGGGGGACGATGTATGGTCGCCTCCGGCCGCACCAACATCCGGCCTGCTGACGAATTATATTATCGGCACCAACGCGGATGGCACCGCCGGTACTTTTGCAGCAAAAGATATCGTTATTGGTAATAAGGTGATGATTAACTCCGCATTCACTGCCGGATCGGCCGACACGGCCGTGACCTTCAGCGACGTTTTCCAGGCCCGGAGTATCAGCGGTGAAGAGAATATCACCTCCTCCACCGTGGTGTGGAACGCCTCGGCGTCTAAAAACGCGGAAGGTAACGTCGACGTGACCATGACTAAAAATGAGTATGCCGATGTGGTAACTGACACCAGCGTGAGCAGTGTCGCTACTGCACTCGACAAGTCCTATACCAATAACGCCCTGTTCAGCAGCCTGAATGTCGGCTCAACCGCCTCTCTGAATAAAGCCCTCAAGCAGATTTCCGGGGCGCAGGCAAAAGGTGTTGATCGTGAAACCCGCGTTCTGAGTCAGCGCTTCACCATGCTGGCGGAGAATGCACCGGTCACAACGGCAGGCGGCCTGTCATTCAACCTGGTCGCAAAAGGGGATAAGCGCGCAGAGATGGATAACAAGGTGACTTACGACATGCTTGCCCTGCGTCAGACCTTTGATATTGGAACCGGCGAACTGTCAGCGGCATACGGTATTGCCCGCCTGAGTGGTAAAGGTGGCAACGACAGTACCCGTGCCGGCGATAATGGCCTGACCGGCGGGTACAGCCAGTTCTACGGTCTGGGCTACAGCCTGCCGGTTGGCGGGGGTTACATCTGGGACAACAACCTGCGCTACGATCGCCACCAGCTGGACAGTCGCCGCAGCCTGAGCTTTGAGGGCGTGAATGCGTCAGCCGCGTCGTCCGGCTTGTATCAGTCACTTGAATACCGCAGCGAAGGGAAAAAACAGCTGACCGTGGCCGACGGCCTGACCGTGACACCGTTTGCCGGCATGGCAATGCGTCATAACGCGACGGACGGCTACCAGGAGAGCGGTGCAGGTGATTTTAACCTGAAGGTGGACCGTTACAGTGAAACCACGGTAGACGTTGTCACCGGCCTGCGTCTGAACTATGCAGGGCAGAACGGCTGGGGAGCGAATGCCACGCTGGAAGCGGGTCCGAATGTGGGCTACAGCCAGAGCGGCCGCACAGCATCCCTGCAGGGCATGAAGGGGCAGAGCTTCCGCGTGGATACGGACAAAGAACGCGGTGGGCTCAATTCCCGTGCGTCCGTGGGGGCTAACTACCGCAGCGGAAACGTAGGATTTGACATGAATGCCTATCAGTGGAAGGAAAATGGCGCATCGGACAATGGTTTTGTGCTGAACGTATCGCGTAGTTTCTGATGTAAAAGGCTTTGAAAGCTGTCATCTGCCGTTTCCCGATCAAGGTCGATTAACGGCAGATGATAATCAGAAAAAAATATTGAAGAGGTTCCAGAGAAATACCATGAAAAGCGGAAGTCTATTGCTGTTACTCACAGCGCTAACAGGTGGCCTGCTGCTCAGCGGCTGCAATGATAAGGGGAATGAGAAAGTGACCATGCGTTTTGTAAATATGGATAAAGTGCTGCAGGAAACCGGTTTTGCCGCTCAGCAAGCGTCGCATCTGCAAGCCGTGCGGGAAAGCCTGATGGCTGGCGAAGCAAAGGCAAGCGAGAGTTATGCAGGTATGGATGAAGAGAAGCGTCAGAAGGCATCATTAGCGGATCGTCAGCTACTGGCGGTGCAATGGCAGGCCGAAAAACAGGCGGCACATCAGCGTGTGACGGGCATGGTGAAGCAGGCATCGGATAGCTGGATGAAAGAGCACGGTGTCTCGGCGATCATGCCACTGAGTTCGGCTGTTGCGGTGAGTCCTGAGGCAGATGTGACGGAAGCTATCGTGGCATCGTTGAAAGGAAAGACGGTAAGTTTCGGAACGGTTCCGGAAATAACGTTAAAACAGGACGAAAAGAGCAAAAGCTGACGTTATGTATAGGTCTTCGGGTAGCAAGGTTCTTTTTTAATCATGAGTAAATATCCCCCTAATGCATCGGCTGGCCATAATGGCCAGCCTTTTTATTAAACGGGCTGGGATAAACACATTACCCAGCACGCTAACCCGCAGAATGGCTGAGTGCAATTAGCGGCGCATAAGTTTTTTTTCCAGTTCGACGATCAGGAACAGCACTGCGCCAATCGCCAGGGTAATGCCCCAGTAACGCAGCGGAATCGCCTCAGTGCCGAACAACAGTTGCATAAAGGGCACATAGATAATCATCAGTTGCAGCAGCAATAACACGCCGCTGACCAGCCACAGACCTTTGTTGGCCAACACGCTGCGACCGAGCGAGAAACCGTTGCTGACGCGGCAGTTCAGCATATAGAACCACTGTGCGGTCACCAGCGTCTGCAGCAGCACGGTGCGGATAAACTCCGGACTGTGTCCGCGTGGCTGTAACCAGGCTTCCAGCGCAAAGGCGCTGAGCGCAATCAGCGTGCCGACAAAGGCCACGCGCCAGATGGCAAAGCCGTCCATCACATGCTGCGTCGGGTTGCGCGGCGGACGTAGCATCACGTTGCGCTCGGCGGCTTCAAACGCCAGGGCGAACGAGAGCGTGGCGGAAGTCGCCATATTCATCCACAGGATCAGCACCGGGGTTAACGGCACGATATTGCCCGCCAGCAGCGCAATGATGATCAGCAAACCTTGCGCCAGGTTGGTCGGCATAATAAACAGGATGGTTTTCTTCAGGTTGTCATACACCCGGCGCCCTTCCTGCACGGCGCCGGCAATGGTGGCAAAGTTGTCATCGGTCAGCACCATATCAGCAGCTTCTTTGGTCACTTCGGTGCCTTTGATGCCCATGGCGATGCCGACATCCGCCTGCTTCAACGCCGGAGCATCGTTGACGCCATCGCCGGTCATGCCCACGATTTCGCCTTTATCCTGCAGGGCTTTGACCAGCCGCAACTTATGCTCCGGGCTGGTGCGGGCGAAGATATCGTAACTGACCGCCGCTTCGCGCAGTTCCTCATCATTCATCGCCTCCAGATCGTGGCCGGTCAGCGCACGGTCACTGTTGGCCATGCCCAGCATTTGCGCAATATTCATCGCCGTTTGCGGATGATCGCCGGTGATCATTTTGACGCGTACGCCCGCCTGCTGACAGGTACGGATGGCATAGATAGCTTCCGGCCGCGGGGGATCCATCATGCCGGCGATGCCGAGGAAAATTAATCCTCCGTGCAGCACATCATGATCGAGCTGGGTCAGGTCGTCAGGTGCCGGCATCCACGCCGCTGCCACCATCCGCAGTCCCTGTCTGGCATAGTGGGTGATTTTCTCTTCCCAGTAAGCCTGGTCAAAGGCGCACAGGCCGTGAGCGCTTTGCTGCTGGCGGGCCAGTGCGAACAGCACATCCGGCGCGCCGGTCACCAGGATCTTATTGCGATCGCCGACCTGATGATGGGTCGCCATGTATTTGTACTGGGAGTCAAAGGGGATCTTCCCTTTCAGCTCGACCTGAATCGCCGGTAAGCCGGATTTGGCCGCCAGCACCTTAAGTGCCCCTTCCGTTGGGCCGCCGGTGACGGTCCAGTGTCCCTGTTCATCCTTCATCAGTTGGCTGTCATTACAGAGGTCGATGGTGCGCAGATAGTCTTCAAGCACCGAACCGGGCGCGATATTCAGCGGCGTTGATTCCCCTTCAAGGGAAATATTGCCCACCGGCTCATAGCTGTCGCCTTCAACCTGATAACAGGCATCGGCGGTGATCACCGCTTTGACGGTCATTTCATTCATCGTCAGCGTGCCGGTTTTATCCGAACAGACCACGGTCATTGCGCCAAGCGTTTCGACAATCGGTAATTTGCGAATAATGGCGTGTTTCCGCGCCATGGTTTGAATACCCAGTGACAGAATAATCGAAATGATTGCCGGTAAGCCTTCAGGTACGGCAGCAACCGCCAGGCTAATTAAAGACAGCAGTAATTCGTCGAGGGGAATATCCCGCCATAACAGGCTGAAAATAAATAACGCCACCATCATCAACAGAATAATGACGAATATCGCTTTGCCGAGTTTATCAATCTGAACCAGCAACGGCGTACGGTGTTTTTCAATGCCGGAAATCATCTGGTTAATATGGCCCAACTCGGTGTCGCCACCGGTGGCAATCACCACGCCGCTGCCGCTACCGGCACTGAGCGTGGTGCCGGAGAACAGCAGATTGGTGCGATCGCCTAATGCCAGTTCACCGCTCAGCGGCTCAGCGGTTTTCGATACCGAGACCGATTCGCCGGTGAGGATCGCTTCTTCCACCCGCAGATTGTGCGCCTCAATCACCCGCAGGTCAGCCGGAATGCGGTCACCCGCGCGCAGGATGACGATATCGCCAGGCACCAGATCGCGCGTGGGCTGCGTGCTGTGCTGGCCATCACGCACCACCACGGCTTCGCTGGCGAGCATATTGCTGATGCTTTTGAGGGATTTCTCGGCGTTGTTTTCCTGGATATGGCCAATCAGCGCGTTAATTACCGCCACACCCAGGATGACAAGCGTGTCGACCCAGTGCCCCATCACCGCAGTCAGTAATGCGGCTGCCAGCAGGATATAGATCAGCACATCATTGAAGTGAGCGAGGAAGCGCAGCCATGCCGGCTTGCCTTTCGTTTGCGGTAAGGCGTTCGGGCCATACTGATGCTGACGGGCGTTAACTTCCGCCTGACTCAGGCCGTTACGCGACGAATGTTGACGTTGTAAGCCCTGTTCTGCAGAAAGCTGATAATAAGGAATATCTGCCGCAGGCGTGGGGGGAAAGTTTTTATTTTCCGTGGCGAGTTTAGTCAAAATATAACCCCATCAAAGAGTAGAATTCAAAATTTACGATTTGAATTATCTTAATGGAATAGTGATGAAGGCGACTTGATCCGTCGCAATATTTGCCGGAGATGTTATTGAGATACTATTCAGCGAGATTATTTTAACAATCGGTTTAATGTTCGTTTAGTTTAACTTCAAATAAAGGCGTCTGATGAACGGAATTTACAGCGGTAAACGTATTTTTTCTTATGTGGTGCTGGCCATTGTTATTGTTGTGATTATTGGCTTAAGCACCTTTACATTTGTCAGCCATATGGGGTGAATGAATCTCCCCATATTGGCTTTATTATTTTTCGGCAAATAGTTCGGTCGCGTGATTATCCCAGCTGAGGAAACTGCCCCAGTTGGCGGAATAAGCCAAACCAGTCTTCAAGGTGCCAGGTGTGGGTGATGCGTCCGGCGGACAGATGATGAAACTCAAAGATTGGGAAACTCACCGGCTTGCCCGTCGGCGGAATGCCCATAAAATTGCCAAGATGGGTGCCGGTGATTTCTGCGCGCACGCCAACGCGGCCAGGCGTCTGCATCACCTCATGGACATGAATATGCACATCCGGCATCGCCGCGATAAAGCCGAGAATAATCGGCTTCAAGCCTGCGGCGCCTGGCCCCTGGCCCGGTGCCAGCGGGATGTCCTGCCAGTCGTCGCTGACAACGCGATCCAGTAAATCCGGATCCTTATCGTTAAACGCGCGGTAGATCGTTTCAACAGCGCGACGTTCTGTTAATCCCAGTTCTGTTTCGGCATGGCTCATGGTTGACTCCTGTGGTGTAGATGATTGCCTGAGGATAAAGCGCCCGCTATTATCAATCCAACAAATAACCGATATAGATGACTATACGATTTATGGATTTTCATGGCATCGATCTGAATCTGCTGGTGGCGTTTAATGCGCTGAGTGAAGAACGCAATGTCACCCGCGCGGCCAGCCGTGTAGGCGTCAGCCAGCCGGCGATGAGCGCGGCCCTCGCCCGCCTGCGCACGCTGTTTGGCGATCCGCTGTTCCAACGCAGTGCCGACGGTTTACAACCGACCGCCCGGGCCAGAGAACTGGCGGAACCGATTGGCAATGCCCTGCAACAGCTGGAAGTGACGCTGATCGCCAGACCGGCTTTCGATCCCAGCACGGTGAATCAGACTTTCCGGCTCGGCATGTCTGAATATCCGGCCTATGTGCTGCTGCCTTTACTGAGTCAGGCGCTGGAGCATCAGGCACCGGGGATCCGGCTGACGGTGCTGAATTTCGATCACCGCGATCGGGCAATCGATCTGCTGGATGCGGGGAAAATTGATGCGGCGATTGGCGTGCCGACCGGCCAGCAGAATAACCGTATTCTTTCGCAGCCGCTGTTGCAGGACGAGTTTGTCACGCTGCTGCGGCACGACCATCCGCTGGCCAGCCGCGAGATGGATATGGCGACGTTTCTGCAGCTGAAGCATGTGCTGGTTTCGCCGGAAGGTGATGGCTATGGCCTGGTGGATCAGGTGTTGGCGCAGCAGGGATTACAGCGCATCCGGGCGCTGACGCTGCCACAGATGTTTGCGGCACCCGCGCTGGTCGCCGCCACGGATATGGTGACCACGGTAATGAAGCGCGTTGCGCAGCACGCGTCGGCCACCGGGCAATTACGGATGTTCACGCCGCCAGTGACCTTGCCGGTTGTGCCATTCGACCTGATGTGGCATCGCCGTAACGCCGGATCTTCCGCACAGACGTGGCTCAGAGCGCTGATCGTCTCGCTGGCGTCGTCACTTTAGCGGTGCTCAGGCCGCACGGCCCTTCTCAAGCTGCTCCTGGTACAACGCCGCCAGCACATCGGAGGCGGTCACCAGCCCGACCAGCTTGCCGGCCGGGTCAATCACCAGCGAACACTGCATGCTCTGCAGCGTGAACGGCAACACCAGCTGCTCAACGGCATCATCCGGCGCACAGCGCGGGAAGGCGGTGCACATCACCTGTGAGATGGGATGCGTGGCCAGATCGTCAGGCCGTCTCTCCGCGTCCGCCAGTAAATCCCGCGAGGTGACGATCCCCAACAGCTCACCCGCTTTCGATACCACCGGCAGAACATCGATGCGATGCTGTCGCAGCAGGCTGCCCGCCTCGTGACAGGAGGCATCCGGTTCAATGGTCCACAGCTCTCGGGTCATAAAATCGGCGCAGCGCAGCCCACCAAAATGCCGGCGATGCGCGCGCTGCTCAGCCTGAGACAAAATCGCCTGCAGGTCACCCTCATCGATATCAACATACTCGCCCCGCGCCGCCAGCACCGCATGCAAATCTTCCCGGCTGACGCCAATCCGCTGCGCCGGCCTGACCGGTGTTTTATCGGCGGCGTTGACCGGTGCGGCGTGAGGATAGCGTCGACGCAGCGCATTGTTGAACACCAGCGCCACGGCGGTCAGTAACAGCGAATTCACCAGCACCGGCACGATGGCAAACGCCCAGCCAAGATGGCTAATCGCCGGTCCGCCGAAAACGGCGGTCAGCGCCACGGCACCACTCGGCGGATGCAGGCAGCGCAAAGAGAACATCAGGGCGATGGTCAGGCCCACGGAGATCCCGCCCGCCAGGCCGCTATGCCCTATCCATTGCGCACAGGCAACACCGATCACCGAGGCCAGCAGATTGCCGCCAATGATTGACCAGGGTTGCGCTAAAGGACTGGCAGGCACGCCAAACAACAGAACCGCAGATGCGCCCATCGGCGCAATAAACCACGGGTTGGCTTCGCCAAGCATCAGGTGGGACAACTGAAAGGTGGCGGTGAGCGCAATGGCGGCACCGATGGCGGCAGCCAGACGTTCTTTCAGGGAAGGCACGGTCGCCTGCGGCCAAAAGGTGCGGGCCCAGCGGATTAGGGGGAATATGAGCTTCATCAATATAGGGGGGAAGTGTCCGGAATAAAAATAAGGCTAGCATTTTAGCTAGCCAAGGTAACGATAGCCAGATAAATGGCGATTAACTCAGAGAATGCCCGGTCGGCGAATCTTTGTAAACCGGTCAGGCGTTCAGGCGGTCAACTGATGCTACCTGCCTTCCCTGCCGCGTGAGGAATGCGAGGCTTATGCGCCGAGGCGAAGAATCGATGTGGCATTTCCCCAGGCAACCGCATTACGCTCCTGCTCAGTGATATTGGCGGTTTTAAGCCAGTTCACCGCAATTTCGGTGCTTTCAAACGGGTAGTCGATCGAGAACATCACATTTTCACTGCCCATTGAATCCAGCGCACACCTGAGCGCGGCATCATTACAGACACCCGAGGTGGTGATGGTGATGTTCTTTTTGGCATACCAGGAAGGCGGATGCTTGATGGCAAACGTCTGATTGGCAATTTGATAGCGGCTATCCAGACGCCACAACTGGATGGGTAGCGTCTCGCCCATATGGCCCAATATCACCCGCGCGCCAGGGTAACGGTCAAACGTCCCGCTGAAAATCAGCCTCAGCGCATGGGAACAGGTTTCTACTGCCCAGCTCCAGACCGGCCCCCACATCTCAGGGTGACCTGCAAACATATGCGGGTAGTCTGGTGGGTTGCCAGGGTGAATGTAAATCGGCACGTTCAGCGCTTCTACGCGCTCCCAGAACACGTCATAGCGGCGGTCATCCAGATACAATCCGTCCGTCTCGCCGTTGATCATGCCACCCTGCATATGAAGCTGTTTTACGCAGCGCTCCAGTTCATTCGCCGCCGCAAGCGGATCCTGCATCGCCAGGTGGGCAAAACCGCCGTAACGACGGGGATTCTTTTGCATCTCGGTGGCCAGTTTGTCATTGGCATAACGGGCCAGTCGCACCGCCTTCACTCTGTCAGGCTCGGCCTGCACGCCAGGACCGGATAAGGACAGCACGGCAAAATCCACGCCATTTTTATCCATAATTTCCAGCCTGCCCTTGCCAAAATCAGACAACGGGGTGACCACTTTATCCACCAGCCCATTGCGCAAGTTCTGCTGAGTTTCATGCAGGTAGCCAACGAACTCAGGCAGCATGAAATGCTCTTCAAGAGCAATGATGCGCCGGGGCGGTTGAACGGCGGCAGGTTCGACAGCCGCCGCCGAGGCAAAATGGCTGCTTCCTGCAAATACGGTGCTTCCCGCCATCACGGCGGTCGCATTCTTAAGAAAATCACGACGATTGGTCATATCAGGGCTCCGGCCACAATTAGGAAACGAATATCGTTTCCTAATTAAGATAACCGTAACGCGGCCTGAAATCGTCTGGCACCTCGTTGCAAAACGTAATCAGTTGAAAGCGCGTGTTAACGACGGGCGGGAGGCCAACAGCATCGGGCTGAAATCTTGCAGGATCTGTGCAATCCGCGGCTGGGGGTTGTAGGTCGGAACCGGCGGCAGGATCCCCAGCGAAATATCACGCAGCAGCGGCGTCACGATCAGCGACTGAAGATAGACCGCTGAATTTGCCGGCCAGAGCGGGTTTAGCAACCCCGCCGCCCTCACCGCGTTCAGCCAGCCGTCGAGCACACTGCCAGCGGTATCAAAACCATTGGCCCGGTACAGCTTGAGGTACTCTGCTTTTTTCTTTAACTCTCCCTGAAGAAACTGATAGATCACCACGGATTCCAGAGAGAGCACCCGCTGCATGAGGGTGATGAAAAAGGCTTCCAGCAATGCGATAACCTCCTGCTCAGTCGCAGGTAAAGCCGGGGCCACAACCTCACTGGTGGAGGTCCATTTCGCAATCATGCCTTCGACGATGGCGTCTTTGTTGCTGAAAAATTTATAGATGGTTTTTTTAGCCAGACCGCCTCGTTTGGCGATCTCATCAATGGTAAGACTGGCCATATCCCGCTCAACAATGAGGATGAAGGCGGTATTGAGTACCTTGTCACGCACGTCACTTTCCGGCGCGGAGGGTCTGCCTCGGGTCTGGTTATCAGTCATTATCGGGTCACTCTGGCATCCGGTTTGCGGTAATTTAGTCATTCCCCGGAGGCATGTAAAGGACAGGCACCCAATGACTCCAAAGCGCTAATCGCTTCGCTGACATCCTCGCTATACTAGAGGGCACGGTGCGGTAAGCGTACCGGGGAAACTCAATGAGGTGAAGGTTTGATTAAATACAGCGTGCTCTATCCGACTACTGAAAACGGCCACTTTGATCATGACTACTATCGCGACGTGCATCTGCCGTTAATCAAAGCGCGGATGGGCGACTATCTGGTCTCGTACAGCATCGACAAAATTCTCTCTGCCCCCGATGGCTCGCCAGCGCCATACGTCGCGGCCTGCCATCTGATCTGCCATTCTGCCGAAGCGTTGCAAAAAGGCATGGCGGGACATGTGGATGAGATTGTCGGTGATGTCGATAACTTCACCAACATTAAATCGGTGAAGTGGATCGCGGAAGTGGTGGTATAACCCACCCCCAGCAGGCATAAAAAAACCGGCTCAACGGCCGGTTTTATCACGCACTGCCGGACTACAGCAGTTTCTTCTCGGCCAGCTCCAGCGCGAAGTAGCTGAAGATCAGATCGGCACCGGCGCGTTTGATGGCACCGAGACTTTCCAGCACCACATCACGCTCGCTGATTGCGCCAGCCTGCGCGGCAAACTTGATCATCGCGTACTCACCGCTCACCTGATAGGCCGCCAGCGGCAGTTCAGTGTGGTCGCGGACGTCACGGATGATATCCAGATAGGCGCCGGCAGGTTTGACCATCAGCGCATCGGCACCTTCGGCCTGATCGATTAACGACTCACGCAGCGCTTCGCGGCGGTTCATCGGGTTCATCTGGTACGTTTTACGGTCGCCCTTCAGAGAAGTGCCTGCCGCTTCACGGAACGGGCCGTAGAACGAGGAAGCAAACTTGGTCGAGTAGGACATGATGGCGGTATCGGTAAAACCGGCGGCATCCAGCGCGTGACGAATGGCGGCAACCTGGCCATCCATTGCCGCGGAAGGCGCGATAAAATCCGCACCCGCGTGAGCCGCCGCAACGGCCTGTTTGCCGAGGTTAATCAGCGTGGCGTCGTTATCCACGCCATGGTCGTGCAGCACACCGCAATGACCGTGGGTGGTGTACTCACAGAAGCAGGTGTCGGACATCACGATCATTTCCGGCACGGTCTCTTTGCAGATCCGCGACATACGGGAAACCAGACCGTTTTCCTGCCATGAGTCACTACCATCCGCGTCGGTATGATGCGAAATACCAAAGGTCATCACCGAACGGATACCGGCCTTAGCAATACGTTCAATTTCATAGGCCAGACGCTTTTCAGGAATGCGCATGACGCCCGGCATCGCCTGAATGGCTTTATAGTCATCAAGACCTTCTTCAACGAAAATAGGCAATGCCAAATCGTTGATACTCAGTGAAGATTCCTGGAACATGGCGCGAAGAGACGGGGTCTGACGGAGACGTCGTGGACGTTGATTAGGCGTATAACTGGACAAAACAACCTCGGTTTAGCGGAGGATCGCTGAAGAAGAAACGTCGTCAGCGAGAAAAAATGAGTCTGCTAACAGTATACCTCTGAACGCCTGCTGACAATCTTTGCGGCGGCGCGCGGCACAGAATGCGTAATTTTATCGTCCATACTTAACGGCTCAACACAAAAAGGAGAAGCAATGGGATTTCTTGGCTGGACCGCCGCTACGGGTGGATTATTACTGTTAATGACGCTGGCATCGGGTTGGATCAAACGCGGCCCGATTACTGCATTTGCGTTATATCTCGCCGTGGGCATTGCCTGCGGCCCCTGGGTGCTCGGCTTGTTATCGATTGATATTGCGGCCCATGCCGAACTGGCAAAAAATCTCACTGAGATCGCCATGGCCGCTTCACTGTTTATTACCGGGCTGAAGCTCAGGCTGCCGCTAAAAAGTCAGGGCTGGCGGATTGGTCTTCGGCTGGCGTTTCCGGGGATGCTGCTGACGGTGCTGGGTGTCACCGTGGTGGCGCACTATCTGGCGGACCTCTCCTGGCCGCTCTCGCTGGCCTTTGGCGCGATCGTCGCCCCGACCGATCCGGTGCTGGCCAGCCTGATTTCGGTTAACGATGCCCGGGATAGCGACAATCTGCGGGTTTCCCTCTCCAGCGAAGCCGGGATGAACGACGGCACCGCCCTGCCGCTGCTGATGCTGGCGGTGATGCTGTTGACCACCCAGGGCGAGCTAACGCTGCCTGACTTTGCGCAATGGGCGCTGGTCGATGTGCTGTGGGCGATTGTTGGCGGGCTGGGGATCGGCTTTATTCTCGGCCGGTTTGTTGGTCAGTACATCACCCATTTGCGCCACCGGCATCAGGATGTCGCCCCGAATGACTTCCTGGCGCTGGCGCTGATTGCCCTGAGCTATGCCGCCGCCCAGGCGCTGGATGCTTCCGGCTTCCTCGCCGCCTTTGCCGCCGGTGTGGGACTGCGTCGCGCAGAAATGCGGGTGATTAACCGTCAACCGGCCGATGACTTTACCGACAGCGACAATCGTCCACCCGCTGAGGTGCTGGTTAATCCGCATATCCGCCACGCGCCGGGCGAAACCAATGCCGCCAGCTCGGTTGGCCTGGTGGTTGGCGATGCGCTCTCCTTCGGTGACACGGTGGAACGGCTGTTCGCCGCCGTGATCATCATTGTGTTGGGCGTTACGCTGGCCCATCACTGGGATCCACAAGGTCTGCTGATGGCGGTGATACTGTTTCTCGTCATCCGCCCGGCCTCGGTGTGGATCGCCACCGCCGGCATGAACGCGCCGCGCAATCAGCGCCTGATTATCGGCTGGTTAGGGATTAGAGGGATTGGCAGTATTAACTACATTGCCTGGGCCTACACCCATGGCGTGGCGGGAGGAGAAGTCACCCGAATGGCGAATATGGCCTTCACGCTGATTGTCGCCAGCGTCATCGTGCATGGCGTGTCGGTAACGCCGTTGCTGAACTGGCGGCAGGCAAAAATTGCCGCCAGACAGAAAAAGGACGATTAAAAACGGCGCGGGTTAGCCTTAACCCGCGTTTTCTTTCGGCGCTTCAAATCCTCGGGGGCTCTCTTTCAGCAGATAGCTCTTGAGGATATTGTGTTTGATCATAATCCGCAGGATGCCGAGGAATACCAGGAACTCGGACAGCACCAGCGAACTCGCCGCGCCAATCGCGCCAAACTGCCATGCCAACAGCGCACAGACCGGCACGTTAATCAGGCCAACAATAAACATCACATGCATACGCTGCTTGGCCAGCCCGTGAGGGATCAGGATTTGCAGCCCCGCCGGGTAGCTGACGTTACCGAAGATAAATCCGCACACCATCACCCGCAGCACGTTGGCCGATTCGTGGAAATCGGGTCCCAACAGCAGCTTGACGATTAAATCCGCGAAGAAGAAGGTGAACACCACAATAAACACGCTAATACCAAAGGAAAAGGTAATGCTTTTGCGGGTGGCGTGGATCACCGCATGCGGATCCTTATGGAACAGATAGCTGACGCGCGGGAAGAAGGCATTACCAATTTGCTCAGGCAAGGTATTGGCGGCTTTCTTCAGGCGGTCGCCGCCGTTATATAAGCCGACCATATAATTGCTGGTCATGCTGGCCAGAATTAACACGTTGACGTTGTTAAACAGGTTGGCGCCGGCAATCGCCAGAAAGACATGCAGACTGTCTTTAATGCGTTGCATGATTTCGCGCGGCTCAAAGCGGTAAAAACCAATCACCTTCATATTGACCACGAAATACAGGGTGATCACCGCGGTAATGGTGGCCGTTACGCCCGGTATCAGCGCCGCCAGCCAGGTGTCTTCCGGCGTTTTCACCAGCAGGAAGGTCAACGGAATAGAACAAAACTGCCCGACGGTGGAGATCAGCGCGGTTTTCCCCAGCTTCTCAAAACCCTGCATCAACCAGCCAAAGGACAGCAACTGGCCATATAAGACCGTTGAGTTCGCCAGCACAATAAAGAACAAATTATGCCACTTCGGATTAAACCAGGTGACCAGCAGCAGGATCGCCAGCGTGGCGGTCCCCATAATCAGCTTGGCATTGAAGGTTGACCAGAACAGCTGGGTCACCTTGCTTTTGTCTTCCCGGTGCTGCGCGATATCCTTGGTGGTGTAAACGTTAAAGCCCCAATCGGAGATGGTACTGCAGTACATGACGCAGGCCAGACCCAGTGCCAACACCCCCATATGCTCTACACCCAAAATACGGGCAAGGTAGGGCAAGGTGACTAACGGAAAAATAAAGGAGGCGCCACGCAGCCCCAACAAAGAAAAAATATTAATGATTAAACTTTTATCAAATACCTTAGCCATCAGCCCTTAACCTTTTCAAGAAACCGTCATACTGCGCAGATTCTGCCTGACTTTGATCAGATTAGAGTATAATTCCGGCTTCCTTAACAGTAGCCAGTTGGTAACAGAGCCTGGTTTCAGACTTTTCCCCAAATAGTGAATCGCGTGGGTGACATAGGCAGGAACGCTGCGGTTATCGGCAAGTGCCAGATTAATCATTAACTTGAACGAGTGAATCAGATACAGCCGGCGCAATTCGGCCAGTTCCTTTTGATCGTCCACTGCCCTGAGTAATTTCTCATAGGAACAGACAAAAGCATCATAACGCTGGCGGAAAAAGCTTTCGCTCTTCACGCTGTTGGTTAAAGAGCCGCTGCGAATACGTTGCTTATAGTAAAGATTCTGACTGACAAATGCGCTGCGCGAGCGCAAAAACACTTCCAGCGTAAAACAATGGTCTTCATGCAGACGCTTAACATATTTTAATTGGTAAGTTTCGATGACCTCTTTTTTCAAAATATAATTCCAGGTCGCCGAGGTATAGGCCCCTGAACGCAGCAAAGAGGCAAAAACCTCCTTCGGTTTCATTAAGCCAAATTCGCGGTGCTCGACTTTGCCATAGGTGCGCCCGGAGTCATCATCCTCAAACATCTGCGAGTTGAAGCAAAACAGTTCCACTTCGGGATGCAGGGCCACGGTGTCGCTCAGCTCTCTGAACAGGCCGTCGCATACCACGTCATCCGGGTCACAGCAGAAGATGAACTCACCCTGCGCCATCGCAATGCCGACGTCGCGTGCATTACCCAGGCCACCGTTGGCAATGGTGACCACTTTTACATTGTCCAGCGCACCGTACTTTTGCTCCACCAGCGCCAGAGTATTATCGGTAGATCCATCGTTAATGATAATAAGTTCATTCGGGGAAGGAATTTGACTCAGCAATGAATCAATACATTCAACAATGTAATTCCCAACATTATACGCAGGAATAATGACTGACAACAATTTAGCTGACATAGGTCTCATCTCTTGTGAGAGTGGAATGCCTGCTAATTAACAACAATACCAAAATAAAATCAACGCAGAATGAACCGCCCTGCGCTTATTCGGATTAATACCAGGAATGGCGCTTAAATATTATAAAGCATGTCATTTTTTACATTTCTAAGTTAATTCATTCTGGCCCAATAATAAGATTAGCGAACCTATCTAAATTAATGTCAGATGATAATCTTTATCCGGCCAATCAGAAGGAATGATTATTTATTTCCGCAAAGGATGTTTTATTCCAAAATCTCACTACAACCAAGGTTAAACAAACTGTGGTATTAGGATAATCCTCAGTCCATCCCCTTAAAAAGGTGTGTCCTCCGCCGAAGGCTAATTCACCGCAACGATTCACTCATCCTCAAAGAAAGCCATAAGGCATCAGGGATAACAAAACATTTAAGCCAAATACCTGTTTTTCCGCTGTGATGCCCAGGCGAAACCTGGTTACACATATTTTTATCGCCGATAAGACGGCAATCTCACAGCCGCAGCGGCCTTTGTAACAACCCGGCGAGAATAATAAGGAATAATCCTATGTTATTGGCGATAAAACCGCGTGAGGAAAATCTGGACACTTACAGATCGCTAAACTGTCGACGCCCTGCCCTGCGTTTTTACCCCGTAATGATTAACGCATCGCTTTTACAGTTTTAAGTCAAATTCCCCCACGGCAAAAAGTAAAAAAACTTCATCAGTTAATTTTCACTTCACATATAAATCTGTGGAAAATCAGCGGAGCCGCACGTTTCAGGCGCAGAAAAAAGACAGATATCAGATTTATGCTAGCCTGAAAGAAGGTCCGTCCTTCGCCGCAGGCTGATAAAAAACATGAAGATATCAGACAGTTTCCGTCTCCACTTTGTTCGTGAAGTTCTTGTTCCTCTGGTTTTAGTGTTGATTATTACTTTTGTGGCAGCCAGCTTTACCGTCTGGTGGGCGACCGCAAAAAGCAATGATATTGCCGCTGCACAGCAGCAACAGATAATAAAAACTTCACTTTCTCAAAGCCTTGACGAAATGATCAAGCAGCATCGCAGCCTGGCGCTGTGGCAACCGCTTGCCCGACGACTGGCCAGATCGCCGCAAGATACCGTCTGGCTCAATCAAAACGTGGGCGACTGGCTGTCGACGATGTTCGGCCATCAGCTGGTCTATATCCTCGATGCGAACAACCAGCCGGTCTATCGCTGGGAGAACGGTCGCAACGTGGCGGTTTCTCAGTTTGCCCACCTGCAGCAACCGGTACAGACCTTTATGCAAAAGCTGAAGGTGCCCTATGCCAGTGAAAATGGTCATCGTGAGGTAATCGACTTTACCCTGATCGATAACCGCCCTGCCGTGCTGGCCATGGGCAACATAGAAGGAGAACGTGGCCGTTCAAGCCCGTTCACCCTGGTCAGCGTTAAGTATCTCGACAATACCTACCTGAGCTCACTCTCCCAGCGCAGCCTGCTGAAAGATCTTCGCTATACCGATGGCAATCCCATTGCGGACGGCGCCAATTACCTGTTAACCACCCACAGCGGTCAGCCTCTCGGCCATCTCTCCTGGCAGCCCGACCGGCCTGGCACACGCATGCTGGCGGTGATCGGCCCGCTGGTCGCCATCGTGGTGTTAATTATCACCGCGATCTGCGGCGTGATGATCCGCCGCCTGTGGCTCTCTTCCCTGCGGCTGTCGCAGTCGGTGCTACAACTCGGCGCCAGCGAGGCACAGGCACAGCATCTGGCCTTCCATGATGTGCTGACCGGTTTGCCCAACCGCGCGATGGTGGAGGAACGCCTGACGCAAGCGTTAGGCAGACTGATGCGTAACGGCGACAAGGTGGCGTTACTGTTATTAGACCTGGACAGATTTAAGCTGATTAATGACACCTACGGCCATCACGCCGGGGATGATTTGATTATTGAAGTGGGCCACCGGGTCAGCAGCCTGGTGGGCGAACAGAATACCGTTGGCCGACTGGGCGGCGATGAGTTTGTGGTGATCCTTGATGTGGTCAGCTCTCCGCGCGAGATCCAGACCATGTGCGAGCAAATTATTGTCGCGCTGTCGCGTCCCTTTACCCTGCTTGGCAGCGATACCTGGATTGGGGTCAGTATCGGCGTGGCTATTGCGCCGGAGGATGCGGTCGATCGCTCAGAGATGATGCGCAAAGCGGATATCGCGCTGTACGAAGCCAAAAGTCAGGGACGCGGGCAGTACCGGGTGTTTGAGCGGGCGATGGATGAGTCGGTGAAAACCCGCCAGCAAATCGCCGCCGATTTGCGTCTGGCGATGCAAACCAAAAAGGATCTGGCGGTGTTCTATCAGCCGCTGATGGACATTTCCGGGCAGAAGGTGGTGGCACTGGAAGCACTGATGCGCTGGAATCATCCGGTTCATGGTGCCATCTCACCGAGCGAATTTATCCCGCTGGCCGAAGAGATGGGGCTGATTATTCAAATTGGCGAATGGGTGCTGCGGGAAGCCTGCCGCGTGTCGCTCAAGTGGCCGGATCTGACCATTGCGGTTAACGTCTCGCCGTTGCAGTTCCGCGCGGCCGGCTTTGTCGAGCGTTTTAAGGCGATCGTGAAGCAGGAAAAAACCCTGGCGACGCGCATTGAGCTGGAAGTGACCGAAGGCGTGCTGATTGAAGACGAAAAAGGCGCGCAGGAGACGATGAAAAAACTGCGCGAGGCCGGCTTCCGCATCGCGCTGGACGATTTTGGCACCGGCTACTCCAGCCTCAATTACCTCAGCCATTTCTCGGTCGATAAAATCAAAATCGACCGCTCGTTCACCCAGTCGCTGGGCGTGACGGAGAACTCGATGGCGATCATCGAATCGGTGGTGAAACTGGGCCAGGCGATGGGTCTGACGGTGACCGCAGAAGGCGTGGAAACCCACGGACAGATGGCAGCCCTGGCAGAAGCCGGATGTAATCAACTGCAGGGCTACCTTTTCTCTCAGGCGGTTTCCGAAGAACACATCGTTGAATTACTGGCGCAGCGAAAAGCCAGTTAACCCTGCGGCAGCACGGTGGCCTGTAAACGGGCCGCCTTGTTGCGCTGATTAACCAGCAGCCAGCACAGCGCGGTAAACACCCAGCCGATGATCCAGGAAATATCATTCCCGTCGAACAGGTACACCAGCGAGCCGCTGTAGAAACCATTGGAGATAAACGGCAGCTGGATCAACACGCCCGCCACATAGGTGGCAATCCCCATCAGATTCCAACGCTTGTAGCGGCCGTCAGGATCGGACAGTGCCGGAATGTCGATATGCCCGCGGGTAATAAAGTAATAATCCATCAGGTTCATGGCGCTCCAGGGCACAAAGAACGCCAGCAGGAACAGCAGGAACTGGGTGAACGACTTGAGGAAGGACGGCGCGCTAAGCATCGCAATCGCACAGCTGATCAACACCATACAGACAATAAAAGTAATACGTCCGGCTTTGCTGATGGTGGCGGTCTGGCGGAAACCACAGACGATGGTGGTCAGCGACATAAAGCTGCCATAGGCATTCAGGGTGGTGAAGGTGATTTTGCCGAAGCAGATCGAAAAATAGAGCACCAGCGCCAGGGTTCCGCTCGATCCCAATCCCACGATGTAACCCACTTCATTGCCTGAGAACGCCTTTCCGGCCAGCGCGGCGGCAATTACGCCCAGCGTCATCGACAGCTGCGTGCCCAACGCGGTGCCGGCAAAGACCGCGAAGAAGGTTTTGCCCGCCGACACGTTACGCGGTAAATAGCGCGAGTAGTCAGAGACGTAGGGGCAAAAGGCGATCTGCCAGGAAGACGACAGCGACATCGCCAGCAGGAAGTTCGCCAGCGAGAAGTGATTATTGCTTAGCAGCGCGCCAATATCGTTCTCCAGCAGCAGCCGGAAGAACAGATAGATAAAGGTCAGCACGCCAACCACGCTGGCCACTTTGCCCAGTCCGTGGATCAGCCGGTATCCCAGCGTGGCAACAACGATAATGATCAGCCCAAAGCCGATAATCCCGGCCCTGTCGCTGATGTTCGCCAGATGCGCCAGCGCCTGCCCGGCCAGGACCGTGCCGCTGGCCGAAAAGCCGATATACATCACGCAGACCAGCACTAGCGGGATCACCGCGCCATACACGCCGAATTGCGTCCGGCAGGTGATCATCTGCGGCAGGCCCAGCCTCGGTCCCTGCACCGCATGCAGCGCCATAATGCCGGCACCGAGTATCTGCCCCACCAGCAGCCCAATCAGCGACCAGACCACATCGCCGCCCAGCACCACGGTTAACGCGCCGGTGACAATTGCGGTGATTTGTAAGTTGCCGCCGAACCACAGGGTGAACTGGCTGAAGACGTTGCCGTGACGTTCGGATTCGGGAATGTAGTCGATGCTGCGGGTCTCAATCAGTTTGCTTTCTGCACGCTCGGTACGCGCAGAGGATACGGATGACATAACCAACTCCTTGCCTGAAAGGGAGCCGCCCGCTCATGGGAACGACATGAGGCGAGGTGGCGCGATGATGTGTGCGGATTGTGTTGTTTAGTCTTGTATATACAACCCTATGGCAGCGTGCCATATTTGGCTTTAGTCGGCAAGATGATGGGTCATAACAAAAACCAATGTGTGAGGCCGCGCAAACGCGCGTGGAGGTGAGGTGCAGGCGTTTTTAAACCGGTCGAGGTTATGGCGGGGAACAGCATAAAAAGGGCCGCTATTGCGGCCCTGTTGGGAGATGCGCTTACATCAGAAGAAGCCCAGCGGCTCAATGCTGTAGCTGACCAGCAGGTTCTTGGTTTGCTGGTAGTGATCGAGCATCATTTTATGGGTTTCACGGCCAATACCGGATTTTTTGTAACCCCCGAAAGCGGCATGCGCCGGATACAGGTGGTAACAGTTGGTCCAGACGCGTCCGGCTTTGATCGCCCTGCCCACGCGATACGCGCGATTGATGTCGCGGGTCCAGACGCCGGCACCGAGGCCATAAATGGAGTCGTTTGCAATGGCGATCGCTTCGGCCTCATCCTTAAAGGTCAGGATGCCCACTACCGGTCCAAAAATCTCCTCCTGGAAAACGCGCATACTGTTGTTGCCTTTCAGCAGCGTCGGCTGAATGTAATAGCCGGTGGACAGACCGCCTTCCAGTTTTTCCACCCCGCCGCCGGTCAGCACTTCAGCGCCTTCCTGCTGAGCGATTTCCAGATAAGAAAGGATTTTGTCGAACTGCTGCTGAGACGCCTGCGCGCCAACCATGGTGTCGGTATCCATCGGATCGCCGCGCTTAATGGTTTTCACGCGTTTCAACACCGCTTCCATAAAGGGCTCGTAAATAGACTCCTGCACCAGCGCACGCGACGGACAGGTACAGACTTCGCCCTGATTAAGGAAGCCCAGCACCACGCCTTCCGCCGCTTTCTCAATAAAGGACGGTTCGGCCTGCATGATGTCTTCGAAGAAGATGTTTGGCGATTTACCGCCCAGCTCCACCGTGGACGGGATCAGGTTCTTCGCCGCCAGCTCAAGGATATGGCCACCGGTTGCGGTGGAGCCGGTAAAGGCCACCTTGGCGATACGCGGATTGCCCGCCAGCGCTTCGCCCGCTTCACGGCCGTACCCGTGAACCACATTCAGCACCCCTTTCGGCAGCAGGTCGGCAATCAGTTCCACAAACAGCGTAATGGACAGCGGCGTTTGTTCAGCCGGTTTCAAAATCACGCAGTTGCCGGCAGCCAGCGCGGGCGCCAGTTTCCACGCGGCCATCAGCAGCGGGAAGTTCCACGGGATAATTTGCGCCACCACGCCCAGCGGTTCGTGGAAGTGGTACGCGGCGGTGAATTCGTCGATCTCCGCAGACGATCCTTCCTGAGCGCGAATACAGCCGGCGTAATAACGGAAATGATCCACCGCCAGCGGCAGGTCGGCGGCCAGCGTTTCGCGCACCGGTTTGCCGTTGTCCCAGGTTTCGTTTACCGCGATAAATTCCAGATTCTCTTCCAGCCGGTCGGCAATTTTCAGCAACGCCAGTGAACGCGCCTGAACAGAGGTTTTGCCCCAGGCGTCGGCAGCGGCATGGGCTGCATCCAGCGCTTTTTCCACATCATCTTTATCGGAACGGGGGAACTCACCGATCACCGATCCATTTACCGGCGAGGTGTTCTCGAAATAGGCCCCGTTAACCGGCGGCACAAACTCACCGTTGATAAAGTTGCCGTACTGAGACTTCAGGGTGATCAATGAATCTGTAGTGCCCGGATATGCATAACGCATGGTGGTTTCCTCGGAGTAAATTCGCCGGAGCGATTTAACAATCAAATAACTCATCATTAACAATATTGATAAAAATGAGCATGTCAGATTGCCAAAGAGGAAACTGTGACGGGAGTGCCATGAAAGCGGGTCGGGAAGCCATCATTGTGAGGTAACGCACAACAATGGCCCGGGTAAATCAGGCCAGCTTGCTGGCCTGACGATGCTGATGCCAGAAGGTTTGCAGCAGCTGCAACGGCGTGGCCGGCTCCTGCTGATGCGCCATCAGGCTACTGATTTCACTATTCTGGCTGCTTTGCAGACAGGCGGTCATGATGGTGCCGGTAAATTCCGGATGAAACTGCACCGAAAGCGCCTGCGGGGTGTAACGGATAATCTGACAGTCATCCTGTGCGGACGCGGCCAGCACCTGCGCGCCCGGCGGCGGCTGCAGCACCGACTGACGGTGGGACAGCCACGCGGAGAAGTGCGTCGGCAGCTGGCTCAGTAACGGATCGCTGGCGGAGCAGGCGTTCATCTCCAGCTGTTGCAGACCGCGTTCCCAGCCGCGTGGATTATCATCCACCCGCCCGCCCAGCGCGTAAGCCATCAGCTGATGACCGTAACAGACGCCGAGCAGCGGTAAGCCCTGCTCGACCGCGCTGCGGATCCAGGCCGCGCTGCGCTCGCTCCATTCGGCGTGATCGGTCACCATTGCCCAGGAGCCGCTCAGCACCGCGGCGGCAACGGAACAGGCATCCGGCAGGGCTTCGCCCAAATCCGGGCGGATCACCACATATTCGCCGGGTTGCAGGCCCAGAGCGGCAACAAACCAGTGCTGTTGTTCACCAACGCGATCGATGACCGCCTCAGGCGGGGTTTCAAACTGAATGATGGCTAACGGAAGCGCAGAAGGCATAGCGGGAAGTTATCCTTAATGATTATCAACATGCACCTGACGACAGGGATCTGAAGATTATGATGGCATGTTGACCGCCGGCTGTCTCATCACTTTTTCTGAGGGCAGTAAAACAAATTCAGCTAACGCCCGGTGCGAAATAAATTGCCTGATCCCGCTTAATTCAGCGGCAATTCATGCCATGATAAAAAGGTGATCACACGCACAACAGGACAGTCTCGTGGCTTTGCGGCATTTTTTTCTTATTTTACTGGTAGTGACCCTTTGGGCGTTCAATAACGTCGCGATCAAATGGGGTCTGCTCGATCTTCCCCCGCTGTTTTTAACCCTGATGCGCTTTGTGGTTGTGGCGCTGATTTTGGTCCCGTTCACCCGCGTTAACCGCGCGCAGTTGCGCTATCTGGTGCCGCTGGCGTTTACCTTTGGCTTTCTGCACTTTTCACTGCTGTTTGTTGGCATGAAATACACCGATGCCGGCACCGGCGCGATTGTGGTGCAGCTCGGCACGCCGTTTGCCATGCTGCTGGCGATGGTGATCCTGAAGGAGAAGCTGTCGGTGGTGCAGATGACCGGCATTGCCGTCTCCCTGACCGGCGTGGTGGTGCTGGCCGGCAGCCCGACCATTCCTTCCTGGTGGGTGCTGTGTATCTTGCTGTGCAGCGCCGCGGGCTGGGCGATCAGCAATATGCTGGTGAAAAAATCCCCGCCGATTAAGCCGCTGACCATGACCGGCTGGCTCTGTTTCCTGGCGATCCCGATTGTCGGCCTCGCCTCCTGGGTGATGGAATCCAATCAGATCGACAGCCTGATCCACTCCAGCTGGCGCGGCTGGTTTGGCATTCTGTATAGCGCGATTTTCTCTTCGATTATCGCCTACTCGCTGTGGTACTGGCTGCTGCGCAGCTACAACGTCAACCTGATCATGCCGTATTCGCTGCTGACGCCGGTGCTGGCGGTGATTATGGGCGTGGTGGTGCTGGGCGACGAGATGAATATGTTTAAAATTATCGGCGCGCTGCTGGTGGTTGCCGGCACGGCCATTGCGGTCATTAATCTGCGTAATCTGCGCATGCACGCCCGTCTGCCAAAATTCCGCCGCCTGCGTTAACGCCAGGCAAAAAGCGGGGTTCATTGCTAAGGTGATAAGCATCATCCAAGGAGGACGCAATGGACAATGGGCTTACCACACACCTCTGGCAACAGCTTTGGCACGGGCTGCGCGCTGCCAGCGATGCCGTTCCTCAGGTCACCTTCCACGGGGACGCGCAACTCTGCTCGCTGTATCCGGTCACCGAACTGGCCAGCACCAGCATCGCACTGGCGATGCAGGCTGCGGCCGATCTGATTGGCAATCCGCATCCGCTTGAGGTGAATACCGCGCTGGCTTCACGCTGGTTCCAGCACAGCTTCCGCCCGATTAATCGCCCCGCGCCTGCCTTGTGGGACCCTTTTGCCGGGGATTATCCCACCGCAGATGGCTGGATCCGCCTGCATACCAATGCGCCCCATCATCGTGCGGCGATGGAAAGCGTGCTCGGTCAGCATGCCGATCGCGCCAGCCTTGCGGTAGCCGTCAGCCAGTGGAATAAAACTGCACTGGAAGACGCGGTGGTCGTCGCAGGCGGCTGTGCGGCCGAGATGCGCAGCGTGGAGGCGTGGCAGCAGCATCCGCAAGGCCAGGCCGTCCGGCGCGAAGCGTTAATTGAACAGGCGTTGCAGCCCGAAGGCCCGGCACCCACCTGGCGCCTGTTCCCCGCGCGTCCGCTGCATGGCGTGCGCGTGCTGGATCTGACCCGCATCATTGCGGGCCCGGTGGCCACGCGATTTCTGGCCGGACTGGGCGCTGAGGTATTGCGGCTCGATCCGCCCGGTTGGGAAGAACCCTCGCTGGAAGAAGAGGTGACCCTGGGTAAGCGCTGCGCCAGGCTCGACCTGAAATCCGCGCAGGGACGCAAGCACTTTGAAGCCTTGCTGAGTCAGGCGGACGTGCTGGTGCATGGCTACCGTGCCGATGCGTTGAGCGCGCTTGGGTATGATGCGCAAACCCGGCAAAAACTGTCGCCGGGATTGGTGGACGTCAGCCTGAATGCGTGGGGATGGACCGGCCCATGGCGCAATCGCCGTGGCTTCGACAGCCTGGTACAAATGGGATGCGGCATTGCCGACAGCGGCCGCCAGTGGAAACAGCGCGATGCGCCCTCGCCGCTGCCGGTGCAGGCGCTGGATCATGCCACCGGTTATCTGATGGCAGCCGCGGTGCTGGAAGGCTTGCGCCAGCGACTGCTGCATAATACCGGCTACACCGCCCGCCTGTCGCTGGCCAGAACTGCCTGCCTGTTGACCGACAATCCGTATCCGGAAAGTGAACAACCGCAGGGTTTGGGCCCGCTTAAGCCACAGGATGAAAACGTCGAGATTGAAATCACCCCGTGGGGCATGGGCTATCGCCTGCGTTCGCCAGTGTGGTTACCCGGCACCCCGTTGATCTGGTCACGGGCGGCGTCGCGGTTGGGATCGGCCAACGCGGAGTGGCAGTAACGCAGTAAAAAGCCCGCCGGTCGCTAATGGGCTACCGGCGGGCTTACGTCAGGTTATGGCTCAGGCTGGAACAGGGCTCAGACGTCCCCTTCTTCTTCCAGTTCGTCACGCATCGCCTGAATCGCTTCGCGGCTTAACGCGGCCAGCGTGCGGTAAAACGCGGTGGTGGCATGGGCTTCAACTTTGCCCAGGAACTGACCCACCCACGGCAATAAATACTCATCAAACAGCGTCACCTGCGCCTGCACTTCATCCGCCGCAGACTGGTCTTCCAGCCATGAAGCGGCCAGCAGCAGCGCACCAATATGATCGGCTGGGCCTTCGCCTAACGGCATACCGCGGCTTTGCAGGAAGCCACGCACGTCGCTCTCCTGCGGGCCGTTATCCCAATGCGATCCGTACGGCGGCACTTTGCAGTCGCTGCCGACAAACAGCGCGTTGTAATCCCCCGCCAGCGCCTGCGGGTCGCTGTTTTCCTGCAGGCGGATCAATAGCTCATCCTGCTCCAGCGGCCAGTGCTGCTGCAGTTTGCCTTCACGCAACATCGTAAACAGCGGCACCAGCAACGGATCCTGCGGCTGGCGGTTGTACAGCGAGCCAAGAATACGGCAGATGATAGAGAATTCATTCATGACGGTCAGTCCATTCAGAGGTTAATTGTGACAATGTCACATATCAGCAAATTCAGCAATTTTGGTGCCGGTACGCAGCTCGAGGAAATCCAGCAAGCGGCGTGGGGTGACATTTAATACGCGATCTTCCGGGAAATCCACTTCCTTCATAATCCGCAGGCAGTGTTCGAAGTTGCCGAGGGTAAACGCAGTATGGGAATCCGATCCGCAGGAGATCCATCCGCCGGCATCGCGCACCGCCGCGACGATTGCGCGGCAGTTAGGTTCGCTGCCCGGGCGGGAATGAGTAAAGGAGGAGTTGTTCAACTCGAGCGCGACGTTATATTTCGCCGCCGCTTCGGCAATCGCCGGGATATCGACCGGGTATTTCGGGTTGCCCGGATGGCTGATGATATGCACATTGCCACTGGCCATCGCCGCAATCATCGCTTCGGTATGCGTGGCCTTATCGCGCGGGGCGAACACCGGTTCATGGAAGCCCGCCACCACGATATCCACCGATCCCATCATCGGCCCGGTGCAGTCAATATCACCGTCGGTATTCTTGATGTTAGCCTCGATGCCGCGCAGGATGCCCACGCCATCCACCACACGTGGCCAGACGCGCATATTCACAAAGTGCCAGTAGTGCGGTGCATCGGCCATATCCGGGCCGTGATCGGTGATCGCCAGCAGTTTGACGCCACAGGTTTGCGCCTGCACCACGTAGTCGCGGAGTGTGCTGTAGGCATGAGTGCTGGCAACGGTATGCATATGAAGGTCAACGGGGTACATAACATTCTCCTTTAGGCTTAGGGCAAGAATAGCATTCCTGCCCCTGATTGACTTAATAACCGCGGGTTACGTCGACCAGACCGCCAGGCATTTCACCGGCTTCCAGGGTGGCGATCGATTTCGCGATAAAGTCCATAGCTTCGTCTGGCAAGGTTACAGCGGCATTATGCGGCGTGATGGCAATATCCGGATGCGTCCAGAACGGATGGGAAGTATCGAGCGGTTCACGTACGAAGACGTCCAGCGCGGCGGCTTTGACCTCACCGGCTTCGATCGCCGCCAGCAGATCGTCTTCGACCAGATGCGCACCACGGGCGAGGTTAAGCAAGAATGCCTGCGGTTTAAGTTGGCTAAGCAAGCTGCGGTTCAGGATCCCTTCGGTCTGTGGCGTGTTGGGCAACAGGTTAATCAGCACCTGGCTGCCGGCCAGGAATTCGCCCAGCTGTTCCGCGCCATGGAAACTGGTGACACCCGGCAAGTCTTTCGGTGAGCGGCTCCAGCAACGCACCGGAAAGCCCCAAATCTTCAGGCTTTCTGCCACGCTCTGCCCCAGTACGCCCGCGCCCAGAATACCGATGCTGAAATCTTTGCGGCTGTAGTTAGGCAGGTGTTGCCACAGCGACTGTGCCTTCTGCTGTTGATATTCGGTGAAGCGACGGAACCAGCCTAAAACATGGTAAACAGCGTATTCCTGCATCTGTCGGCCCATGCCGGTGTCTTCCAGGCGGAATAGCGGCACCTCTTTAGCCAGCATTTCAGGATGTTGGCGCAGCTGGCCGAGAATATCATCCACGCCCGCGCCGAGCGCGAATACTGCTCTCAGTCCTTTACGGCCTTGCAGCATATCGACAGGAGGCTGGCGCACCAGCGCAAAGTCGGCAGGCGCATCATCGCCGGGTGTCCATTGGCGGATACGGGCGTCGGGCAGGCGTTGTTGCAGGCCGTCGATCCAGGTTTCTGCATTAAATGACGGATGGTAAAAAATGATATCCACGTTTGCTCTCCTGTTTTTTCTCAAGGCTCGGGGAAAAAGGTGCGTCTGGCAAGCAAAAATTGTTGCGATACCAATAGTATCGCGATGAAGTATTCGTCAGGATCGGCATTGGTCGTATGGGGTTATTAACAGCGGATAGGCCGTTTCGTTGTGGTTAGTGGGGATTTTGGTGATTTAAGCAGCAAACTGCTGCAAAACTGGCTAAACGCGCAGAAAAGTGGAGAAAGGGAGTTGACCGCGGCAGCGCTTTTGCCTACATTAGCGCCCGTCAGCAACCTTGTTGCGACAACAATATGGTGAGGTGTCCGAGTGGCTGAAGGAGCACGCCTGGAAAGTGTGTATACGGCAACGTATCGAGGGTTCGAACCCCTCTCTCACCACCATATTTGAAGAAGAGTCTGAACATACGTTCAGACTTTTTTTTTGCCTAGAATTCAGGAGAGAGGGGTGAGAAGCCTCGACGAATAAAGTCTGAAGTTAGGGTAAGTCGCCTGCTAACTGTGGTGGCAGGTCAGGGAGAGGAGGTTGAACGCAAAGTCGCCGTGAACCCATCCCTGGGGGCTCAGCGGCGACATCCCTGTCGCCGAAGACTCGCTATCAACCTTCTCTCCCTTCCCCTAAGCTTCAGTATCGAATGCTTGATTGTGGACACACAGGTCAAAACCCTCTTCGATGCATTCCTTTGATTTGTGCGTCCACCAGTCCACCCATCGACACCAATGCTATAAGGTGGCGGCTCAGAGCGCCTTAGCCGAGTGTCTGCGGCAGGGATGCCGCAGCCAAGCCTCCAGGGATGGATTCACGGCGTCTCGGATAAGGCGCTCTGTGCCGACGCCGTGCCACCCAACCCGGTGTTGACCTCCGCCCTACCACCCAACGCGGTGTTGACCTTAAGCCACTCCCTTCCCTCGCGATATGCTTTCCCATCCGGCGACGGCGATCATCACCACTGTTGTTAATCCGTTAATCATCAGCCTGTCGGTGATAAAACAAACCGGTAACAGCGCCAACAGAGCCACCAATCCGGCAATGTGCGAAAGCGGGAAACGCCGGTACACCATCGTTTTATAAATGCCGTTGGCGGCCAGATAGGCGGCGGGACCCAATAACAAAACCGCTATTGCGCTGGCATCCATATGCCCGTCGGGATGGACGATCACCAACTCGTTCGCCACCGCACAAACGATAATCGCCCCGACCAATACCACATGCACATAATGATAACAGGCACCCATTTGCCCCGGGTTTTCCGACTGCTGGATCGCATGACTGCCCGCCTTACTGCTGGTGTCGAAATAGACCCACCACATCGCCAGACTGCCAAGAAATGCCACTAATGAGGCAATGATCACCGGCGCATCCCAACTCTCCAGCTCACTCAATGTCGCACCAGTGATCAGAATGGTCTCCCCCAACGCCACAATCACAAACAGCTGACTGCGCTCCGCCAGATGATGGCCCTCAATCGTCCACTCGCTGGACGTATTTGAACGCCCTAACACTGGCAACCAGAAACCTATCATCGGCGAAATGTAGGTACAGGCAATGGCGATCGCCCACCACACCATCCGCCCATTACCCTCTACAAGACCGCCAATCAGCCAAAACACCCCGGAAATCACCATCCAGCCTAAGATGCGCTGAAAGTTACGTTGTAACAGATGATTGTCCGGCAACCAGAACAGCGTCACCGCCGCACGGCCAACCTGCATCGCAATGTAGAATAAGGCAAACACCAATCCCCTTTCGCCAAAGGCTTCAGGCAAGGCTGAAGATGCAAACAGCCCCAGCAACATAATGGCGAACAACAACAGACGGATTTGACGGGTTTCCGGATCGAACCAGTTGGTGACCCAGGCGGTGTATTGCCAGGCCAGCCAGACGGCAAACCATAGCAACAGCGTCTGCAACGCGCCGACCAGCGTCAGATGATGCAGCAAATAGTGGGAAAGTTGGGTAACGGCGAAGACGTAAATCAGATCGAACAGTAATTCAGAAAACGACACGGTGGCGCCCTGACCATCGCGTACACGTAACAAGCTCTGCCGCATGACATTATTCCTGAAGGGGAGTCGCTGATTCAGCTTAGCGAAGCTCCCCCAGGCTAACCAGAAAAAGTTACTGGATTTCCATCGCCGATTTCAGCGTGTAGAACAGATCGGTCTGATCGGTCAGCCCGACAACGTTAGCCGCATGCGGACCGTAAGCAGCAATACGCAATTGCGTGCCGGTGTGGCCCTGAGAATCCTCCTCAGAATTGCCGTAACTGAGGGTCATAAAACCTCCCTCTTTGGTCTTCAGCGTTTGCGTCAGGCCAGGCGCTTTGCTGTCATTGGCAACGATCTGGCTGGAGTGCGCATGGTCGGCCGTCACAATCACCAGCGTGTTACCGTCTTTACGGGCAAACTCCAGCGCCTTCTGTACCGCCTCGTCCAGATCGACCGTCTCGCCAATCTGACCACACGGGTTGGCAGCGTGATCCTGCTTATCTATCGACGCGCCTTCAACCTGCAGGAAAAAGCCATTCTGGTCCTTGCTCAACAACGCAATTGCTTTGTCGGTCATCTGCGCCAACGTCGGCGTGGTTGCCGGACGTTCGGCATTCACTTCACAACTTATCGCCTTGTCTTCACCGTTGCCGTGCCAGGTCGCTTTCGGCCCTTTCCAACGCACCGGCATGTTGCCCTGAGCAAACAGACCTAACACCGGTTTGTCCTGATTCGCTTCGGTAATGGCCGTCAAGCCGTTAAGATCGCTGACCCACTGATAACCCCGCAGCTTAGCCTGCTCTTCCAGCGTCTTGCCCTGCCACTCGCCGGCTTTCGCGGTTTCGCTGAAGGTTTTACCGCCGCCGCCGAACGTCACATCCGCACGGGCATTCAGCAGCTGCTCAGCAATCGATCCCCTGCCGCCTTTTTCTAACGCATTACTGGCGCATAGCTCGCTGGTTTTTTCCGGGCCATAACACTTACGCGAGGTGACATGGGCGATCTGCGCTGCTGGCGTCGCATCTTCCAGCTCAGCGGTTGAGACGTTGCCCGTTGCCTTACCCGCCGCTTTCGCCATTTCCATAATGGTTGGGTGATCGTTGCCGTTAACGTCCACGCCGATTGCGCCGTTATACGATTTCACCCCGGTGCTCCACGCGGTGGCTGATGCGGCAGAGTCAGTGACGTAATCCGGTTTATGGGTTTTCTTGTCCAGCGCGTAATGCGTGTATTGCCCGGTCAGCGGCAGCGCATCAATCCCTTTAAAAAAGCCGCCCGCGCCCTCAGCGTAGTTACGTGCTGCAGTAATTTCAGAGTCGCCCATGCCATCGCCAATCAACAGGATCACGTTTTTGGCTTTATTGCTGTTCAGCGAGGCTTTCAGCGCGTCGGTCTGGTCACCGGTCAAGCGACGGGCACCGCCAGGCTGGGTGATGTCGCCCTGCGCGGCCCGGGTGTAAGTGGCGATATCGGCGATGGCGGAGGAAGAGATAACAGAGGCAACCAAAGACAGGGTAAACAGGCTTTTAACGTTCATAAACTCAAGGCTCCATGAGTAAGTTTTGCTAAACATTTCAGGGAGCCAGTCTGCGACACAACCATGACATTTTTGTGTTTAGTTGATGTCAGTTTTATGACCTGATTTTTGTGAACTTTCTGGATAAATCAGTGAGTGGATTGAGGATAAGCTGATAGAAGCAAAGAAAATTCTGCTTGACCGCTTCCCTGCGACTGCCTATAGTAGCGCCCCGTCGCCCCTCTGGGACGCAGCAGTAAAAATATGGTGAGGTGTCCGAGTGGCTGAAGGAGCACGCCTGGAAAGTGTGTATACGGCAACGTATCGAGGGTTCGAACCCCTCTCTCACCACCATATTCGAAGAAGAGTCTGAATTCACGTTCAGACTTTTTTTTTGCATAAAATTCAGGAGAGAGGGGTGAGAAGCCTCGAAGGGTTCGACAAAACGGCAGGACAGCCGTTTTGCACAGCTCTGCTGCCCGAAGGGCGAGGCACAGGGATGTGCCTCGTGATCCCCCTCTCTCACCACCATATTCGAAGAAGAGTCTGAACTTACGTTCAGACTTTTTTTTTGCATAAAAAAGCCCGGACTTTCATCCGGGCTCGGTTCAGCTAGTCAGATTCTTAGCCGTAAGCGAGAAGCGTACGCTGGCAGAGCTGTGAACGTACGCAATCTTCTTTCTCGAAACGCACCACGCTGACCATGTCGTCGTCCTCAAAGCGAGATAGCGCATCGCTGAGACCCGACTTCACATGGGACGGCAAATCACACTGTGTGATATCGCCGTTCACAATCACGGTGACGTTTTCCCCAAGGCGTGTCAGAAACATCTTCATCTGGGCGGCGGTGACGTTTTGCGCCTCATCAAGGATCACCACGGCATTTTCAAACGTTCGTCCACGCATATAGGCGAAGGGAGCGATCTCCACTTTGCCAATTTCGGGACGCAGACAATACTGCATAAAGGAAGAGCCCAGACGTTTAACCAGAACGTCATACACTGGCCGGAAGTACGGAGCGAATTTTTCTGAGATATCTCCAGGGAGGAATCCCAAATCCTCATCCGCCTGCAACACCGGACGCGTAACAATAATCCTGTCAACATCCTTATGAATCAGGGCCTCAGCCGCTTTCGCTGCGCTGATCCAGGTTTTACCGCAACCGGCTTCGCCTGTGGCAAAGATCAGTTGTTTGCTTTCTATGGCTTTAAGATAGTGCGCCTGAGCTTCATTTCGGGCTTCAATCGGGGAATGGTCACGGGTATCACGCGCCATGCCAATTGACTCTAACCCACCCATCTGCACCAGCGAGGTGACCGATTCTTCTTCACGCTGACGGTGACTGCGTGAATCGCTACGAAGCACACGTTTTGCTTCACGACGCGCTTTGATCACTGCTTTCTGTCTTCCCATAGTGGCACCTTACAGTTGGTTTCATTTCCCGCACCTGCAAATCGATGCGATTACGTGAACGCTTTAGAGGTTTCGGTGGCTTCCTTTTAAGCCTTGTCTGGCCATTGTGTTAGCGCATAGCCGTGTTTGAGCGCAGCTGTGCACCGGTTTGAAAAAGAAAGAAGTTGGCCGTTAGAATATAAGAGAGAAGAGAAAGTTGAAGCGGGAGTAGCGCCCTCGCATGGAGCCGCGAAACTTTGTTTATGGTACATCTGTCCGTTACAACACTTTACCATTCGCGATCTCCGTGGTGGACATGTCAACACTTTAAACACCCGCTGTTAATAAGGTGCTACAGATCTCAGGATCAATGCAACATCTATTTTACGTCTGACGTAACATTTTATCGGTTAATAGCCCGCACCCTGGCTGTGAGAAATTAAATAATGAAGTAATTCAACGAGATGGATTTTTCTTACGGGTTTTTCTGAATCGATAAATGCACTGGGAGGAGGAAAAAGGGGTGAAAAAAATAACTGATTAAAAAATAACCTCCCGCTTCACAACGAAGCAGAAGGTTCTTTAATGAAACTATCAGGCTTCCAGCAAAGACTGCCCAAGATAATGCTTATCATCCTGGACACCGGGTAGCACAAAGAAATATCCCCCGCCAATCGGCTTGATATATTCCTCGAGGGCTTCACCGTTCAGTCTTTTTTGCACGCAGAGAAAACCTTTTTCTAAATCATGCTGATAACAAACGAACAACAGGCCCATTTCCAGCTGACCCGCGTTTGATACCCCCGCCGAATAGCTGTAGCCGCGACGCAGCATTAAATTGCTCTGCGTTTCTGGCGTACGGGGATTTGCCAGACGAATATGGGCATCCAGCGGCGTGACGTTGCCATCAGGATCGCTGGCATAGTCAGGCACATCATGCTCGTTCTGCATCCCTAACGGTGCACCGCTGTGCTTCACGCGACCAAAGATCGTCTCCTGCTCGCGCAGTGGCGTACGATCCCAGAACTCAACGTGGAACTGGATAATCCTCGCCGCCTGATAGCTGCCGCCCACGGTCCAGGCCGGTTCGCCCTGCCCGGCGGTGACCCACAGAATCGAGTCCATCAGCGGCTGGTTAGTGGTATCCGGATTCGCCGTACCGTCCTTGAAGCCCAACAGATTGATTGGCGTCTCCTTGCCCTTGCTGCGCGCAGCATGGTCAGAGATAAAACCTTCACGACGCCAGCGCACGCTGAGCAGATCCGGCGAATGCTTGATGATATCGCGCAGGGCATGGATCACCGTGTCATTGGTGTTGGCACAGATTTGCAGCAGCAGATCTCCGTGGCACAGACGGGCATCCAACGCATCGTTAGGAAAACGCGTCATCGCCTGTAACTTCACCGGCTTGTGCGCCTGTAACCCATAGCGCTCGTCAAACAGCGAATGCCCCACCGACACCGTAATGGTCAGATTATCCGGGTAAATATCATCTCCCAGAATGCCGGAATCCATTGGCGGTAAGCGTGGATTGGTCACCAGTGGCGCTTTGCCGCCTTTGGTCAGGAAGGCAATGCGATCGTTGAGCAAGCGGAACAGCCGTTGCAAATCCGCTTTGTCGGTCGCCAAAACGTCAAAGGCCACGATCATCATCGCAGCCTGTTGAGGTGTGGTTACGCCCGCCTGATGCAGGCCATAAAACGGCTGTGCCTCCTGTCTTGCTGAAGGCGACAAGGCGCCTGGCGAGAAGGATTTATCATCCGGTGCCGCATGCACCGGACAGCCACCACTTACAGCAAAGGCACCCCCAAGGATGCCCATGCCTTTTAATAAACGACGACGCGACGGCAGTGCCGCGTCATCCACAGATTTTGCCATTTACGATTAATCCAGTCCCAGCGTTCCGCGCAGCTTAGCAAGGTCTTCCGCCAGTGTGGTGATCGGGCCTTTCATTGCATTGCGGTCAGCGTCAGTCAGCTTGTCATAAGATTCGTAACCGTCTTTGGTCCGGTATTTTGACAAGATGCCGTCCACTTTCTTGAAGTTCGCATCGATTTTCGCCAGCAGAGGCGCATCGGCCTTCTGCAGCATTGGACGGAGCAGGTTAACAATTTTCTGCGCGCCGTCAACGTTAGCCTGGAAATCCCACAGGTCAGTGCGGCTGTAACGATCTTCTTCACCAGAGATTTTGCTGGAGGCCACTTCTTCAATCAGACCTGCCGCACCGCCAACCACTTTGCTTGGCGGGAAGGCCAGCTCGTCAATGCGCTTCTGCAGATCCAACACGTCGGTGTTCAGCTGAGTCGCAAAGGACTCCATGCCTTTGGTGCTCTTATCGCCCCACAGTGCTTTCTCAATGCGGTGGAAACCGGTGAACTTAGGATCTTCCGCTTTCTTCTCGAAATCGTCTTCACGGGCGTCGATGCTGCCATCCAGGTCGGAGAACAGTTCGGCAATCGGTTCGATGCGCTCGTAATGACGGCGGGTCGGTGCGTACAGCGCTTTGGCTTTTTCGATATCGCCCGCTTTCACCGCATCGGTAAAGGCTTTGGTGCCGGCAACCAGTTCCACCACCTCTTTGGTGACGTAGGTTTTGTATTCAGCAATCGGTCCGACCAACTGCATCACGTCCGGCTTTCCGTCAGAAGGCGCGTTAGTGCCCTTGACGATCAGCTTGCCTTTCGGGTTGCTTAACAGGCCGCAGGTCAGGTCATATTCACCGGCTTCCAGATTCGCCGTCAGCTTCTGGGTAAAGCCAGGCGCGATATTTTCACGCTCTTCGACCACCATCACCCCCTTCAGGATCTCCCACTCCAGCCCTTTCTGGCTGTTGTTCTGGATGATGAACTGGGTTTTCCCCGCGTTCACCGTGACGTTCATTGGATCACACTGTTTGTCATTCACGCTGATTTTAACCTGTGGAATATCAGCGGCCATCGCAGCGGCAGAACCGGTCAGCAAAGTCACGAGCGCAGCATTCAGCGCGTGCTGGCGAAAACGAAGAGTCATAGTAAATCCCTGTGAAAAAGTTACGCGCCTGCAAAACAGGCGCGGACAAAGGCTTAGCGTGTGGTACGCACTGCCGTAGCCTGTGGACGCACTGGCATAAAGAACAGCAGCAGCGCAGGAACTAAATAGATAAACCAGACCGCCACTTCGCTGACGCTTGGCGTTTCCTGGTAGCCCAACATCCCTTCCAGCAGCGTACCGATAAGGGTGCTGGTGGAGAGCGTATTACTCATATCAAAGGCGATGTCCTGGAAATGATTCCACAGTCCGGCTTCGTGGAAGGCGCGGATTGCACCGGCGGCCAGACCGGCGGCCACAAACAGGATAAACAGGCTGGTCCACTTGAAGAAAGTCGCCAGGTTAAGACGCACGCCGCCCCAATAGATCAGCATGCCGAGGATAATCGCGGTCGCCAGGCCCAGTATGGCGCCTAACGGTGGGCCAATGCCCACATCCTGCTGGAACGCAGCAAGCAGGAAAAACACCGATTCGAGGCCTTCACGGGCAACTGCCAGGAACACCATCATAATCAGCGCCCAGCCGCTGCTTTTGCCCTTCTGCAACGCATTGTCCACGGCATCTTCCAGCTGGGCCTTTACGTTGCGGGACACTTTGCGCATCCAGAACACCATATAGGTCAGGATACACACGGCCACCACGGCCACGATCCCTTCAAACAGCTCCTGCTCTTTCTGCGGGAATTCGCCGGTGGTTTCGTTGATAAAGTAGCCAACGCCAAGGCAGAGTGCGGCGGCAACAAACACGCCCACCCACATTGCGCCAAACCATTCACTGCGATGGGTACGCTTCAGGTAACTGGCGATCAGGCTGACAATCAGCGCGGCTTCCAGGCCTTCGCGTAACATGATGAGAAATGGAACAAACATGCCTACACCCTCGAGTGTGAAAGAATTTCAGTTGCGGTAAAGAAACGTAAATCAAAACGATATCGATTATCATTATCGGCAACGAAAAAACAAGAGGCATCGTGGGTATTTTCGCAATCTGCGAGAAGGGGCGCGGCGGTGCTGTAGCGGATACAAACGGGGCGTGCGAAGAGTGAACGGCAGTCAACCGACCGGGCGTCAGTGCGACGCCCGGTGGTAAACGCTGACTTATTTGGTGTTGTATTCGATTTCTGCTGCTTCGAAACGTTGCTGTGCCGCAGCGCTTGGCTCGCGGCCCATCAGGCTGACGATCCAAATTGCCAGGCTGGCGAACAGGAAGCCAGGGATGATTTCATACAGATCCAGCCAGCCGTACTGTTTCCAGATCAGTACGGTTGCCGCACCGATAATCATGCCTGCCAGCGCGCCGTTACGGGTCATACGCTTCCAAATCAGCGACAACAGCACCACCGGACCAAATGCCGCACCGAAGCCCGCCCAGGCGTAGCTGACCAGTCCCAATACGCGGTTCTCCGGGTTAGAGGCCAGCGCAATGGCGATCACCGCCACCAGCAGAACCATCAAACGCCCTACCCACACCAGCTCACGTTGAGTGGCGTTTTTGCGCAGGAAGTTTTTGTACAGATCTTCCGTCAGCGCGCTTGAACACACCAGCAGCTGACAGCTCAGGGTCGACATCACCGCCGCCAGGATAGCGGACAGCAGGATACCGGCAATCCACGGGTTAAACAGAATACGCGCCAGCTCAATAAAGATGCGCTCGCCGTTTTCAGATACGCCCACGGCTTGCTCCGGATGGTTCTGGAAATAAGCGATGCCGAAGAAGCCCACTGCAACCGCCCCACCCAGACACAGGATCATCCAGATCATGCCGATGCGGCGTGCGCTGCGGATTGAGCGGTGGGAATCGGCCGCCATAAAGCGCGCCAGAATATGCGGTTGCCCGAAGTAGCCCAGCCCCCAACCCAGCAGTGAAATCACCGCGACAAAGTTCAGGTTCTTCAGCATATCGAGGTTTTCGATACTCTTCGCTTCAATCACCTTAAGCGAATCGCTCAGCCCGCCGACGGCGAAAATCACCATCACCGGCGTCAGGATCAGCGCGAAGAACATCAGGCTGGCCTGCACGGTATCGGTCCAGCTGACGGCGAGGAAGCCGCCAACGAAGGTATAGATGATGGTGGCAGCAGCACCGGCCCACAGCGCGGTTTCATAACTCATGCCGAAGGTGCTTTCGAACAGACGCGCACCGGCAACGATGCCGGAAGCACAATAAATAGTGAAGAACACCAGGATCACCAGCGCTGAGATCACCCGCAGTACTTTACTTTTGTCCTCGAAGCGACTGGAGAAGAAGTCTGGCAGGGTCAAGGCATTGTCGTGATGCTCGGTCTGCACGCGCAGACGCCCCGCGACAATTTTCCAGTTAAGGTAGGCGCCGATGGTCAGGCCGATGGCAATCCAGCTTTCTGAGATGCCCGACAGGAAAATCGCGCCAGGCAAACCCATCAACAGCCAGCCGCTCATATCCGATGCTCCCGCCGACAGCGCGGTGACCACGCTACCGAGGCTGCGCCCGCCGAGGATGTAATCGTCGAAGTTTTTTGTAGACCGGTATGCAATAAAACCTATCAGCACCATGCCGAGGATATACACACAAAAGGTCACCATCATTGGTGTACTCAGAGTCATTCAGGTTCTCCACTTATTATTGTTTATGCGCAACCACCGGAGCTATCCGTAGTCACCGCTGGAACGTCGCGGCGCTACCTCCCTGGCTCAGCGCGGGGTATCCTGCCGTAAACCGCTTTGACGCACAAACGATTTAACACAGCAGTTACAGCAATTTCACCCTTCGTCACAGACGGAGTTTTAACAGGTTGCACTGGATCACATTTTAACCGGTTGCACCTGTACTAAACCCCCATACAGCCCAGGGAAATCGGTCACTTTCAACCTTGGCCGGATTCTTGCAGCAATATCCATGCCGCTTTTAAATAATCGGTTTCAAACTCTGCAAACGGCGTCACATTTAACACGGTTGCACAAAGTTGCAACTTCAGTGATATTGCTTGCCAACATTGTCATTATTTTTTAAGGAGTTCTCAGGCATGGGCACAACTACCATGGGCGTGAAGCTGGATGAAGCCACGCGCGAGCGCATTAAGCTGGCAGCAGGCCAGATTGACCGCACCCCACACTGGCTGATCAAGCAGGCGATCTTTAACTATCTTGAGCAGCTGGAAAGTGGCCATGCCCTGCCTGAGATCCCGCAGCAGACGGTGACCCAGGAAACCGATGAAGCCCCGGCAGACGAGCAACGCCAGCCGTTCCTGCAATTTGCGGAACATATTCTGCCGCAGTCGGTAAACCGCGCCGCCATCACCTCCGCATGGCGTCGGCCAGAGACGGAAGCCGTGCCGATGATCCTCGAACAGGCGCGCTTACCGCTGCCGCTGGCACAGCAAACCTATCGCCTCGCCCATCAGCTGGCGGAGAAGCTCCGGCACCAAAAAGGTGCAACCGGACGCGCTGGCATGGTGCAAAGCCTGCTGCAGGAGTTCTCACTCTCCTCGCAGGAAGGCGTGGCGTTAATGTGTCTGGCCGAAGCCTTGCTGCGTATTCCTGATAAACCGACCCGCGACGCGTTAATTCGCGACAAAATCAGCAACGGCAACTGGCATTCACACCTCGGCCGCAGCCCGTCTCTGTTCGTCAATGCGGCGACCTGGGGACTGCTGTTTACCGGCCGTCTGGTGTCCACCCATAACGAAGCCAACCTGTCCCGCTCGCTGAACCGCATTATCGGTAAAAGTGGCGAACCGCTGATCCGCAAAGGGGTGGATATGGCGATGCGGTTGATGGGCGAACAGTTTGTCACCGGTGAAACCATTTCCGAAGCGCTGGCCAACGCCCGCAAGCTGGAGGAGAAAGGCTTCCGCTACTCTTACGATATGCTCGGCGAGGCGGCACTGACCGCGCAGGATGCCAAAGCCTATCTGCAATCCTATCAGCAGGCGATTCACGCCATCGGCAAAGCTTCCAACGGTCGTGGTATTTACGAAGGTCCGGGGATTTCAATTAAGCTTTCCGCCCTGCACCCGCGCTACAGCCGCGCGCAGTACGAGCGCGTGATGACCGAGCTGTACCCGATCCTCAAATCGCTGACGCTGCTGGCCCGCTCTTATGACATCGGCATCAATATCGATGCAGAAGAAGCTGACCGCCTGGAGCTGTCGCTGGATCTGCTGGAAAAACTCTGTTTTGAACCGGAGCTGGAAGGCTGGAACGGCATTGGCTTTGTGATTCAGGCGTATATGAAGCGCTGTCCGTTTGTGATCGATTCGCTGATCGATATGGCGCAACGCAGCCGTCGCCGCCTGATGATCCGCCTGGTGAAAGGCGCTTACTGGGACAGCGAAATCAAGCGCGCCCAGGTCGAAGGTCTGGAAGGCTATCCGGTATACACCCGCAAGGTGTACACCGATATTTCGTATCTGGCCTGCGCCCGCAAACTGCTGGCGGTGCCAAACCTGATTTACCCGCAGTTTGCCACCCATAACGCCCACACGCTGGCAGCGATTTACCAGCTGGCGGGCAACAACTACTATCCTGGCCAGTATGAGTTCCAGTGCCTGCATGGCATGGGCGAACCGCTGTACGAACAGGTGGTAGGCAAAGTGGCGGACGGCAAGTTAAACCGTCCCTGCCGTATCTATGCGCCGGTGGGCACCCACGAAACTCTGCTGGCCTATCTGGTTCGTCGTCTGCTGGAAAATGGCGCCAACACCTCCTTTGTTAACCGCATCGCCGATAACACCCTGCCGATTGAAGATCTGGTGGCCGATCCGGTGGAAGAAGTGGAGAAAATGGCGCGGGTTGAAGGGGCGATTGGCTTACCGCATCCGAAGATTCCGCTGCCGCGCGATCTGTATGGCAAGAAGCGACAGAACTCCGCCGGCCTGGACATGGCCAATGAACATCGCCTGGCGTCGCTTTCCAGCGCCTTGCTGAACAGTGCGATCCAGCCGTGGCAGGCTGTGCCAATGATTGACGGCGAGCTGGAAGCCGGTGAATCGCTGCCGGTGATTAACCCGGCAGAGCCGACCGATATCGTCGGTTACGTTCGTCATGCCAGCGAAGCCGAGGTGTCGGTTGCGCTGGATGCGGCTACCCGTGCAGGCCCAATCTGGTTCGCCACGCCGCCGCAGGAGCGAGCCGCCATTCTGGAACGCGCGGCGATCCTGATGGAAGGCCAGATGCAGCGCCTGCTGGGGATCCTGGTGCGTGAAGCCGGTAAAACCTTCAGCAACGCCATTGCCGAAGTGCGTGAAGCGGTCGACTTCCTGCATTACTATGCCGGCCAGGTGCGTGATGACTTTGATAATGAAACCCACCGCCCGCTGGGTCCGGTGGTCTGTATCAGCCCGTGGAACTTCCCGCTGGCGATCTTCACCGGACAGATTGCGGCAGCGTTAGCCGCCGGCAACAGCGTGCTGGCGAAACCGGCGGAACAGACGCCGTTAGTGGCGGCCGAAGCCGTGGCGCTGCTGCATGAAGCGGGCGTGCCGGTCGGCGCGCTGCAACTGCTGCCAGGCCTGGGGGAAACCGTCGGTGCGCAGCTGACGGGCGATGCGCGCGTCCGTGGCGTGATGTTTACCGGCTCTACCGCCGTGGCCACCTTACTGCAGCGCAATCTGGCCGGTCGTCTCGATCCACAAGGCCGCCCGACGCCGTTAATCGCCGAAACCGGCGGGATGAATGCGATGATCGTCGACTCCTCCGCGCTGACCGAACAGGTGGTGATTGATATTGTCGCCTCGGCCTTTGACAGTGCCGGACAGCGTTGCTCCGCGCTGCGTCTGCTGTGCATTCAGGACGATGTGGCTGACCACACGCTGAAAATGCTGCGTGGGGCGATGGCCGAGTGCCGGATGGGCAATCCTGAACGCCTGTCCACCGATATCGGCCCGGTGATTGATGCCGAAGCCCGCGAGAACATCGAACGTCATATTCAGAGCATGCGCAGCAAAGGCATGACCGTTTATCAGGCCGCCTACGCCAGCCAGGAAGACAGCAAAGAGTGGCAGAGCGGAACCTTTATCCAGCCAACGCTGATTGAACTTGGCAGCGTCAGCGACCTCGATAAAGAAGTGTTTGGCCCGGTGCTGCACGTGGTGCGCTACGCGCGCAGTTCCCTGCCGCAGGTGATTGAGCAGATCAACGCCTCGGGTTACGGCCTGACGCTGGGTGTGCACACGCGTATTGATGAGACCATCCTTCAGGTCACCAACCATGCCCGCGTCGGCAACCTCTACGTTAACCGTAATATGGTTGGCGCGGTGGTTGGGGTTCAGCCATTTGGCGGCGAAGGGTTATCCGGCACCGGACCGAAAGCCGGTGGCCCGCTGTATCTCTATCGTCTGTTATCGCACCGCCCGGATGGCGCGCTGCGCGTTACCCTCGATCGTCAGGATGGCGAACGTCCGGTCGATGCGGCGCTGCGTCCCTCGCTGTTAGCCGCTCACCAGGCGCTGACCGAATGGGCGAAAGACCAACCGGAACTTGCGGCCTGCTGCGCCCGCTTTGCCGAACTCGGTCAGGGCGGCACCGTCCGCTTGCTGCCGGGCCCAACGGGCGAGCGCAACACCTTTGCGCTGCTACCAAGAGAGCATGTCCTGTGCCTGGCGGATAATGAGCAGGATGCGCTGATCCAGCTGGCTGGGGTGACTGCCGTGGGTAGCCAGGCGATCTGGAGTGATGATGAGCTGCACCGCGCATTGCTGAAATCCCTGCCTGCCGAGGTGCAGAAACGCATCAGCCTGCGCGCGCAGCCGCTGGCGGCCAGCGAAGCGTTTGACGCGGTGATCTATCACGGTGACGCCGATCAGTTACGCACCGTATGTGAAACCGTCGCCTCTCGTGAAGGGCCGATTGTGTCGGTACAGGGCTTTGCGCGCGGGGAAACCAATCTGCTGCTGGAACGTCTGCTGATCGAGCGTTCCCTGAGCGTTAACACCGCCGCAGCCGGCGGCAATGCCAGCCTGATGACCATTGGCTAAGCGGCATAACGGAAAACAAAACGGGGCAATTATTCGCCCCGTTTTTTATTGCCTGAAAGCAGACGCCCTTACTGTACGTTCAGCTTCATCCGTAACAGCTTCGGGTAGATAAACAGGTTCTTGCCGACTCCACGATTGAGCAGCGTCCAGATAGCCACCGAGCAGCCCGAACAGAGCGCGACCATGGCGATCGGGAAGCCCACCGCCCACACCATCGAGAAGGCTTTGCTGGCAAACAGATGGTGATGCACGGCAAACAGGATCGCCGACATGCCAAAGAACTCGATAAAAATACGGTGCAGCACGTAGATTTGCAGCGTGTTTTTACCGATCCAGTTTAACCAGTTCATCGAGAAGCGGCTGTTCAACGCCCGACACGCGGCGATGCAGAACAGGATAGCGATGACGCACATAAACAGACTTTTCGGTAATCCCACCATCGCATGGATGCCCGCCAGCACCCCAATCGCGGCCCACGGCAGCACATTACTGCGATGCCACTCGCTCCAGCGGATCATCGTACTGCTGTAGAACGCGCCAAACAGGAAGAAGATAAAGTACTGCGACAGGCTTTCCGGTCCCCAACCGGGGATGGCTTTCACTATCGCCGCATAGTTCAGTGCCGCCGCCACCAGCATCATCAACACCTTCTGCTGGCGGAACAGCTTGGCAAAAACAAAGAACAGGCCCAGCGCATAGAGATACCAGGAAGAACTCATCGCCAGCAGCATCAGCTTCAAAAACTCCCACGGCGTGGAAGCCCAGGCAGCGTTGATGTTGTCGGAGAGGTGATCGCCCATGATTTCACCGGAGACGCCGTTGATCATCAGCCACTGAATCAGTCCCCACAGAAAATAGAGATAGAACAGATTGGTGACGCGACTGGTGAATACCTGTTTCCAGGGACGATTGACAATGGCATTGGCCGCCAGCAGACCGGAGACAAAGAAGAACGCAGGCATTCGAAGCGGAGAGAGTGTGTTATTAAAAGCAACCCATAATTTCGCCGGGAAAAAACCGGCGGTTAAATGCGTTACCATATCAGCATAACCTGGTAGTACAACGTGATATAAGACAACCAACAATATACAAGCGCCTTTAAGGCTATTCACCCAGGCGATATCTTTCTTTTGGGTAGTATTCATTATAATACTCCAGCTGTTATCGTCGTATTTTTATAAAACAGTGGCAGCATCTTTCCCGGTGCTGAGTGTAATTTTATTATTATGTGGTACAGGGTAATGCGGTGGTTCAGAAACATTCAGGGCCGATATTATCGGCCCTGAATGGAGACTGTCAGTGATTGCTGGCGATATCGGGTTTAGGCTTTGTTTTTCTCATCAATACCGGATAGAGGAACAGAGCCCGACCAGGGCCACGATTGAGCAGCGACCAGACCAGCAACGAGACAGCAGTACAGGTACTGACGGCAACCACCGGAAGCGTCAGCGCCCAAAGCAGTGAAAACGCACTGTTATCGAACAGGCTGTACTGCACGGCCAGCGTCAGCACGCTCAGTCCCAGCAGTTCGATAAAAATGCGATGCAAAACATAAATCTGTAACGTGTTACGGCCAATCCAGTTCAGCCAGGCCATATTGAATCGGTTGTTCAGCGCCCGACACAGCACAATGCCAAACACAATCGACAGCATGCAGTAGAACGGGTTCTTATACAGTCCCACCGCATGGTGTGCGACGCCGGTCAGGGCGAAGGCACTGAGGATCAGCACGTTGCGTCGGTTCATAAAACTCAGCTCGACCAGGTAGTGGCTGAAGTACGCCCCCAACAGGAAGTAGACAAAGTTCTGCACCACGCTTGCCGGTCCCCAGCCTGGCACCAGGCTGAACTGCGTGGCATAGTTCATCAGCAGTGCAGCCACTATCAACGCCATTTTCTGGCGATGGAACAGCTTAGCCACCACAAAATACCCCGCCAGCGCGTACAGGTACCACAGGCTGGTCATCGATAAAAACAGCAATTTCACGAATTCCTGCGGGCTTTCAGCGTAGGCTGCGTTCTTAGCCGTGGAGAGTTTCTCTCCAATCAAATTCGCTGAAATATTGTAGATACTGACCCACTGGATCACGCCCCACAGGATATACAGGTAAAAAATATTGCTGAATTTTTTAGTAAATACCTCGCTCCAGGACTTCTTATTAATGGCACTGATTGCCAGCAAACCAGAAACAAAAAAGAACGCCGGCATTCTTAATGGCGACAGGTACTTATTAAACGCGATCCATATTTCCGCTGGCAAGACGCCGGCGGTAAGATATTGTAAAGATGGGGCGAAGGTAGTGATAATAGTGTGATGCAAAACAACCAATAGAATACAACCGCCCTTCAGCGTATTGATCCATAAAACTTCATTTTTAGTTGAAGAAGACCCAGAAGCAGACATAGCATTTAACCCAAATTAACGTAAAACTTTAGGAATTATTAACTCTTGTCCACGAAAAGGCCATGGGGTTACTCCTAATTGGCCTGATAACGACGGTGATTATCAGTCAGTTAAGCGATTTCGGGCGTTATCTCAGTCATTAAGCCAAATAAGCGCCGGGCGTAATTAAGATAATCCTTAGTAATAAGAGAATGGCAGAAACGGAGGAAAAGAAAAATAACTCGCCGGGGAACCCGGCGAGGAGAGAATTAGATGAGGGAATTAATTATTGAGGAATTTCTCAAGGAACTGGCGGGTGCGCGGCTGCTGCGGGTTGGTAAACAGGCTTTTGGCGTCGCCCTGCTCCACAATGCGGCCCTGATCCATAAAGATCGCCCGATCAGCCACGTCGCGGGCAAAGCTCATCTCATGCGTAACGATCACCAGCGTGCGCTTCTCTTCTGCCAGCGCGCGAATGGTGCTGAGCACCTCGCCCACCAGCTCCGGATCCAGCGCCGAGGTCGGTTCATCAAACAGGATCACTTCAGGACGCATCGCCAGCGCACGGGCAATCGCCACGCGCTGTTGCTGTCCACCGGACAGTTTGCGCGGGTAGCTCTCTTCTTTGCCCTGCAAACCGACTTTCTCCAGCAGCTGGCGGGCACGGGCAATCGCCTCGGCCTTCGGTTCGCGCTTAACGATGGTTGGCCCTTCAATAATGTTTTCCATTACCGAGCGGTGCGGGAACAGATTGAAGCTCTGGAAGACAAACCCCACCTGTTGACGCAACCGGCGCACCAGCTCTTTCTGTTTGTTGATGCCCAGTGCGGCATCAATTTTAATCTCGCCAACCTGGATCGTGCCGCTTTCCGGCACTTCCAGCAGGTTGATGCAGCGCAGCAGCGTGGTTTTACCGGAACCGCTGGGGCCGATAATTGCCACCACTTCGCCGGATTTGACGTCAAGATCGATGCCATTTAGCACCGTCTGCCCGTTAAACTGTTTAACCAGATTTCTGACTTCGATGGCACTCATTTCGACTCCCGATCCTGGCGATTAACGCGATCTTCCAGCTTGCTTTGCAGGATGGAAAGTACGGTTGCCATCACCCAGTAAATCAGTGACGCAGCCAGATACATGGTGAACACTTCCAGCGTACGCGAGGTAATCAGCTGTGCCTGACGGAACAGCTCCGGCACCTGAATGGTGGCGGCCAGTGAGGTATCTTTCACCAGGCTGATAAAGCTGTTGCCCAGCGGCGGTAACGCGGTGCGAGCCGCCTGCGGCAGGATAACGCGACGCATGGTCTGCCAGCGCGTCATGCCAATACTGGATGCGGCTTCCCATTGCCCGCGCTCGATCGAGGCAATGGCACCCCGCAGGGATTCGGAAGCGTAAGCGGCGGTATTCAGCGACAGGCCAATCATCGCCGACGGGATCGGATCCAGCTCAATGCCGAACTGCGGCAGGCCGTAGTAGATCATAAACAGCTGGGCGATCAGCGGCGTGCCGCGGAAAATCGACACGTAGCAGCGTGACAGCCATGAAATCGGCCAGAAATGCGACAGGCGCATCATCGCCAGAATGAAGCCGAGCAACAGGCCAAAGAACATGCCGCCGATGCTCAGCTGCAGGGTAAATACGGCACCCTTCAATAAAAAAGGTGCTGAATCCAGCACCAGTTGAATACTTTCCTGCATTATTTAGTCACGTCCGCGCCAAACCATTTTTCAGACAGTTTAGCCATGGTGCCGTCTTTCTGCATGTCCGCAATGGCTTTGTTGATCGCGTCCAGCAGCTGGGTATTGCCTTTACGCAATGCCACACCCGATTCCTGACGGGAGAATGCCGGACCGGCGACAGCCAGCGTATTGCCGGTTTTCTTCACCAGATCCAGTGCGGCCAGGCGATCCACCAGAATCGCATTGATACGGCCTACGCGCAGATCCTGATATTTCGTTGGGTCATCATCATAGGTACGGATGTCGACGCCTTTCACGTTGGCGCGCAGCCACTGCTCGTAGTTAGAGCCCAGGCCAACACCGACTTTCTTGCCGCTCAGATCTTCCGGCTTGCTGATGCTTGCCGCATTCTCTTTTTTGGTCAGCGCCTGGATACCGGAGATGGTGTACGGCGTAGAGAAGTCATATTTTTTCTTACGCTCATCGGAAATGGTCACCTGATTGATCACCACATCGATGCGTTTGGAGTCCAGCGACGCCAGCATACCGTCCCATTTGGTCGGCTTCAGGCTGGCCTTCACGCCCAGGTGCTGCGCCAGCGCGTCAGCAAAATCGACTTCAAAACCGGCCAGCTTGCCGTTTTCATCCTGGAAACTGAACGGCGGATAGGTGCCTTCCAGACCCACTAACAGAGAACCGCGCTCTTTTACCTTGCTGAGCAGGTTTTCATCCGCCGCAAAGGCGTTAACAGAAAAGCCCGCCACCAGCGCCAGCGACACGGCTCCCATCACCAGACGGCGACGTACCAGAGATAAATTCATAAAGACTCCACTGTGTTATTAGATTCCGACCCGCAGAATTTATTCGAGCGGCCGCGTGAATACCAGCGGCCTGCAAAGATTATTTCGTTCCAGCTCAGACCGAAGGATGATAAGCAAACAGCGCCGGTGAACCGCCGGTATGGACGAAAGCAATCGGTCCTTCACGGCGGAAACGTTTCTGCGAGATACCGTCAATTAATCCGGCCATTGCTTTGCCAGTATAGACCGGGTCAAGGAAGATCCCCTCAAGACGGGCCAGCAGCTTGATCGCTTCCATCCCCTCTTCATTCGGCATGCCGTATTGCGGGCCAAAATACTCATCCCACAGGGTGATCGGTGCGCTGGCCGTCAGTTCCAGCGAGGCCGCCAGCTGCTGCTGGATCGCCACCACTTTCGGGCGCTGCTCATCCGCTTTACGCGAGACGGTGACGCCGACCAGTTCGGTTTCTGGCATCAGCACTTCCAGCCCCACCGCCAGCCCGGCATGGGTGCCGGCGCTGCCAGACGCCACGACCACCGCGGCAAAATCCACCACACCTTCGATTTGATGCGCCATTTCCTGGGCACATTCCACATAGCCCAGCGCGCCAAGGGCATTCGATCCCCCGACGGGCACAATATAGGGACGAAAGCCCTGCGCTTCCAGCCGCGTCGCCTGTTCTTCGAGCTGTGCCGCAGGATCGTGCAGCGCGTCGACCATCACCACTTCGGTGTCCATCAGATCAAGCAGCAGACGGTTGCCGTTAGACAGGTAATTAGACGCGGTGGTGGCGAGTGGATTTTCGAGCAGCGCCACGCATTTCAGACCGAGCTTAGCCGCGACGGCCGCGGTTTGACGCACGTGGTTGGACTGAATCGCACCGGCGGTAAGCAGCACATCGGCACCCTGACGCAAAGCATCGGCGGCGAGGAATTCGAGTTTTCGGAGTTTATTGCCACCGAGCGCAACGGGCGTAAAGTCATCCCGTTTGATAAAAATATCGCGGCCGAGGTAGTCAGACAGGCGTGGCAGATGCTCCAGCGGCGTGGGCGCACCCAGCAGCTCAAGCTTGGGGAATGAGGGTAAAAGATGTAAGGACAATGCAGCCTCCTGAGATGGCGCTAACAGTTATCCTTACAGTCTTACAGAAGATAGCAAAAAGGTAACGTAAAAGAGTGAGTTGATGTCACCTTAAGCGCGCTGCCAGCCTAAAAACTGGTCATATTTGCGCAGAGCAATGCGATAGTTATTATTACCGGCATCCGGTAAATCATTTTCCAGGCATTCGTGCCAGCTGTTGCCGCTGAGTTTTTCAGCAGGGAAGTTGCGTGCCGATAGCATATCGTCAAGGCGGCGCAGGCGAACGACGTATTCGCGAATGGTGCTGTGGCTCATTTCGGTCTGTTCAAACAGATACTGTTTGAACGCCATAATATCGAAATAATTCGGATGCGTGTTGCAGTAGATATCACTGCAAAAACGGCACAGTGCCGTCAGTTCATTTTGAAGCTTCAACCAGACCTGATCGTCGATCAGCTGGTCCATCCGGGCTATGGCCTCTTTATTTATTATCTGACCGCGAAACACTAACGCCATGCGGTCCAGTACTTTGCCACAATGTGAACAGTTACTCTGGCTGTGTTTGTAGTCTTTCAAATAGCGGCTCAACGGCCTCATTTTAGTTTTGGATCCCATCTGAGAGTCCCCGGTTGGTGTTGAGAGTGCAATACTGACTCCGTCAGCGCGCTCCCGTTAACCGGGCGCGCAGGCGTTTAATCGCCTGACTGTGCAGTTGGCTTACGCGGGATTCACCCACTTCCAGCACTGCGCCAATCTCTTTCAGATTCAGCTCTTCCTGGTAATAGAGCGTCAGAACCATCTTTTCGCGATCGGGTAAGGCTTCAATCGCTTCAATGACGCGTTCGCGCAGATTCCCTTCCATTAACTGGTGCAGTGGATTGGCCTCTTCGTGGCCATCTGTCACCAGTTCTGCGGTATCGCCGTGCTCTTCACGAAACTCGTCGTAGGAGAACAACTGGCTGTTATTGGTATCCAGCAAGATCTGCCGGTATTCCTGTAATGAAACATCGAGCGATGCAGCAACTTCCTGCTCGGTCGCCGTTCGTCCCAGCGACTGCTCGACCTTGTGCATCGCGCCGGCCACTTCACGTGCATTACGCCGCACGCTGCGAGGTGCCCAGTCACGGCTGCGCAGTTCGTCCAACATCGCGCCACGGATGCGCTGTACCGCATAGGTGGTAAAGGCGGTGCCCTGTAACGCGTCATAGCGCTCCACGGCATTCAACAGACCAATTCCCCCTGCCTGTAACAAATCATCCAGTTCCACGCTGGCTGGCAGCCGGACCTGGAGGCGCAACGCTTCATGGCGCACCAGCGGTACGTATCGCTGCCAGAGCGAGTTTTTGTCCATTACACCATCGGCGGTATAGAGATCATTCACGATGACGACCCTGCGTTAGTTAAGTTATCGGCATGATTATCCGTTTCTGTAGGGGAGATTGATTGGCTGAATAGCGGTACTAAAGGCGGGTTATTTCATTTTTGTTTAAAAAGGCGGCGCGTTGCGCAACCGCCTGCTGAGGATTTACCTTAGGGGATGAAGTTTCTCACGGGTGGCGGCAGGAACCTGCTGCCAAAGCGCACAGATCTTGCCGTCAATCTCTTGATAAAACGTACTTATTTGACTTTCATCCTGCAAACCGTGGCGGAAGTTCACCGTTCCGGTTGTCGGATGGATGGTCAGCAAGCGGCTGGTGAACAGCCGTTGCAAATCGCTGCGCAAAAACAGGCCATTGTCGACGCTGTTGTCCTGCAGGAAACCATCGTCATTCTCTTGAGTATCAATATGACAGGCTTCCACCCACGGATACTGACTGTGCTCCATCAGCCGGGTGCCGGTGATGACGCAGGCGCCATAACGGGCCTTCACCGACGCGGCAAATTCCGCCTGACTGGCGCGCTGCCAGACGTTGGCTTTCACCTGTCTGCCCACCTGGGTGCCGGCAATCACCCCGGCCGGGAGTTTCAGTAACGGGCTGGTCAACACCACCACAAACTGAATACGCCGCGACACGGTGAAGCACGGATGCGCCTGGGCATCAAACAGCTGCCAGTAGTCATCCTCGCCCTCTTTACGCATCAGCGACAGTTTATAGCCCCGGCTGGATATCAGGTTCTGTGCCGCTGCCGACGCGGGGTCCAGCATGGCGTACACCTGGCTTTCGCCCATCACCTTCCAGCGGTTCTCCTGCTTTGCTTCTGCCGTGCGGCGGAAATAGAAGAAGGACTGCTGCTGTTTGAGATAGGACTCAAATCGCCGCAGGTAGTTTTTGCGCTCGTTGTCATTGGAGACGAACAACAGGTCTTCTAACGGACTGTTGGTTTCTTCGTTGGCAAACACCGCGCGGATCACCAGGTTGCGGTAGCTGGTCGAGGGGCTTAACAGCGCACGCGCCGTCAGCTCCTTCTCATCGGGATATTTCAACGCATAGCGCTGCGCTATCTCCTCAAAGGTCAGCAAGTCCCCAGGTGTAAGGTCGACATTGAAGCGCATAGACACTCCAGAAAAGGGTAAAGCGTTCCCCAGGTCGCCCAGGAAAATCGCAACGGTTGTTATCTCTTCTGTTATCGGCAGAGCGTAAGGATTCTGTAAGGGGACGTTGAGGGTTTATGGAGGGTATAAGGATCGTGGCAAAAAAACGGGGTGCATTATCTGCACCCCGTTTTTATTTAGTTCGCACTCCAGGCTTTCGCCCACGCTTTAACGTTATCGCCGGTCAGCATCCAGTCGCGGTAAACGATTTGCTGCAACTCTGCCCCCATCCGGGCGCTGGCATCCGGATCTGCAAGATGCATACGGATGGCATCACGCCAGTCGATAAAGCGATTGCTGACGCGCGTTACCGGCATACTGTGCCCTCGGTAGCATTCTACATCGCTGCAAATTACCGGAATACCACATGAACCATATTCCATCAGACGCAGGTTACTTTTACAGCGGTTAAACAGGTTATCTTCTACCGGAGCCAGTGCTAAATCGAGATTCAGCGAAGCCAGTTTTTCCGGGTACAGACTAATATCAACGCCATGATGAATTTCATGTACATAAGGACGCAATTTCATTGGGCACATGCCAAAGAATACCCACTCAACTTCGTTGGAAAATTCTTTCACCACGTCGACAATCATTTCCAGATCGCCCGTATGACTTGCTCCTCCAGCCCAACCTACACGTGGTTTACGCCCTTGATTTCTCAGGCTTTTAAGATTTCCCCACCAGCTAACTGGCAGCTTATTAGGCACCACGACAATCTCGGTATGCATATCACCCAGCGCTTCTGCTAAGGGTTCGGTCGACACCACAAAACGGTCAAAATAACTCAGACTCTTACGAAGCTGAGCGGTGATTTCTTGTTTGAAGTTACTCCGCCGATAATGCTTAATCGGCACATTCAAAATATAGTCATCCAGTTCGTACACTTTGAATACGTCATGGACTTTACCGGTACGCTCAATCCAGTTATGGAACGCCGGTGCGTAACGGCGCTGAATGATCAGGCTATCCGGTTTAATCTGCCCGATTTCGCTCAGGCTGAGCAAGGTGCTACTGACACGCCCTTCTGCGATCCCTTCGTTTTGCATTGCTTCAAATGGCGTGATAACCCGATAAAAGCCACAGCCAGCAACGTCTGCATTGTGTGCCATAAAGACCGGAAGATTCGCTCGTTGAGCCGGACGCCAACTCAGCGAACTGTCACTATTCACATCAAAATTACGACTTTTGAGAGAAAGATTGGCATTGTGGGCCGGATCGTTGGCTATTACCGGCATCCAGCGGCTATAGAGCTTATCTTCTTCCAACTGTTTTAATTTGCCTGAGGAATGAACGTTTTCACCCGCAAATGGATTGCTCCGAGCGGCCGGTCGCAAAATACGGGAATAAGGCGTCCAGACCGTCATATAACCTTCAGCACGAGCACGCAGGCAAAAATCGACGTCATCAAACAACAGGTGTCCAGGGTCAAACCCTTTCAGTGCTTCAAATACCGCTTTACGAACCAGCATGAAATCGCCTGAAACGGCGCTGTAGTTTTGGTCTAAATGCAGGCGCCCCAGATAACTCGGAGCATTATCATCCTGCCCTCGGAAAGCTTCCCCAGCCGCGCCATTCGTCCCCAACAAATAACCTGCATGGCGGATTTTGTTCTGCGAGGTAAGCTGTTTACCGCCCACAATAGCCACTTCAGGGCGTTGGCCATGATTGAGTAAATTGTCCAGCCATTCGCCATCGGTTACGGCAAGTTCACAATGCATAAAGGCCAGATAATCGCCCTTTGCCTGCCCGGCAGCCAGATTTGCCATTCCTGCGTGCTGGTAGGCACTGTCAAATTGCAGAACACGAATGTTCTGTGGATCGACCGTTGCTATGCTCTTCAGCCAGTTTTCGCGTTCAGGCGTGTGTTCATTATCAGCCACTATCAGCAACTCATAATGATGATAACGGGTCTTTTCCAGGATCGAGGTGACGCAACTGATGAGTGACGGCAAATGCCAGTTAGCCAGGATGGCAATGGACACCTTCGGCTGGGATGGATGTTCATAGCGCAGGCGATAGTTGTAAAAACTATCCAAGGCAATTTTTGCTGTCGGATACCCACGATTATTAAGGTGTCTTTCAATAATCTCAGCGTCTTCTGTAAACGCCCGATTCACAAGATTGACCAATAATAATGGTTCAGCCAGATGCCCAACGACATGGGTCCCTTGTGATTCGATCATTTTAATAATCAGATCAAACTCGGCAGAGGCGGGATAATTCACATTAAAACCGTCTGCCGCAAGCAGTAATTCGCGGCGGAACAACCAGTGCTGCGCCATGGTTTTCGGCGAGCTTAACAGCAGATCCAGATTGAAGTCAGGACGGAAGGCAATGCCTGTCGGTTCCCCATCAATAGTAAAGAATTCATCAGCATATATCGCCAACACACCGTCAACCTGTGGCAATGTGGTCGAGAGTGCGATTAATCCGGACGACTGAAACTGGTTACCGGCTTCAATAAAGAGGAACCAGTTATCCTGATGATCGTTAATAAGTCCGTTGATGACCTGAAGACGATTTTCATCCGTCGCAGGATAGCTGACCACGCCGTCAATATTGTCGATAACCTCACCGACCAGAATCGCTTTCACCTGTAATTTAGCCGATCCCTGAGGGACCAGGGAGGCGAGCGTCAACGGTAACAGGGCGCAATTCTGTTTGGTTACTGTGATAACCACGGCCAATTGAGTCACCTGCGGATCCTGCCGATCGCGTTTATCCAGATATTCTTGTTGGAAAGGCTTCAGTTTGCGCTCGTCCAACCAGAACTGGAAAGCCCCCTGGTTGAGATGGTGGTACTGAATTGCGCTGAGATTTTCGCGGGTAAAATTCTCCGGATCGGACAAAGGTGCGACACGCACCATATTAATCGGTGAAGTATCAGCCACGTACCACGCCGCGCGGCGTAATGTATCAAAAACGGTTTCGCGATTTTTTATGACGTGCGGTTGTCCTTCACGCGATTGTGGCTGGATATAAACTTCTGAGACACGGATTTTGCACAACGCGGCGGGGAACCAGACAAGATCTCCCTGCGTCAGCAGCTGACAATAAATGATCAGCGAATTGACTTCCTTTAATTTTTCACCGTTTATCTCAAACAAAGAGTCCGTTTTTGCCACCAGCTCCAGCAAATGCTTGCGGCGCAACAGTGATGCCGTTAACTCCCCGATCATACTGAAATGCAATGTCGCCTGATAACGCAGAAAATCCTGGCCCTTTAAAATAGCAGGCATGGCAAGAAAGGCTGAGGTTGCCACAATGTCGGGCACGGTGACACCTTTCGGGTCTATACGGGTACGCTTACTGGCCGCTACGCTGCAATTGGGATGAGCTTCGAGTGCTGCTAACAAGGTGCTTACACAATGAGCTTCAAGTAGTTCAGCATCAGTCAAAAACTTAATATATTCGCCCTGCGCTTCCTGGATCACCGCCTCATAAATTCCCTCATCTTCTTTATCATAAATAAGATGACGAACAGAATGACCGGGTTGATTCAGGTAAGGCGTGAGTATTGCCGGGATAAATTTATCACCGCTGCTGTCAGCCACCAAAATTTCACAGTGGTCATAATCCTGTTTGAGCGCGCTGATTAACGCAGCCTCAAACCAGGTGGGGATCTGAGCAGTAAGAATAATGCTGACTAGGGCTGGCTGAGACATGATGGGTAATTCTCCGGTGTCCCTGTCGGTCCGTGCAATGACAGGACACAGGGGGAATATGATTCTTTGCATCATATCGGCATACCGGCAAATCAATCGCGTAAGAAACGGACTAAACAGGGGCTATTCTCTGACATGACGCTGCCTTCTTACAGACGAAAAAAAACCCCGCCGGAGCGGGGTTTTGACATTCATTTTTAGCGGGTTATTAGCCCTGCAGCAGAGACAGAACCTGCTGTGGTACGGAGTTAGCTTTAGACAACACTGAGTTACCGGCCTGCTGAATAATCTGTGCTTTAGACAGGTTAGACACTTCTGTTGCGTAGTCAGCATCCTGGATACGTGACTGTGCTTCAGACAGGTTAGTGGTGGTGTTGTTCAGGTTAGTTACCGCTGAATCCAGACGGTTCTGAACCGCACCCAGGCTTGAACGGAAGGTGTCAACCTGTGCAATCGCTTTGTCCAACAGCGCCAGTGGGTCAGACGTTGAAGTACCGGTGTACAATGCGGTGTTACCAGTATCAGAGATATCACCCACAGTTGAAGTGGTAGCAGTAGTTGCAGTGTCACCGCCGTTGACGATATCAGCTGCTGCCACTTTGTAATCTTTGCCCTGTACAGAGACGAAGCCCTGTGCGTTGCCACTTGCATCGGCACCAACTTTGATTGGCTGACCAGTCATCACGCCACCAGTAACGCCATTTTTGGTGTCGGTGTAGTCAACTTCAGTGGTGTTCAGTGCTACAGCGCCGCCTGAACCAACAGAAACAGAGTAGTTGTCGCTGCCTGAAGTCACAACGTAGTTGTTAGTTGCTGCACCGCCTGAATCCAGAACCGCGTGCAGTGAAAGACCACTTGCAGCTACGCCCAGACCAGATGCTACTGCTGACAGGTCAACGCTTGCTACTGCGCCGGTAGAGGCATCACCAACGGTGGTGATGCTGTCGCTCAGGCTCAGTGCATTTTTGTCTACTGAGAAGCCTTTCAGGCCCAGAGTAGATGAGTCAATTTTCTGCAGGTCGATTGAGATGGTCTCGCCATCATTTGCGCCAACCTGGATTTTCATGGTGCCGTCTTTTGCCAGCACGTTCACGCCGTTGAACTGAGTTGTACCAGATACGCGGTCAATTTCGTCCAGACGGGATTTGATTTCGTCCTGGATTGAAGACAGGTCGGAATCGGAGTTGGTGCCGTTCTGAGACTGTACAGTCAGCTCACGAACACGCTGTAAGTTGTTGTTTATTTCTGACAGTGCGCCTTCAGTAGTCTGCGCAGCAGAGATACCGTCGTTGGCGTTACGAGCAGCCTGAGTCAGGCCGTTGATGTTAGAGGTGAAGCGGTTGGCAATTGCCTGACCAGCTGCATCATCTTTTGCGCTGTTGATACGCAGACCAGAAGACAGACGCTCAATAGAAGTAGACAGAGCAGACTGGTTTTTGTTGATGTTGTTCTGAGTGATCAGCGAGAGGCTGTTGGTATTAATTACTTGTGCCATGATAAAGTTTCCTATTAAAATCGAATCTTGTTAAGGGAGTGGGGCTTGTTTGCCGCCCGGCTTCATCGCCGTCAAACTTATTATCGTCAGCACTTAACTAACCTTTAGAATTTTTTTACTCCCAACCGCAATTTTTTCTCAACTCCCCTACTCGTCGAAATACCCCTCTCTATTACCGCTATTCGCGGAATTACCCCTGCGCAAAAAATCGTAAACTTTACTCATCACTGGCCGATAACCACGGTATTCATTCTCCGTGTTGACTCTATTAAGGAAACATCTATGGCCACTATTTCTACGTTGGGTATCGGCTCAGGCCTTGATTTAGCTTCTATACTGGACAGTCTGCAAACTTCCGAGAAGGCAGCGTTAACCCCTATCTCAACGCAGCAGTCTTCCTATACAGCCAAACTCAGTGCTTATGGCACGCTGAAAAGCGCGCTGACCACGTTTCAGACCGCGAACACCACGCTGAACAATGCCGACTTATTTAGCACGACGAAAACCACCAGCAGCTCCAGCGCCTTTAGCGCCACGACTGCTGCGGGTGCCGTCGCCGGTAAATATACGGTAAGCGTGAGCCAGCTGGCCGCCGCACAAACGCTGACGTCAGCAGTGCAGACCAGCAACACCACGGCGCTGGCCACCTCTGACAGCACCCTGACCTTTCAGAATGCGAAAGGGGATGCGGCGGTTAGCGTCTCTATTCCTGCAGGCACATCCTCGCTGACCGGCATTCGCGACGCGATCAATAAGTCTGCTGCCGGCGTCACCGCCAGTATTATTAAGACCGGTGACGGCAGCTATCGCCTGTCGATGACCTCGAAAGAGACCGGGACTGACAACGCGGTGACCATTGCTGTGACCGGCGACAGTGCCATTCAGAGCATGTTGAGCTACGACGGCACCTCAAGCAGCAATATGACGCAGAGCGTCGAGGCGAAAAACTCACAGCTGACCGTGAATAACGTGGCGATTGAGAACAGCAGCAACACCATCAGCGATGCGCTGGAAGGGATTACGCTGAATCTGAACGACGTGACCACCGGTAACCAGACGCTGACCATTACCAGCGATACCTCTAAAGCGTCCAGCGCGATCACCGCGTGGGCGAATGCTTACAATACCTTGCAGGACAGCTTTGCCAGCCTGACCAAATATACCGCAGTCGATGTTGGCACCTCTGCACAGGACACCAGCAACGGCGCTCTGTTAGGTGACAGTACGTTGCGTACCATTCAGTCGCAGCTGAAAACCATGCTGACCAATGCGCAGAGTTCTTCAACCTATAAATCGCTGGCGCAGATTGGCGTCACTTCAGACCCGTCTACCGGCGAGCTGGAAGTGGACGACGACAAGCTGACTGCCGCGTTGACCAGCGATCAGGACGGCGTAAAGGCGATGATCATTGGTGATGGCAAAACCAACGGTATTGCCACCACTATCGCCACCAATATTACCGGCTGGTTATCCAGCAGCGGCATATTGCAGGCGGCGACAGATGGCGTCAGCAAAACGCTGAATAACCTGACCACGCAGTACAACGCGGCCAGCACGCGCATCGATGCCACCATCGCGCGTTACAAAACCCAGTTCACCGCACTGGATGTCATGATGAGCAAACTGAACAGTACCAGTAGCTATCTGACGTCGCAGTTCAGTACTACCAGCAGCTCAAGCAGTTCATCGTCATAAGGAGACAAAATGTATAGCGCAAGCGGTACCAAAGCCTATGCAAAAATCGGTGTGGAAAGCGCAGTGATGAGCGCCACGCCGGATCAACTGGTCACCATGCTGTTCGACGGGGCGCTTAGCGCCCTGGTTCGTGCCCGGTTATTTTTGCTCGATGGCAACATTGCTGGCAAAGGAGAGTCGCTCTCCAAAGCCATCAACATTATTGAGAACGGCCTTAAGCAGGGTCTGGATGAGAATAAAGGCGACGAGCTTGCTGATAATCTTGCCAGTCTTTACCGCTATATGGTCCACCGGCTGCTTAAAGCCAATCTGCATAATGACGCCGAAGCGATTCTGGAAGTCGAAACGTTGCTGCGCAACATTGCCGATGCCTGGAAAGAAGTTTCTGCAACTAACGCCCTTCAGGACGCCGTTTAAATGAATATTGCTCCGCAGCTGCTCACGATTTACCAACAGTTATTAGTCCTCAGCCAGTCTATGTTGCGTCTGGCAAGCGAAGGTAAATGGGATGAACTCATTGAAATGGAAGTCGATTACGTCGGTGCGGTAGAAATACTGGCGGAGAGCACCAAGCTTTCCCCTGTTCCGGATCAGACACAGGATCAGTTGCGTCCTGTGCTGCGCCATATTCTTAACAACGAAGCCGAAGTGAAAAGCCTTTTGCAGTCGCGGATGAGCGAGCTCTCCTCGCTGATTGGCCAGGCAACCCGGCAGAAATCCGTGAATAAAGCCTATAGCGGAATGCAAGGTGTTGTGCTGTTCCCGCAGGGATCACAAGGCGCATAAAAAGACCTTTTTCAGTATGAATTCAACTCACACCAGCCGGCGGGCAGAACGCTAAACTTTTTTAGCTTCTGACCCGCGCTTTTCTCTCCGCCTGCTCCATACTTCAGATCCCAGCCTGAACACCCGGAGCAAGGACATGCCTAATTCGACCCTGTTGCAATTCTTCCATTGGTACTATCCCGACGGCAGTAAACTCTGGCCCGAAGCCGCCGAACGAGCGGAAAAACTGGCTGAAATCGGCATCACCGACGTCTGGTTGCCGCCTGCCTATAAAGGCGAATCCGGCGGCTATTCCGTCGGCTATGACAGTTACGATCTGTTTGATTTGGGCGAGTTCGATCAGAAAGGCTCGCGTGCCACCAAGTATGGCGACAAAGAACAGCTGAAAGCCGCGGTGGACGCCCTTCGCGCGCACCAGGTTGGTGTGATCATGGATGTGGTGCTCAACCATAAAATGGGGGCAGATGAAAAGGAACGTATTCAGGTTAACCGCACCAACCCCGACAACCGCGATGAGATCGACCCTGTAGCCTTCGAAGCCGATGCCTGGACCAAATTCACCTTCCCGGTCCGTGCGGGCCAGTATTCAAAATTTGTCTGGGATTATAAGTGCTTCAACGGCGTTGATTACATCGAAAACCCTGACGAAAACGGCGTATTCAAAATCGTTAATGATTACACCGGCGAAGGCTGGAACGATCAGGTCGATGATGAACTGGGCAACTTCGATTATCTGATGGGTGCCAACATCGACTTCCGCAATCATGCCGTCACGGAAGAGTTGAAGTACTGGGCGCGCTGGATGCTGGAACAACTGCCCTGCACCGGCTTCCGGCTGGATGCGGTTAAACATATTCCCGCCTGGTTCTATAAAGAGTGGATTGAGCACGTTCAGGAAGTCGCCGAACAACCGCTGTTTATTGTTGCTGAATACTGGTCGCACGAAGTGGATAAGCTGCAGCAGTACATCCATCAGGTCGAGGGCAAAACCATGCTGTTCGACGCCCCGCTGCAGATGAAATTCCACAATGCCTCCCGCGAAGGTGCCAGCTACGACCTTAGCCAGATTTTTAATGACACCCTGGTTGAGAAAGATCACTGGCATGCGGTGACCATCGTCGCCAACCACGACACGCAACCGCTGCAGTCGCTGGAAGCGCCGGTCGAACCCTGGTTCAAACCGCTGGCCTACGCGCTGATCCTGCTGCGGGAACAGGGTGTGCCGGTGGTGTTCTATCCGGATCTGTTCGGTGCCAGCTATGAAGATGAAGGTGGCGACGGCGAAAATCACCACATCGATATGCCGGTGATCCCGGAGCTGGAAGCCTTGATCCGCGCCCGTCAGCTGTATGCGCACGGCGTACAGACCGAGTGGTTCAATCATCCCAACTGTGTGGCGTTCGCGCGCAGCGGAACGGAAGAACAGCCGGGCTGTGTGGTGATCCTGTCCAATGGTGACGCGGGAGAAAAGACGTTGCCAATGGGTGAGGCGCTGGCAGGGAAAAGCTGGCGGGATTATCTTGGCCATCAGACAGAGACCATTACCGCTGACGATAAGGGGAATACGGTGTTCCGCTGTAATCCAGGCAGCGTCAGCGTGTGGGTGCTGACGGAATAGCGCCCGGACTAACGGGTAATGATTGGGCAACCCGAAGGGATTTGCTCGATTCGGCAGTTTCTAAATAACAACAGGCCGTCTGGGATCCTCAGACGGCCTGTTTTGCTTAAGACTTGGCGTTTTTGAACGACGCTTTGTGGTGCTTTTTAGCACCGGATTCGGCAGATTTGGCTTTGGTGGCAGTAGCAACCGCATCGTTTTCATGGGCCAGCGCCTGCTGACACTCTGCCGTTGGCTGATTGACGCGCTGCAGAACCAGCTTGTCGTAGTGCAACTCGGTGCCTTCCAGCGCCAGCGGCATCACCCGGACGTCTTTATTGACGTTAACCCAGTCGCCTTTAAACAGCGTGATCTTGCCTGGCTTAGCAATCACCCGCTGCCACTGACGGCAATCCAGCGTGTCGCCTTGCGCAGTAATAATCAGGCTGGCAATCGCCTCCTTACTGACCAGACCTTTCTGTGGTCCCATACTCTGCCAGTTTCCGACCAGGTTCGCCGGCGGTGGGGTTTTTACTGCACCCTGATAATTGGGTATATCTGCACAGCCAGCCAGCGTGAAGGCGGCTAAGGTCGTAATCATCCACTTTTTCATATTCAGTTCCAAATTCTGCAGTCAGGCGCTACGTTATAATTTCTCCTTATTTACCGCAACAATTACCGCAACAATTCCCGCAGGCACTGACGTTACCATCGCCATTTCACCTCAGCCCGCAGCCGTGTAAACTAGCGCCCATTACTGACCGCAGGATTTTTTATGAAAAGCATTGAAGAGTATTACGCCATCGCGCGCGTTCTTTTTCTTGAAGCACACCCGGAAATCAAAACCGGCATTGCTCAACTCACCGACGCCGATGCGGCCAAACTGGGCATGACTCTGTCCCAGTTACAGGATATGCAAACCGACCGTGCCTATGCCGCGTTCACCCGTGAGAAAAAGCTCGACGGCATGCTGTTCGCCATTCAGCTAGCCGAACCGGATAAAGCGGTCGCAGCTGAGGCCATTGAAGCTTACCTGCGTCAGCATGCCACCGCGCTCGGCATGACCTGGGAAGAATTCTGCATCAAGAACGAACTGTAATGCCCTTTCACTGGCCTGTAATCGGGCCAGTGATTACGATGACCCGCATTTTACCCCCACAACTTTTTCTGCTTTTCAGCTGCTAAGAATGCTCCCAAATCGAAAAGGGCAGCAGATTATCGTTCGAAAATCACAGGCTATTACGATATATATGCTAGCGATTGCCCTTAACCTGTCAGCTATGTTGTTCACGCCAGTTACGCCTGGTAGTGATTGAAATTAAACAGCCTTAGCGATATTCTGAGCGGCACACCAGCCGAATTAAGAACATTCTTAAACCATGACCTAACTGCGAGAGGCCAACCTTATACACTTTTCACCCTGAGAAATGTGTACCACGGAGCCGGCCGCAGTCGGACATGACACGGTAGTTACCGCGCAGACAGTCTTCGCCGGACTCCGGTAAGCACCTTGAGCCATAAAAAATGCAAATTAATAAATATAAGTTTGACCAGGTTATATTCTTATTTTTTCTCGCATTATGTTTAGCGACCCTGGGCCTGCATTGCCGTAGTTATCAGGCACTTTCCCTTTTCTGGCCGTGTAATGCCCTGTTATTAGGGGTGCTGATCCGTTTTCCTCGCTTCGATACCCTTTCCAGCCTGCCGGCGATGTATCTCGGCATGGTTGCCGCCGATATGCTTTACGGCACCCCGGTTATTGTTTCGCTGGGAATGGATGCCGCGAATATCGCCTTTGTGACGGTGGGCAAAGCGGTGCTGCTGTCACCCTATCTGACGCGTCCCTATCCGCGACGACTGCAGGCCTTGATCCGCGTCTTCCCGGCTTCCATTATCGCCGCCGCGGTGTGTGCCGCCATTGGCTCCTTCGCCGGCCAGCGTTATTTTCATGATGATCTGATGCAAGGATGGATCTCGTGGTTCTGCGAACAGGTGTCCACGTCGATCCTGATCCTGCCATTGGTGATCACCTTCCCGCGCCGTGATGAGCTGGACCAGCTGTTCAATGAACTCCGCGAAAGCAATCTGATGCCGCTGGTGATGCTGCTGGTTTCCACCGTGTGCGGCATTTATGTTGGCGGTGGCGGCAGCCTGATCTTCCCGCTGCCTGCGCTGATGTGGTGTGCGGTCAGCTATCCGATCTTCTTTACCTGCCTGCTCACGCTGTTAACCGGTATCACTGAAATCATCCTGGTGGCCAGTAAGGTGCTGACTATCCAGGGCTCCGATGATTTCTTCCGCATCGACAGCCTGGCTTCGGCCCGACTGGGCGTTGCCGCGATGACCATCAGTCCGTTGATTGTGGCATTGAGCACCACCGCCAATAAAAAGCTGGTGGCGCGCATTACCAAGCGGGCGGATTATGATTTCCTCACCGGCGCACTGACCCGCAGCGGCCTCTCCTCGCAGCTGAACGCGCTGATTGCCCGCAAGAATAAAACCAGCGGCTTCTACGGCGCGGTTTTCGTGGTGGATATCGATCGTTTCAAAAACATCAATGATACCTACGGGCACGCGGCCGGCGATCAGGTGCTGGCAAAGACGGTGGAGTGCATCCGCCAGTCGCTGCAACAGACGGCAATCATCAGCAGGATGGGTGGCGAGGAGTTTTTGGTGTTGATAGAGGGGATTTCTCAGCCAAGAGCGTATCTGCTGGCCGATCGGCTGCGCCAAAGCATCGAGCGCAATACCATTATGCTCAACGAGCAGAACCTTAGCGTGACGGTGAGTATTGGCATCAGTACCTTGCACGTGATTGATGCGGGCAGTCTGGACGAGTCGATTAAAAATGCCGATGAGCAGCTGTACATTGCGAAAAGCAGCGGCAGAAATCGCGTCAGCCCGGAGTTCGTGCTGTAGTCCCTGCCACAAAAACAAAACAACCCGCCGTGGCGGGTTGTGTTCACTCAGTCTGAATTATCAGGCTTCGTTGTCGATACGGTTCGCTTCAATTTCCATATCCTGAATGTTTTTATCTAACTCATCCAGTAGCTGACCCTGCTTGGTTAGCAGGTCGTTCACCCTTTCGGCGAATTCGGGATGTTTGTACTCACCCTGATCAAAAGCCAGCCAGTGAGCTGAAAGCGTTTCCACATTGGATTGGGCATAGTGGCGCATTTCTTTTAACTGAGAAGTCACATCGCGTACGTGTTCAGTCGGAGATTTACGTTCTTCGGTGTTATCACTCATGCGTTTATCCTTCTGGGTTAAAAAATCACTCATCAATTCTGACCGCTGCGTTTCGCAGAAGTTCACAACAATTTTTTAACCAACAAAGTAAATCACTGAAAAAGGCCGCCATTACTGGCGGCCGCTGCTGTTTTACAGGTCAAAAATAGGCGATTTTGCGGTCCGTACCGTTGATGTTGACGGTGATATAGCCCGCTGCCGTGGTGGTGGTTGGCGCGGTGGCCGCCACGGTAGCCACCGTAAGTACCCCCTTCTCGTTCGCCCCAATTCCCGCCAGCCCGTTATGCAGGCTCATCCTGGCGTTCGGTGAGGTGGTGCCGATGGTGGTGCTGTCGGTCACTTCGCTGAGATCCGGGGTAAACAGGTTACATTCGCCCGACTCAAAACGACTCGGCCCGGTCGATTTCAGGTTGAACATCATGTCGCCGCTGGCGGCTTTCAGCTTGACCCAGATTTCGGCGTAGGTCACACCGATGCGGTTCAGCTTCACGTCCAGCACCGCCGGGGAACCTTTATGCTGAATGTCAGCATAGATGGCGGTTGAACAACGCGAGATATTCAGCCAGGTCATACAGGAAGAGAGCGCCGTGACCGGGTTACCCGCCGTGCCCGTCAGGACATCGTTAGTGGCTTTACTGATCATCTCCACCACCCACTGCTGGTTATCCTTCGGCATATTGATTTTGCCCAACTTGTACCATTTGTCGCTGGTCGAGGTATTGGTCACCTTGAAGCCGGTGTACCAGCCGGCCTTCATCGACCCGGTCATGGTTGAGCCAAAACTTTCATCGCGACGCCAGCCGTATTCATAGCCTGAAAGCCAGCGTGGAGACGTGGTATCCAGACTGACTTTACCGCCGGACTGCAGATTCAGCTGGCGGATCTGCACGCGTCCATTGTTCATATTGAACGGATTGGCACAGTCTTCCAGATTCAGAGTATCAATCGTCCAGCCGCCATCACTCAGGTCGCCCGGGAAGCGCGTATGCTCAATCCACACGTTGCGCAAAATACCTTGCGTCACGCGCGGCATATACAGCGTCGCATCACCATAGCCGGTTTGGAAATTCGCGTTGGTTAACTCAATCGCCGTTGAGTGATCCCAGACACCGGCCGCGGTGTCTGACCAGCCAATATCAAACACCCGGCCATAGGTGGTTAAGGTATAGATCTGGTCAAACTTCGAATCCAGGGTATCCAACAGCTTGATGACCGTGCCGCCATTGTTTGACGCCCGGAAGCGATTAATCACCACTGACTCCCCCGCAACGATGGTATTTTCAAAAAACGGCTGCTGGTTGGTACACATCGCCGAGGTAATCGCCGCTTTATTGGTGGTGATATCCGCCGTGGCCTGGCCATTCCACGCGATGCCCTTGATGGCCACGCGCCGTGCCTGCACTTTGAATACCGGTGCGGTGGACTTGTTGGACACGATGGTGGTGCGTGGCATGGCACCATGGGGATTGTCATCGCCGTAGATATAAAAGAAGGCGGCGTCGGTCCCGGTATAATCGATGGGATTAATCAGGAACTTTCCGGCCGGGAAGCGCACACCGAGATCCTTGGCGTTGGTATTAAAGGTCTGCGCCCAGCTCATCATCAGTTTGAAGGCGCCACTGTCATCGGTCACGCCGTCACCCTTCCCGCCAAAGTGATAGATGTTGAGTTCATCCGGATCGTGAATGACGCGTTTCCAGTAAAAAGTGCTGCCGGCTGCCAGCGTGCCTGAATCATCCGCCGGCGGCGTTGCGCTGAGAAAACCAACAAAATCACCGCCGCCACGGAATGTGGAATCCTTATCGTAATAACGGCGCAGAATAGCCAAATCGCCAGCTTTGGCAGGTGCAGTTGTTCTCAATTCAGCAAATGAGTTAACTTCAATCATAATAACCTCCGGGGCAATAAGCCGTAGCGAATCGCCTAAATGAAAAATTCATTAAAGGAAAAATAAAAGATAAGTCATAACTCCTGAGGGATAAAATCACCCTTTCCCTGTGGGTGAATGGGTTAATCTTCCTTTTTAGTTGCGCAAACTTTATTCCAGGTATCGTTGTGGACGTTAATTTCCTTCACCGTCCTGATATCAATGACCTGCCAGTCCTTACCGTAAGTACGGATGGGTGAAAATAACGTACAGGAGGAGTCCTGAATAAGCTGGGGACTATTGTGGGTTGTTCCATGTTGAGTCGCGCAGCTTGTTACGAGCAGCGTCATCAGTAAGCACGTTATTACTGTCCTGAACATTTTTAACCTCCTTAATATCCATAGCCTGTTTATTGGCGACGATAGCCACGCGATCGGCTTCCTGCTTTGCCGCCGTGACGTCAGAGGTAGCTTTTTGCTGCACCTTGCCGATTTTTTTGCCGCCAAACCAGCTGGCGATTAACGCGGCAAACACCACCCCGATTGCAGCCAGCCCATGCCAGCTGCCGGTAAAAAGCGCAAGAAGTGTGCTCATGCTTTACCCTCCGTTGCCTGGCGCTGTATGGCTAAGGTTTTCTGCCGAACAAACTGGGCGATAACCGCCATCGCGACCATAAAAGAGGCGACAAATCCGAGATAATGCTGCGGCATAAAGGTCTTCACATCTTCCGGTAATGCGGTCCAGGCATTCATCGCGGAATCCGGGAATGACTGGGCCCAGGCGCCGATGGCGGAACCGGCTGACGCCAGCCAGACCGACCAGGTCTTAAACAGCAGTTTGGTATGGGAGACCAACTCGATTTTGCCGTGCTTGCTTACCCACCAGACCAGGAAAATCACCGCCAGCACAATCAGTAAAAACAGAATGAATTTCATATAACCCCCTGATAAGCATCATACGTACCGCTGCGCATCACCTGCGCCAGTCGTTTTGCCCGCTGCGGCGTTTGCCGTGCCCACAAGCTGCTGAGCATGCCTTCCGCCGCGCCATCGAAATGACCGTTTGAGATCATCACCAGCGTATTTTTGAAGGCTGCCAGACCATCAACACCCAGCTGATAGGCCATGCTGTACAGCACATCGGCACGCGCTGGATTACATTGCTTCAATGCAGCGACAATAGAAGGACGCGTATTCATCAGCTGAATTTTGTCATCCAGCATTTTTTGCATCCAAATATCGCCCACCGTTTTTGGTACGGTAAATTGATAATTAACCAGCGAAGCGTCTTTGGGACCGATAACGATCCCACAGGCAACGGTTGGATAACCTTCAGTGTCAATATAAGGCCGATCCTTATATCCTTCTTCATAGGTTAATATCTGTATTATCTTACTCATTCCCCACCTCCTCATGCGAAAACAGGCACCAGCCTGAATTCATGTAACGTGAATTCCCCGGTATTGAAAGTGCTTCAAGGGTGAAGATTAAATTGCCTTTTTAACATCATGGATCGGTAATTGCGTACGCAACCACTTTTTCTGAAAATAAATTAATTTTCACATTCAAGCGTTATATCCAGCGCGGATAACACCCCTTCGACAAAACCTTCTGCGGTCTGGAGTTGCTTGCGAATGGTGCCGTCAGCGCAACGGCGTCGGCGGGCAATGGAGCGAAGTGAAACTCTGAACAGATAGTGAGCAACCAGCAGCGCATGTTCATCAGGATGATTTTTTTTCAGACGGCTGATGCAGCTGTCGAGCAGAATGCCGTCGTTGTCACTGCAGACAGGACGGGGAACCGGTGAGGAGGTAATCAGACCACGGAAACCGGCCGCAACGGAAGAGTAACCGATACCATTGCGATCGGTGGCCGCCCAGCCGCCCCAGCTTTCCAGTAATAGCTTGATGTCTCGCATAATGACTCCTTAAATCAGCATTCAGGCAGGTAACGAGCCGATCTATTCGGCACTTTTCGTAAACACCTGCTAAGTTCAAGTCGGCAGATCTGACCCAAATATCGGGATAAATCTGCGTCATACGAAGACGTCGGATGCGTTGCCAGCGATTAGGCTGGGCGGCCAGATTGTGAAAGAGCAGTAAATCCGATAGCATTCCGTGGCGCTGAATATCCTCCTTGCTATTGCTTATGATAAATTAATAGCAATAGCTATTAACTTCGTCAATAGCAAAGCGTGTTTGACGAAAAATAGCCTTCGCTATAAATTCTGGTATATGAAACCGAATACACTCGCTTACCGACTGAACATGGCTATGTCCATGATGGGAATTACCCAGGGTGCTTTAGCTAAAGCCTCCGGCGTATCGCAGCCTACAATCTGGCGTCTGACCAAAGGGGAAGCAGAAGGCTCCCGCAAACTGGTCGACATTGCCCGCGCCCTCGACGTGAACGTACAGTGGCTGGCTAACGGCGAAGGAGAGATGCGCGGCGCCTCCGCCATTAGCGCCATTGACAAAGTAAAGAGTGGTACTACTATTTCCGTTTGGGGGCCAGATGGAAAAACAGGAGAAGTGGTCTCAGCCCCTAATGGCGCAAAGGCGAAGAAGAGCTGGCGAGCCTATATTCTTGACCGCAACAGCGGTTGCTCAGAAGCCACCGCCGGCAGCATCGTCATCATCGACACTGAAGTACCAGCAGAATCTGGAGATTTGGTGATTGCAAAGGTCAATTCCCGCCTCTCCGTATACCGTTATCTTGAGGGCCCCTCTAATGGTTTTTTGACCGTAGATGATCCCAGATTGCCCGCTGTAGAGCTCTCTGACGAGTCAGAACTGACGGGTGTTGCAATCTTCCTGATCCGTGATTTAAGACGGTAAGTACTGACATCCTGCCCTTGCAGAATGGTTTCCTTGTATCGCCCTCCGGATACTCTGTGCAGTACAGATATCATCAGTTACTCCTCGCAAATTCCCCCCTCTGTGACAGTTAACCTGCACAGGGGTTTTGACGCATTGATTCAACTGAATAGATTAGTAAAGCTTTCTATAACATCGCCAGAATAAAGCGTAAAAAAAGCGATAAAAAAACATTTTTGCGTTTAAATTCAATGACGTAAATCTATAAGTACAGTTATTTTCATCATAACCATTGATATTAATAATAACTATGGCTATCGTTTTTAGGAGGGGATATATTTATGCTGTTAACTGATTTAATGGTCATATTTTCCCTGAATGAATACCAGCCAGCCGTAAAAATCAGGAGGTTATGATGACCACGATCATCTGGAAAGCGTGCCAGCAACATGGCACCAGCAAAAGTCGTTACAAAGCCCGCCGTGCAGAAGCCCTGGCGCGGCGACAGCGCGATCGTCGGTTGGCCAGTAAGATTGCTGAAGCGCTGAGTGGGTGCAGCCAACGCGTGGTGAAATCGGTCAGGGATAAGTGAGTGATTGTTGAGGTAAAAGAGTGATTTGAGGTAAGCGATTGATTTCTGGAATAGAAAATTGATTGTCGGGGTAAGCGATTGATTTCTTAAATAGAAGATTGATTGTCGGGGTAAGCGAGGGGTAAGAGAGGGGTAAGAGCAGTTTTACACCCTGATTGCAGCGCTGAAGTGCTGGGTTAGTGACTCACCCGATTTTCATTCGCGGCAATCAAGAGTTTTTACGGTCGAAGTGTGTTAGTGAGTAAGAGTCTGAGCGCTGGCCTGCATTCCGGCTTTGCAGAAAATACAGTTAGCACCGTGGGGATTTTTTGGCGTGATGTTATGGGGCGATAAACGGAACTGACATCCATGACATGACGGGCATTTGAATCTGATAATAGGAATAGTAACCTTCATAAACTGTGAACAAGAAGAAATTACAATATCACTCCCCGACGCTTCTGTCCGAATTATCTGGGGGGTATTAGTCTTAAAAGTAACATTTATGCAACAAGACCTGAGCACATGCCCGCCGCCATGCGGGCTTTTTTGTGCCGTCACGTCTCTTACACCCGCTAAACCTGCATATTCATGATGTCAGTGTACGCACTCACCAGCTTGTTACGCACCTGAATCCCCATCTGCATCGACACCGACGACTTCTGCATATCCACCATCACATCGTTCAGGTTGATGCCTGGCTTACCCAGCTCAAAGTCCTGCGCTTGCGTGCGGGCTTCATTCTGCGTGTCGCTGATCTTGTTCAGTGCGGCTTTCAGCTCACCGGCAAAATCCGCATGGCTGGAGGCATCGGTACTCTTGCCGCTGGCCTGAATCGCTGCGGTTTGCAGCTGCTGCATAACACTTTCGATACCCTGAATTGACATGTTTTACCTTGCTAAGTGGACGGTGATTTTTTTGATGGGTGAAAACTTAACACAATGTCAATAAGACAAAGCCGCTAAATAAGCGCATAAAACACGGCTTATCCAGCCATCGAATTTCCTGATTCAGAAAATAATGGCAGCCATTAGAAGTGAAAATTTTTCGCCAGCGCATCAGGGAGTCAGTTTTGTTACGACACTACACGAAACAGTCCGGTCAACTGTCAGCCAGGAAAGAGTCATGAATGCAACTGTCACGCAGGATCAACCCGAGAAGAAAGGTCTGAACGACCTTTTTACTCGTTTACGCGCTAATCCTCGCATCCCAATCATCATTGCGGCGGCGGCGGTGATCGCCATCGTTATCGCCATGGCGCTCTGGGCTAAACAGCCTGAGTACCGTGTGCTGTACAACAACCTCAGTGATGAAGACGGCGGAGCAATCATTACTCAGCTCACCCAAATGAACATCCCTTATCAGTTTGATGATAAAGGCGGTGCATTAATGGTGCCGGCTGAAAAAGTGCATGAGCTGCGCCTGCGTTTAGCCCAACAGGGTCTGCCGAAAGGCGGAGCCGTGGGCTTTGAGCTGTTGGATCAGGAAAAATTCGGCATCAGCCAGTTCAGCGAGCAGGTTAACTATCAGCGCGCGCTGGAAGGTGAACTCGCGCGGACCATCGAAACGCTGGGCCCGGTTAAAAATGTTCGTGTCCACCTCGCGATGCCAAAACCGTCCCTGTTTGTCCGCGAGCAGAAATCCCCGACCGCTTCAGTCACCTTAACGCTGCAACCGGGTCGTGCGCTCGATCAGGGGCAAATCAGTGCCATCGTGCATATGGTTTCCAGCAGCGTCGCCGGACTGCCACCGGGCAATGTGACCGTTGTTGACCAGGCCGGTCACCTGCTGACCCAATCAGATAATGCTGGCCGCGATCTGAATGATGCTCAGCTGAAATACGCCACCGATGTTGAAAACCGCTTCCAGTCTCGCATCGAAGCCATCCTTAATCCTATTGTCGGAACCGGCAACGTTCATGCTCAGGTGACTGCGCAGATCGACTTTAATGCCCGTGAGCAGACCGACGAGAAATATCAGCCAAACAGCGACCCGTCTACTCAGGCTGTCCGCTCTCGCCAGACCAGCGACAGCGAACAGATTGGCGGACAGTATCCTGGCGGCGTTCCGGGTGCCCTTTCCAACCAGCCTGCTCCGGCGAATACCGCACCGGTGACCACGCCTGCGGCAAACAACCAGAACGGCCAAAACGGTCAGAATGGACAGAACGGCAACGCGGCAGCGGCGAATCAGGGTTCCAGCGCCAGCACCGCCAAGGCCGGTCCGTCGAATACCCGCACCGACAACACCACCAACTATGAAGTGGACCGCACCATCCTTCACACCAAGATGAACGTCGGTGAAGTCCAGCGCCTGTCGGTCGCGGTGGTGGTGAACTACAAAGCAGACGCAGCCGGTAAGCCAATTGCCCTGACCGATGCACAGTTGAAACAGATTGAAAACCTGACCCGTGAGGCGATGGGCTATTCGGACAAACGCGGAGACAGTCTGAACGTGGTTAACTCACCGTTCACCGTAACTGAAGACACCAGTGATGACGTACCGTTCTGGAAACAGCCGGCCTTCATCGACCAGATGATGGAACTGGGACGCTGGTTACTGGTACTGATTGTTGCCTGGATCCTTTACCGCAAGCTGGTTCGCCCACAGCTGCGCCGCAAGGCAGAGCTGGAGAAGGCTGCTGTTGAAGCCGCGGCCGTTGCTAAGCAGGCTCGGGAAGAATCCGGTGACGATGCCGTGGCCGTCAGCCTGTCGAAAGACGAGCAGGATCAGGAACGTAAATCTCAGCACCGCATGAGTGCTGAGGTCATGAGCCAGCGTATTCGCGATATGTCAGAAAATGACCCGCGTGTGGTGGCTCTGGTTATTCGCCAGTGGATGAAGGACGAGCTATGAGTCTCACCGGTACTGAAAAAAGCGCCATCCTGATGATGACGATTGGTGAAGACCGCGCTGCTGAGGTGTTCAAACACCTCGACAGCCGCGAAGTCCAGCACCTGAGTTCTGCCATTTCTAATATGCGTCAGGTGTCCCACAAGCAGCTGACCGATGTGCTGCGCGAGTTCGAAATCGATGCCGAGCAGTTTGCGGCACTGAGCGTCAACTCGAATGATTATCTGCGTACGGTGCTGGTTAAAGCGCTGGGCGAGGAGAAGGCCGCCACCCTGCTGGAAGATATTCTCGAAACGCGGGAAACCACCAGCGGCATGGACACCCTCAACTTTATGGAGCCACAAGCGGCGGCCGATCTTATCCGCGACGAACACCCGCAGATTATCGCCACCATCCTTGTGCACCTCAAACGTGCTCAGGCGGCGGATATTGTTGCTCAGTTCGACGAACGTTTGCGCCACGATGTGATGCTGCGTATTGCCACCTTCGGCGGCGTACAGCCGGCGGCGTTGGCAGAACTGACCGAAGTGCTGAACGGCCTGCTCGATGGCCAGAACCTCAAGCGCGCGAAGATGGGCGGCGTGAGAACGGCGGCGGAAATCATCAACCTGATGAAGACCCAGCAGGAAGAAGCGGTTATCGAAGCGGTTCGCGAGTTCGACGGCGAGCTGGCACAGAAAATTATCGACGAGATGTTCCTGTTCGAAAACCTTATCCAGGTCGACGATCGCAGCATCCAGCGCCTGTTGCAGGAAGTGGAATCCGAATCGCTGCTGGTGGCTCTGAAAGGTTCCGAGCAGCCGTTGCGCGAGAAGTTCCTGAAAAACATGTCCTCGCGTGCGGCAGATATCCTGCGCGACGACCTGTCCAACCGTGGCCCAATGCGTATGTCTGCGGTGGAAAGCGAACAGAAAGCCATCCTGCTTATCGTTCGTCGTCTGGCAGAAAGTGGCGAGATGGTGATTGGTGGTGGCGAGGAACAGTATGTCTGATAAATCTTCCTTACCGTGGCAGCGCTGGCAGCCCAACGATCTCGGGCAGTTGAACAAGCCCAAGATCGAAGAAATCGTCGAGGAAGAGCAGCCGGAAGAACCCTTCAACCGGCAGCAGTTTGAGCTGGAGCAGCTCCAGACCCAGGTGCGCAGTGAAGCCCAGGGTCTGGGCTATGCCGAAGGTCAGCAGAAAGGTTTTGCCGAAGGCCAGAAAGCAGGATACGACGCCGGTTTTCAGCAGGGTCTGGCGGAAGCACAGCAGCAGCAGGCGCCGCTTCAGGCGCGTATGCAGCAGCTGGTATCAGAATTCAACCATACGCTGGAAGCGCTGGACAGCGTGATTGCCGCCCGACTGATGCAGCTGGCGCTGGAAGCCGCGCGTCAGGTCATCGGTCAGGCGCCGCACGTCGATGGCACCGCCCTGCTTCGTCAGATTCAGGGCATGATCCAGCAGGAACCGATGTTAAGCGGCAAACCGACGCTGCGGGTACATCCGGACGATTTACAGCGCGTAGAACAAACGCTGGGTGCCACGCTCAGCCTGCACGGCTGGCGTCTGATGGCTGACAGCACGATCCATCCTGGCGGTTGCAAAGTCAGCGCCGAAGATGGCGATCTGGATGCCAGCCTCGCCACCCGCTGGCATGAACTTTGCCGCCTTGCAGCACCGGGAGAACTGTAATGACCACTCGCCTTTCACGCTGGCTTGGCGCCATGGAATCGTTCGAACAACGTTTGAACCAGTTACCCGAAGTGCGCCGCTACGGACGGTTAACCCGTGCGACCGGCCTGGTGCTGGAGGCGACCGGCTTGCAGCTGCCGCTCGGTGCCACCTGCGTGATTGAACGCGCGGACAATAATGGCGTGGCGGAAGTTGAGGCCGAAGTGGTTGGCTTCAATGGCCAGCGGCTGTTCCTGATGCCGCTGGAAGAAGTGGAAGGCATCTTACCCGGCGCACGCGTTTACGCCCGTCTGTCTGGCGATAAGCACAGCGGCAAGCAGCTGATGCTCGGCCCGGAATTATTGGGCCGCGTGCTGGATGGCAGCGGTCGTCCGCTGGATGGTTTGCCGGCACCGGAAACCGGTTATCGCGCACCGTTAATCACCCCACCATTCAACCCGTTGCAGAGAACGCCGATAACCGACGTACTGGATACCGGCGTGCGCGCCATCAACGCCCTGCTGACGGTCGGACGTGGACAGCGTATGGGCCTGTTTGCCGGCTCGGGCGTCGGTAAAAGCGTGCTGCTAGGCATGATGGCCCGCTACACCAAAGCGGACGTGATTGTGGTTGGCCTGATCGGCGAACGTGGTCGCGAAGTAAAAGACTTTATCGAAAATATTCTCGGCACCGAAGGCCGTGCGCGTGCGGTAGTGATTGCGGCGCCGGCTGACGTTTCCCCCCTGCTGCGTATGCAGGGCGCATCTTATGCTACCCGTATCGCCGAAGATTTCCGTGACCGTGGCCAGCACGTGCTGCTGATTATGGATTCACTGACCCGTTACGCGATGGCACAGCGTGAAATCGCGCTGGCGATTGGCGAGCCGCCGGCAACCAAAGGCTATCCGCCATCGGTTTTCGCCAAGCTGCCGGCGCTGGTTGAACGTGCCGGTAACGGCATTGATGGCGGCGGCTCGATTACCGCTTTCTATACCGTTCTCACCGAAGGCGACGATCAGCAGGATCCGATTGCGGACTCCGCCCGCGCCATTCTGGACGGACACATTGTGCTGTCCCGCCGTCTGGCGGAGTCCGGTCACTATCCGGCCATCGATATCGAAGCCTCAATCAGCCGCGTGATGGCGCACCTGATTGATGAGCCGCACTACGCGCGGGTTCGCCAGTTCAAGCAGTTGCTGTCGAGCTATCAGCGTAACCGTGATCTGGTCAGCGTCGGCGCTTACGCCGCAGGCAGCGATCCGACACTGGATAAAGCAATCAAACTCTACCCCGAGCTGGAAACCTTCCTGCAACAGGGCATGTTTGAGCGCAGCACATTTGACGATGCCTGTTTGCACCTACAGGCAATCTTTGGCTAACGGGCGGCCCGAGCGGAGAAGTCCGACCCTGGCGGAGGAAGCATGGCAAAACAAGCATCACCCATCGAAACCCTGTGCGGTCTGGCACAGAAAGATCTTGAGAAGGCGGCCATCCAGTTGGGTGACGTCCGGCGCGCGCACAAGCAGGCCGACGAACAGTTATCCATGCTGCTGAACTACCAGGACGAATACCGTAAAACGCTGAACAACACCATGGCGGAAGGCATTGCCAGCACCCGCTGGTACAACTACCACCAGTTTATCGAAACGCTGGAAAAAGCCATCGAACAGCATCGTCAGCAGCTTCTGCACTGGAGCAGCCGGGTGGAAAACGCCCTGACCTTCTGGCGCGATAAGCAGCAGCGGCTCCATGCCTACGAAACGCTGCATGCGCGTGCGCAGGCCAACGAATTATTACAGGAAAACCGTCTCGATCAGAAACGGATGGATGAATTTGCCCAACGGGCATCATTGAGGAAAGGCGAATGATCACTTTGCCACTTGTTGTTACTTCCGGGACCAAAACCACGACGTCCAGTCATTCCGCCTCTGCGTCAGCGTCAGCAGACGTGGGGACCGATACCACCACCGCCGCAGCCGGCGAAGCGTCCGCTGCGGGTGAAGGCACCGCTAAAGGCTTTTTGACCCTGTTGGGAAACAAGCTGCTGACCCTGGCGCAACAGAGCGAAAAAGGCCAGGCCACCACCGCCGCAGCCACCACCGCGGCTGCCGGTGAAACGGCTGACGCGGGCCAGTCTTCCAAAGCCAGGCTGAATGCTCTGCTGGCGGCGCTGGACAAGCCTGAAACCCTGAGTGCCCTGCTGCAGCCCGAGAAAACCGGCAAAGACATCAAGACCGACGATAAAACCACGGACGAAAGTCAGGCCGCCGCGCCAACGCTGAATCAGAGCGATATGCAAACGCTGCAGGCGCTGTTCGCCATGCTGCCACCCACCACCGCCCAGCCGGTGACGACACAGGCCAAAGGCACCGAATCGCTGTCTGACGAACAAAGCATTAAGGGCGCGAAGCAGTCGACCCTCGCTTCGCTGCTCGGCGCGGACACCACGGAAGAGAGTGATAAAGGCAACGTCAGCGGCAAGGCTGATACGGCCACCACCACCGCATCCACTGCCGGCGCGTCTCAGAAAGCCACGGTGGATACCAGCGTGCTGAACACCGCTTTCCAGCAGGCCATGGGCCACACGGGCAAAGAGACAGATAAAGAAAATTCAAGTTCTGCCCCCGCGTCGACGATAACCAATAATGTTATCAGTGCGGCTTCTTCACTGACCACGCCGGTCACCACTTCACTGGTGACGGCGCCGGCCAGCGCGCAGCTAAGTTCACAGCTTGGCAGCCAGGAGTGGCAGCAGGCGTTAGGTCAGCAGATCCTGATGTTCAGCAAAAACGGTCAGCAAACGGCTGAACTGCATTTGCATCCACAGGATTTGGGCAGCATTCAGATCAGTCTGAAGCTGGATAACGACCAGGCGCAGTTGAATATGGTGTCGGGCCACAGCCAGGTTCGTGCGGCGTTGGAAGCGGCTATTCCGCAGCTGCGTACCGCACTGGCAGAAAACGGCATCAACCTCGGCCAGAGTAACGTTAGCAGCGATGCGTTCCAGCAGGGTCAGAGCTCTGGCAACCAGCAGGATCCGCAGCGTAATAACTCACGTGGTAACACATTTAGTCTTGCAGCAGAAAACGACAGTGATGTCACCGCGATTGCCGTTCCAGCCTCATTACAGGCGCGTGCAGCCGGTTCCAACGCTGTTGATATTTTCGCCTGACGGTGACAAACGCATAAGCTAGTGGCAAAACGCGCGTCTTATCTGCCTATTGTTTAGCGCAAGACGCGCCATAATCTGCCCATAACACCGTGGGATAGCGGATTAAGTGGCACCGCACCTCGAAGATAATCACAGGAAGTTATAGCTCATATGACTGATAAGAAAGCCAAAAGCGGCAAACGTAAGCTCCTGATACCCCTGTTACTGCTCGTAACAGTGGTTGCTTGCAGCGTGGCGGGCTATATGGTCTGGCACATGATGAAGTCCCCTGCTGACAGTGCGAAGGCTGAAAAACCTGCCGTGCCTGTCGCACCGGTCTTCTATGCGCTGGACACCTTCACCGTTAACTTAATCAATCCAGACAACGATCCCGATCGGGTGCTGTATGTTGGCTTTACGCTGCGTCTGCCTGACGAAGACACCCGTCGTCGCATTAACGACTATCTGCCGGAAGTTCGCAGCCGTCTGCTTTTGTTGCTCTCCCGCCAGGACGCTTCCGCGTTGAGCAGCGAGCAGGGCAAACAGGAACTGATGAAACAAATCAAAGCTGTACTGGCACCACCGCTGGTACAAGGTGAACCTCAGCAGGTTGTGAACGATGTTCTGTTCACTGCCTTTATCCTGAGGTAGACATTATGGGCGACAGCATTCTCTCACAAGCGGAAATCGACGCACTGCTCAATGGCGACAGCGACAGTGCGGCAGAAGAAACCACCACCAGCAAGGGCGATAACGACATTCGTCCGTATGATCCTAATACCCAGCGTCGCATGGTTCGCGAACGTCTGCAGGCGCTGGAGATCATCAACGAACGTTTTGCCCGCTCTTATCGCATGGCGTTGTTTAACCTGCTGCGCCGCAGCCCGGACATCACGGTAGGGGCGATTAAAATTCAGCCTTACCATGAGTTTGCCCGTAACCTGCCGGTGCCGACCAACCTGAACTTGATCCACCTGAAGCCGCTGCGCGGTACGGCGTTGGTGGTGTTCTCGCCAAGCCTGGTGTTTATCGCCGTGGATAACCTGTTTGGCGGTGACGGTCGTTTCCCGACAAAAGTGGAAGGCCGCGAGTTTACCGCGACCGAACAGCGGGTGATCCGCCGCATGCTGAAACTGGCCCTTGAAGGCTACAGCGAAGCGTGGAAGCCGATTTATCCGCTGGACGTAGAGTATGTGCGCTCAGAAATGCAGGTGAAGTTCACCAACATCACCACCTCGCCGAACGATATCGTGATCACCACGCCGTTCCAGGTCGAGATTGGTAACCTGGTCGGCGAGTTCAATATCTGTATCCCGTTCAGCATGATTGAGCCACTGCGTGAAACGCTGGTCAATCCACCGCTGGAGAACTCCCGTCAGGAAGACCAGAACTGGCGCGACACGCTGGTGAAGCAGGTTCAGCACTCCGAACTGGAGCTGATTGCCAACTTTGGTGAAGTGTCGATGCGCATTTCCCGTCTGCTGGCGCTGAAGCCAGGTGACGTTTTACCGATTGAAAAGCCGGACCGCATCATCGCCCATGTCGACGGCGTGCCGGTGTTAACCAGCCAGTACGGCACCCTTAACGGGCAGTACGCGCTGCGTGTGGAACATCTGATTAACCCGATTTTGAATTCGATGAACGAGGAACAGCCCGATGAGTGATACGAATAAGCCGTCCGAAGACGACATCTCCGCGGACGACCTGTGGGCTGACGCGATGAATGAGCAAGCTAGCACGCCGTCTTCTGAAGGGGTGTTTAAATCTCTGGAGAGCAACGATATCACCGGTTCGCTGCAGGATATCGATCTGATTATGGACATCCCGGTCAAACTGACCGTGGAGCTCGGCCGCACCAAAATGACCATTAAAGAGCTGCTGCGTCTGACTCAGGGTTCCGTGGTCTCACTGGAAGGCCTGGCGGGCGAGCCGCTGGATATCCTGATCAACGGCTATCTGATTGCGCAGGGTGAAGTGGTGGTGGTGGCCGATAAATACGGCGTGCGTATCACCGACATCATCACCCCGACCGAACGTATGCGTCGTCTGAGCCGCTAAATGAAGACCGGTTCACTCCAGCCAATACCAGCAGGTCAGCCTGCTGTGTCCACCGGTTCGATGCTGACGCAGGTCAGCAGCGTGCTGGCGGTGATTATCCTGCTGATCCTGGCCTGTGCCTGGATAGCAAAACGCTTTGGCTTTACGCCGAAACGCGGCATTCGCGGGCAAAGCAGCCTGACCGTCAGCGCCAGTTGCCAGGTTGGCCAGCGCGAACGCGTGGTGATTGTCGACGTGGAAGATGCCCGTTTGGTGCTGGGTGTGACCGGTCAACAGATTACCCATTTACATACCCTGCCGCCTAAACCGCAGCAGGAAAATCCGGAGCCTCCGGCTGCGACGGCAGACTTCCGTCAGGTGTTACAGTCCCTACTCAAACGCCCCGGTAAGCCATAATGAAACGCTTTCTTCCTCTGCTGGCGCTGTTTTTACTGATCGCGCCTGATGTGCACGCGCAGCTGCCTGGCCTGATGAGCCACCCAACCGCCAACGGCGGCCAGAGTTGGTCATTACCGGTACAGACGCTGGTCTTCATCACCTCGCTGACCTTCCTGCCCGCCATCCTGCTGATGATGACCAGCTTCACCCGCATCATTATCGTGTTTGGCCTGCTGCGTAACGCACTGGGCACGCCGTCCGCACCGCCGAACCAGGTGCTGCTCGGTCTGGCGCTGTTCCTGACCTTCTTTATTATGGGTCCAGTGTTCGACAAAATTTACCAGGATGCTTATCTGCCGTTCAGTCAGGACAAGATCAGCATGCAGGATGCGATTGATAAAGGGGCACAGCCGCTGCGTGAGTTTATGCTGCGCCAGACCCGTGAAGCCGACCTTGCGCTGTTTGCCCGTCTCTCCAACTCCCCGCCATTGCAGGGACCGGAAGCCGTGCCGATGCGTATTCTGTTACCCGCCTATGTCACCAGCGAATTGAAAACGGCTTTCCAGATTGGTTTTACCGTGTTTATCCCGTTTTTGATTATCGACCTGGTGGTTGCCAGCGTACTGATGGCGCTGGGGATGATGATGGTGCCACCGGCCACTATCTCACTGCCCTTTAAGCTGATGCTGTTTGTATTAGTTGACGGCTGGTCGCTGTTGGTCAGCTCGCTGGCGCAAAGTTTTTACAGTTAACCGTTTATTTGCCAAAAAAATTGAGGGCGGAGCCACTTCGCCCCGAAAAATGCACTTCCCTTTTATTTCTCCGGAGTCTCTATGACACCTGAATCGGTTATGGTTATCGGGCACGATGCAATGCAGGTTGCCCTGGCGGTTGCTGCCCCACTGCTGCTGGCCGCGTTGGTCAGCGGTCTGATTATCAGCCTGCTGCAGGCGGCGACCCAGATCAACGAACAGACCCTCTCTTTTATCCCGAAAATCCTCGCGGTTGTCGCCACTATGGTGATCGCCGGGCCGTGGATGCTGAATCTGGTACTCGACTATATGCGTACCCTGTTCACTAACCTCCCGTATATGATCGGTTAATGATTAACATCGACAGCAGTCAGCTGGTGTTCTGGATCAGCCAACTCTTCTGGCCGCTGGCGCGTGTACTGGCGTTGATCATGACCGCGCCACTGCTGAGCGAGAAATCCATCAGCAAGAAAGTGAAAATCGGCCTCGGCGTGATGATCACTTACGTTTTGCTGCCTTCTTTACCGCCGACAAACGTGACGCTGTTCTCAGTTGGCGGATTCTGGCTGTTGATTCAGCAAATTCTGATTGGTGTGGCGATAGGTTTTACGATGCAATTCGCCTTCGCTGCGGTGCGGACGGCGGGAGAAGTGATTGGTTTGCAAATGGGACTGTCCTTTGCCACGTTCTTCGATCCGGCCAGCCGTTTGAACATGCCGGTACTGGCACGATTTCTCGATATGCTGGCCATGCTGCTGTTTTTGTCCTTCAACGGACACCTCTGGCTGATCTCGATGGTTGCCGACAGTTTTCACACCTTGCCAATCGGCGGCGATCCGATCAACGGCAATGCTTTCCTTGCCCTGACCAAAGCGGCCAGTCTAATTTTCCTTAACGGTCTGCGATTAGCGCTACCGTTGATAACTCTGCTCCTCACCCTTAACCTGGCACTGGGTTTGTTAAACCGTGTTGCACCTCAACTGTCGGTTTTCGCTATTGGCTTCCCGGTCACCTTATCTATAGGGATCATCTTCATTAGCCTGATGATGCCCCTCCTCGCCCCATTCTGTGAGCATTTGTTCAGTGAAGTGTTTGATTTACTCGCCAGTGTACTCAGCGAGATGCCCGCCAGATAAATTAATGTATCCATAGATCATAATGTCGCTACTGTTAAGTATGTGAAATGTGTTTGTGCATTTTTCGAACCAAAATTATCAGAATTTCATTAAGGAAATTCTGATAAGTTAATTCGGACAATGAAAATTATTCTTATTAAATCCCAGTTAGCGTATTTTGATTTTCGAAACGGGTAGATTGTTACGGGAACGTTAACGTTCATAAAACAAACAACTGCCTGTTTTTACTGGAAATTTTATTTTTGGTGGTTTATCTTGTGTCAAACCGCATTTTGCGGCATTGTCAACACACCACACAGCGTCACACATTCGCATGACGAATGTTTTTTAGGAATCGTCCTATCAGACTTTTCTGTGTTTTGCGCGATAGTGGCGTGGCTCACAAAAAACATGCTGCATGCTGTGCTAAGAAAATTTGCCAGTCACTCATTCTGAACGTGGATTTTCAGCGTCGAAAGACTGGTTTTATCTGCTGACTAAACCTAAATATTACCTCGGGCATGGACAGATCTGACCAGTGGGCGCTCGCTCACACAGATTTACTGCCGGGTAAATAATAAGATCGTCATAAGAACAATTTACTCTTGTAACTACACAAACGCGTAATTCATCGTTGATTTAAACGGATAACAATTTGGTGAGGGTCGCTACAATGCCAACAATTATAATGGATTCATGCAGCTATACACGGCTAGGGCTTACCGATTATATGACTGTGAAGGGTGTTAAAAAGAAAAACATTACTTCCGTCACTGACATTGATCAATTACAAGCAAAATGCCAACAGTATCAGCCAGGCGTGGTTTTTATTAACGAAGATTGTTTCATTCATGAAGCAGATGCCAGTCAGCGCATAAGAAATATTATTATGCAGCATCCTGACACGCTGTTCTTTATCTTCATGGCCATATCTAACATCCATTTTGAGGAATATCTCTACGTTCGTAAGAACCTGATTATTACATCAAAATCGATTAAGCCGGCCACTCTGGATAATTTATTGCTTTCTTATTTTCAAAAGAAACTCAATGTTTCCCCGCGGTATTCCGCAGGTTTCGACGTGCATCCACTGACGCTGAGCCAAACAGAATCAAATATGCTTAAAATGTGGATGTCTGGCCACGATACAATTCAAATATCGGATAAAATGCAAATTAAGGCCAAGACGGTTTCCTCCCATAAAGGAAATATTAAACGCAAAATTAAAACACACAACAAACAAGTTATTTATCATGTGGTCCGTTTGACGGACAATGTCACCAGTGGCATTTATGTTAATGTGAGATAATCACATCCTGCACAGTAAAAATGCCGGCGTTTGCCGGCTTTTTCTTTTTTTGAGCAAAG